>QCPC01000004.1 GCA_003212695.1 Prochlorococcus sp. AG-436-C13 | reverse complement strand
GCTCTTTCTGAGTACCATGACCAGATCTAAGCTTGATATAATGAATCCATGAACGACATGATCCAGTCATATATATTCTCGTAGGTGTTGCAATTGGGAGTATAAAACGTGCACATTCCTTGGCAATACCTTTGTCTAGCATTTCTTGATAGAGTTTAAGGGAATTTTCAAACTGTACTTTTATTTTTTCTTTGAAATCTTCAGATATATTGTTTGGTAGATCAGATATTGAATTTTGTCTATTCTTAGTATCTTGTCGCCTTAATTCAGGTATTGGAATAGTTCCCAATTGAGAACTATCTGCGTATCGTTGTGAGAATTCTTGGAATGTAAAGGATCTGTGCCTTAGTATCTGAGCAGCTATACCCCTATTAGTTTCAATCATAAGTGTCATATAAGCTTGTTCAAATACGCTCCAATGCTCATTTTTTATGCAATATTTGATTAATTTGTGAAAGTCTTGATTTTCTTGATTTCTAGGATTACTAACTCTGGCAATATAGGCCATGGTTTTTTCTGCTTCAGGTGTAACAGTTATTAAATTGACGTCATTACTCATTTTTAAATCTTTGCAAGAGTAACTTTTTCGGGTTGATTTTGATATTTACCTTTTCTATCTTTATAAGTTGTTTCACAAGGGTCACCTTCAAAAAATAACAATTGGCATATACCTTCATTTGCATATATTCTACAATCTGCACCAGAACTATTACTGAATTCAAGAGTTAAATGTCCTTCCCAACTAGCTTCTGCTGGAGTTGTATTCACTATTATTCCTAATCTTGCATAAGTGCTTTTACCAAGGCAAATAACGGTTATATTTGCTGGTACTTTCATTTTTTCTAGAGCAACTCCTAATCCATATGAATGTGCAGGAAGGATGAAATAATCACCGTCTTCATCTTTCTGAATGGCTGTTGATTCTAGATTCTTTGGATTGAATTTTTTAGGATTCATAATTGTCCCAGGAACATGACGGAATATTAGAAATTCTTTTGGGGACAATCTCAAGTCATAGCCGTATGAAGAGCATCCAAAGCTTAAAACAGGATTCTCTTTGGAATTAGGATCAAGATGCCTAATTAGATTGGCTTGAAAAGGTTTGAGCATTCCTGATTCTGATTGCTCAATGATCCAGCGATCGTTTTTAAGCATTACTTAGAGCACCTCAGTTGGGTAATTTGATCAGCCATTGAAAAAACCTTACTGGGTATTGAAGGACCTGTGAAAATTACATCAATAGATTCATGCCGATTTTCTAAAGCAGTTATCAATTCTTTTTCTTTGATAAAGCCGTATTCAATAGCTAAACCAATTTCATCGAGTATTAATTTATCTAAGGAATTGGTATGTATGAGTTCTTTGCAAACTTCCCAAACGTCTCTAATAGCTTTCTTGATTTCTTGCGTTTCTAATGATGTGTTGAAACTAGGATTTATAGGTGAGGTAATGCAGCCGTAAATATTAGGCCTGAGCCATTCGAGGCCACCACATAAGCTGATTGTATTTCTTGGACCTTGTGATACTCCTCCCTTTAAGAATTGAGATATTAAGACTTTGCTTCCTAGACCTGCAGATCGAAGTGCTTCACTTAGAACACTAGAAAAGCTACCTCTGTAGGGAGATGAAAATACTTGTAACTGTCCTTGCGAAGAAATAATCTTTAGCCTTGCTTTTGCCTTTATCTCTCTAATAGGGCTTAAGCCATATTGATTCCTTGTTTGGTATAGATTCTTTGGGCTAGGACTTGCTGTCATGAACTGGTAAAAAGCAATATGATCTAAGCTTTTTTTAAATCTAGCGGGATAGATAGCTTTCACAATTATTTTGACACTATAGATAGTGTCGAGCTTGATATGTGAAGGTTTGTAGTTTTAGGTTGTTTTTTATATATAAGTATTTTTCTTTGTAGCTTTCATCCTAAAAAGTTGTTTTTGCTACAAGATGAATTGCCTGAAATCCTTATGTTCACTCTTAAGTGTTTTCCATAGATGACAGCTTCAGCTGGCTCCTTCAATCGTTATCCCAAGCAATCTGTTGGGAAGCAATCTCAAAATAATTTGAAAGAGCAAACCTCCGATAAAAAGACACTTGTAGATGTCATTAGAGGACTTGATGGTTCCTCTAATGAGATTGTGGAAAGATCTAAAACAATTTTCTTCCCTGGTGATCCAGCTGAGAGGGTCTATTTAATTAGAAGAGGAGCAGTTAGACTCAGTCGTGTATATGAATCTGGAGAAGAGATAACTGTTGCCTTGCTTCGAGAAAATAGTCTTTTTGGAGTGCTCTCTTTGCTGACCGGTCATCGTTCTGATCGCTTTTATCACGCTGTTGCTTTTACTAGAGTAGAGATGAGCTCAGCACCTGCTGGCTCAGTAATGAATGCTATAGCTTCTGATAGCGGCGTTGGTTTACTTCTTTTGCAAGGGTTGTCCAGCAGAATTCTTCAAACAGAAACAATGATAGAAACTTTGACCCATAGAGATATGTCTTCGCGATTAGTAAGTTTTCTTCTTGTTCTTTGCAGAGACTTTGGTGTACCTAGTGAAACAGGAATTACGATTGATCTCAGACTTTCTCATCAAGGTATAGCTGAAGCAATAGGTTCTACCAGAGTTACAATTACTAGACTTTTGGGCGATTTAAGAAATCTAGGTTTGTTACAGATAGATAGAAAAAAAATAACTGTTTTTGATCCAATTGCTCTCGCCAAACGTTTTAATTAAAAAAACATTCAATTAGGTATTAAATTAGATTTATTCAGATAATGCGGTTTTAAGTGACAGGTTGGCGTCTTATTATTTTCTTGCTCTTGTTGGGTGGAGTTCTTTCAACCCTTGGGGATTTACTGGGAAGTCGTATAGGTAAAGCTCGATTGAGCATTTTTAAATTAAGACCACGAAGAACAGCAGTTTTAATAACTATTTTTACTGGAAGTTTGATTAGTGGTATTTCACTAATCCTAATGATTTTTGTTAATGAAAAGCTAAGAATTGGTTTATTTGAATTAGATGATATTCAAGCTGAATTGAAAGAAAAGAGAGAAGAATTGATACCTCTCAATAAACAGAGAGAAGCTCTTCAATTAAAAATTAATAAAGCTGAGAAAGAGCTTATAAAAATGAGTAAAGGGTTGTCTGACTTTTATCAGGGTGAAGTTGTAATAGCTAGCGGACAAAGCTTAGGAACTTTTAATGTGAAATTGCTTGAAGACTCTAATGTAAAAGAAGAGATAGAAAATATTATAAGAAGAGCAAATTTTAATGCTTTTATTAGAGTTAGCCCAGGTAAAATACCAGATAGAAGAATGGTATTAGTTAGACGAGATCATATAGCTAGTTTAGCAAAAATTATTTCCGATAAAAGAGAATGGGTAGTTATTATTCGCTCAGCAGGAAATGTTCTTTTAGGTGAAAACTATGTCTTTGCATTTCCTGAGGTTATTCTTAACAAAAATATAGTTGCAAAAGGTGAATTAATTTCAAGTGAAAATATTACTAATTATAAGATAAAAAACAGTTCCCTAAAACAACAGGTTAAGAATTTATTAGCATCAACTTTAGCTGAAGTAAAAAAGAGAGGTTCTCTAGCTACAGAAATCCATGTAGAATCAGATTCAATGCAGTACTTGCTAAGTCTTTATGGTTCTAATGATAAATTAGACTTAAAAGTAGATGCTATTTCTCAATCAAGAAGTGACACAGCTGATCCAATATCTATAATATTAAGAGTAAATCAATTTCCTGATACTATCGATAAGAATAATTAATGACTCTCTTAATTTCAATAGATCCAGGTAATCAGAAATGTGGCTTATTGTTAGCTGATTTAAAGAAATCAATAGTTATTTCTGGTAAAATAGTAAAAAAGAATTTTGTAATCAGATTAATTAATGATTGGATTCATAATAATTCTATTGATTTGATTCTTTTGGGAAATGGAACTACTAGCCAATATTGGTTATCTCAACTTAATTCTAATAATATCAGACCTGTTAAATTAGTTGATGAGGCAAGTACTACATTAAGAGCACGGGAAAGATATTTAGAACTTTCTCCTCCAAATTTCCCTACTAATTTATTACCAAAGACATTAATATTTC
Source organism: Prochlorococcus sp. AG-436-C13 (assembly GCA_003212695.1). Taxonomy (GTDB): domain Bacteria; phylum Cyanobacteriota; class Cyanobacteriia; order PCC-6307; family Cyanobiaceae; genus Prochlorococcus_E. The sequence goes on along the minus strand of QCPC01000004.1, from coordinate 99,436 downwards.
CTCCGTCAAATCTAGATGCTGTTGTTGCTCTGATATTAGTAGAAGATTATTCCAAAAAGAAATTAAAATGGGAAAAACCAATAGAAATTAGAATTTGGCCTTAATGGTAAAAATATAGTCTCCCCCAGGTTCAAGAGAATAATCAGTTTTTATTAGAAAACGCATTAGAGCATCTTGAATCAGCGCCCTTCCAAGCGGAGGCTCTACTAAAAGTTCACAATTGCTGAATTTCCAATTAAATTCCCAATTAAATCCGCCAGCTGATATTTCACCTTGAATTGATTTTGTAGTAAAGTTTTGGCTATAAACTCTTAGATGTGCAGTAGTGTATGGTTTATCGTTCATTAGAAAATATTTATAAATTAGGCTTATAAGAATTTAAAAAAGTAGTTCCTTTTTGCAAGCCTAAACTTTCAATTAAATTTAAGCCTTTAATTACTTTATCTAAAACCTCTTCAATTTTTAGATCTTCGTCTTTATTAAATTTTCCTAGCACATGTGCAGTTGTATTCTTTTTGCGCTCTGTATTTATTAAAGAAGGAGGACCAATGCCAATCCTTAATCTACAAAAATCTTGACTACCTAGGTGATTGATTATATCTTTCAGTCCATTATGTCCTCCAGAGCCACCTTCTTCTCTTAATCTCAATTTTCCTAATGGCAAGTCCATATCATCAACAAGTACTAATAGCTCTTTAGTTTCGATACCAAACCATTGCAAGGCTGCACTAATTGAACGTCCACTTTCATTCATGTATGTATTTGGCATTAACAGCCTTTTTTTATTTTCTCCTGATCCAATATCTGCAATATTCCCGTAAATTTTTTTGTTGAGATTGAATAAAACAGATTCTTTGCGTGCAATTCTTTCTAATGCCATAAACCCAATATTATGGCGGGTTCTGAGATACTTAGAGCCAGGATTGCCTAGTCCAGCTATTAACCGGAAATTACCCGACTGCATTTAACTTATTCAAACAGAATTATTCTAATTATATTTTTTTTTTGCTTTAAGAATAGCTCTCTTGATTTTTTTATTCTGAATCTTTCTCAGCCTCAATTTCCTCGGAATCTGTGACTACTTTTTTTAGCTCATGCTCGAATTCAGAAGATGCTTTCTGAAGACTTTTTATTGTTTTACCAAGACTCCTGCCAAGTTCAGGTAGTTTCTTAGGCCCAAAAACAATCAAGGCAAGGGCAGCTATGACTGCTATTTCAGGCAGACCTACACCAAATATGTTCATGAGCTTAATTTAATTAAGTTAGGCTTGCTTGACTTAATTAATTCCGTTCCAGTCAACAGAGAAACCTTGCAATAGCAGAGATTGGTTATAAATCTGGAGAAGAATCACTAAGAAAACAAGAAGTAAAACCCCAACAAAAGCCATTACTGGCACAGCGCCCCATCCTGCTACAACTTTGCCTTGGCCAGAGTTGCCAATAGATTTCAACAGTGATCCAAGAGCAGTTTTTTGTCCCATTTTAAGTGTCGAGCCTCAGTTAGTGAATAATTTCGGATATTGTATGAGAAATACCCGCTAAGATTGGAAACCTGTAGAAAGAATTGATGCAAACTTCATCTCCAGCCCTATCAATAGCAATAGCTATCTTAGTAATTTTACTAGGTTTAACAGGTTTAGGTGTCTACACAGCCTTTGGCCCACCTGCAAGGGCGCTTGATGACCCATGGGATGAACATGATGATTAATGCCAGAAGTATAAAAATTGATTTATTAAGCTTAATGTCATAGAAACATTTCAATACAAGGTAATAATTGGGGGCATAGGGGCATAGTTGCCCATAAGATACATTTGTTTCGTAGAAGATTTAGTCAGTCATGCTTGCTTTAAAGATTTCCGTCTATACGGTCGTCTTCTTTTTTGTTGGTGTTTTCTTGTTTGGCTTTTTGGCTAGTGATCCAACAAGAACTCCAGCTAGAAAAGACCTCGAAAGCCCACAAGACTAAGAAATTAGTCTTAAATCTCTATAATCAGAACTAATATTGGTCTAAAACAAGATCAGTATTATTAGGTTTATGAGCTTTTTTTGTTCGCCGACTGGTAGATCTTGCAGGCGATAGTTTCTGGTGGATTGCTTTCGGGCCTAGTTTCTGTAAGCAATTTTATTGTTACTCCTCTTCAAGGAGAACTTAGTAATGTACCTTTTTCAGGCCATTCTTTTCAGCAAGTAAATATTGCTAATAAAGAAAAATATTATAGTATTCAAAATCCTTCTAAAGATACTGAAGATGTTCTTTTAGATTTACAAATCAGCTCTGAAAGTCAATATTGGGAACAAGGTGAAATATTTTTTGCAGAAGGTAATGTAAGAGCTTTTATTAATGGAGCCACACTAAAGGCAGATAAATTAGAAGTTGACCAATTAAATAAGAACTTAGTTGCTAAGGGAAATGTTGTTTTTATAAATGGCTCTAATTATTTCACTGCCAGCTATTTTCAGTATAATTTGAATAATAAAAAAGGTAAATTAGAGAATGTATATGGAGTAATTGATATTAAGTTGATTCCAAAAGATTTAAATCTTATTCAGTCTAATGAATTAAATAGAATTGTAAGACAGCAACAAGAAGAATCTATTCTTAGTGAAGTCAAATTGCAAGATGGTTTCACACTTGAGGGTAGCTCAGATCCTTCTATGAAGATATTATCTAGTAAGGAAAGTCAAATTAATTCTATTAATAGATGGCGTCTAAAAGCAGATAATATAAGGATTCATAAGAATGGTTGGAAGGCAAAGAAAGTTAGCTTTACTAATGATCCTTTTAATCCTGCTCAGAGTAGAATAGATTCTTATAAGGTAGAGCTTTTAGAAATTGGAGAAGATAAAGAAAATTATACTCTCACTGCTAGCAAGAGCTATTTAGTATTAGAAGGTAAATTAAAAATCCCACTTGGTAATAGAGAAATATCTAAAGAAGGTTTGGAAGATTGGAAAAGATTTGAGAAATGGATTCTAGGTATAGATGGAAATGATAGAGATGGTATTTTTATTGGAAGACAACTTAGCCCTATAAAATTACCCCTTAAATATACCTGGTCATTACAGCCTCAATATTTAATACAAAGATCTTTACAAGAGAAAACTAATTCATATCCAACAGAAGGTGCAGATTCTAATAGTCCAAAAGTTTTGTCATCAATTACTGCTGCAGATGTCTTTGGATTGGAAAGTGAAATAAGTGGAAGGACATTGAGTTGGGATACAAATTTTAGTTCAAACATAAGTACTTTTAACCCAAATAGATTTGCTAATGGTTCACGACACTCTGTTAGTTTCTCTAAAGAATTTAATGCTAGAAAATTTAAGGGTATAGAAGCTAATATATTTGGCGAATATCGTTACAACCTTTATGAGATTTGGGATAATTCAATAGATAGTAATGACATTTATACTGCATATGGCTTTAAATTAGATAAGAAAGGTAGTTTAAATTTCGATAATATAAAATCTCAGTATGCTTTGAGAGTGGGGTTGGGCGAATATCATGCAATAGAAAATAATAGTGATAAATTAATAAATAGATTTCGTTCAAATTTAAATGGAAGAATAGAGACTAACTATCCTATTTTTTATTTTAAAAGTAAAAAACCTGTTGAATATATTAGACCTTCTAATTCGCCAAAAGTAATAACACCTAGTTTTGACCTTAATAGTTTAATTACTTCTTCTAATTATATATATGAGGGTGGGCAAAGACAATCTTCTATTGGATTAGGTTTAGGACCTGAGATAACTTTAGGTAGTTTGAGTAAAAAATATTTTGATTATACTAATCTATCTATATTACCAACAGTTACTTTCAAAGCTGGAAATAGTCCATTTCAATTTGATAATCGAAAGGATTTAATCACATTAAACGTGGATCTTTCGCAGCATATTATTGGACCATTATTGATTAAATCTATCAATGAATGGAATATTGACTCAGGATCTGATAAGTATGGAGATATAATAGCCTCTAAGGTGGCTATTATGATTCAAAGAAGAGCATATGAAATGGGATTATTTTATGATATAGAGAACAAATCAGGTGGTGTAAGTTTTAGCCTTAATGGATTTAGTTTTAAAGGAATTCCTGATTCCTTTTAAAACATCATAATTTATATTTTAAAAGAATTTAAGTAAGGAATTTTCTGCATAGTCAAATTTATTTTTTCTTTTTGGCTAATTAGTATTGAAGTTGCATCCCAACCTCCAGTAAGAAGCATATTTGATGCCGCTTTTTCAATATTTATAGACCAAGAATTTTTTCTTGAAATTAGTTTCTGAGAATTTATATCCAAAGTTAATTGATCTTGTTTAAAGTTGTTTATTTCTTGAATTAATAACTTAATATCAAATTCTGATATTAATGCACAAGGTATACCTATAGATAAGCAATTACTATAGAATATTTCAGCGAAACTTTGACCAACTATCGCCCTAATTCCCCATCTCATAAGAGCCTGTGGTGCATGCTCTCTACTTGAACCACAGCCAAAATTCTTATCAACAATTAGTATTGATCCGTTTTTATTCTCATCACGATCGAAAGGATGTAATTGATTGCTATCAATACGGTCATCTGCAAAAACTTGATTACCTAAGGCTTCAAAACTGACACATTTTAGAAAGCGAGCTGGAATAATTCTATCGGTATCTATGTCATTTCCAGGTAAGTATATACATTTACCTTTAATTTTTTTTATTGGACCTGATGGAAAATCAGAAGAGTTACTCATGGTCTTTTAACAATGTTTTTTAATGAAGTAATTTTCGAACATCTATTATTGCTCCATTAACAGCCGCTGCAGCTACCATTGCTGGACTCATTAATAATGTTCTACCTTTTGCAGATCCTTGTCTGCCTTTGAAGTTTCTATTGCTGGAGCTCGCACTTATTTGGTCTTTTTCCAGTTTGTCAGGATTCATTGCAAGGCACATTGAACAACCGGGCTTCCTCCATTCAAAACCAGCTTTAATAAAAATTTGATGCAAACCTTTTTCTTCTGCCTGTTTGGCTACTTTTTCTGATCCAGGTACAACAAAAGCTTTAACTCCTTTTGCAACTTGCCTGCCCTTTGCTATTTCCGCTGCTTTTTGAAGGTCACTTAAGCGACCGTTAGTACAACTACCAATAAAACAAACATCTATTTTGAGTCCTTCTAAAGAAATACCTGGTTTCAAATTCATATATTTATAAGCCTCTAAAGCAGTTTGCTGATCACTATTTTCTAAAGATTCTGGTTTTGGTATACATGAATCAATGGCTATTGACTGCCCTGGAGTAATTCCCCAAGTGATGGTTGGTGCTATTTCTGAAGCGTCAAACTTAACTTCGTCGTCATATGTTGCATTTTCCTCACTTGAAAGCGATTGCCACCATTTAACAGCAGAATCCCAATTTTCTTCTTTTGGTGAATATTCTTTTCCTTTTAGATAATCAAATGTTTTTTGGTCTGGATTTATATATCCACATCTAGCTCCACCTTCAATAGACATATTGCAAATGGTCATTCTTTCTTCCATTGAGAGATTATCAATTACTGGACCTGAAAATTCATAGGCATAACCAACTCCTGCTTTAACTCCTAGTTTTTGAATTACATGAAGTATTAGGTCTTTAGCAAATACTCCTTTCTTAAGTTTTCCTGAGAACCAAAGCCTACGAACTTTAAGTTTTTTCATCGTCAAGGTTTGGCTTGCAAGAACATCTCTGACTTGACTGGTACCTATACCAAATGCAATTGATCCAAAAGCACCATGAGTAGATGTATGAGAATCTCCGCAGACAATTGTCATACCCGGTTGCGTTAAACCTGTTTCAGGTGCAATAACGTGAACAATCCCTTGATTGCCAGATCCTATGTTGAAAAACTTGATGGAGTGCTTTGAGCAGTTTTCCTCTAGCTTTTGGAGCATTTGCTCCGCAAGATGATCAGAAAAAGGCCTAATTTGATTTTTAGTAGGAACGATATGATCAACTGTCGCAATAGTTCTTTCTGGGCAAAAAAGATTTAGACCTTTTTCTTCTAGTGATGAAAATGCTTGAGGACTTGTCACTTCGTGAATTAAGTGCAAACCAACGAAAAGTTGTGTCGAGCCACTTGGGAGTTCAGTTACTCGATGAAGATCCCAAACTTTGTCATAGAGAGTTTTACAACTCAATGGCTCACTCCATTAGATAAAAAGATTAGCGTTACTTAAGCAGAAATAGTCGCAACCGATCTAGAGCTCTTACAACACTCAATTTTTGTATGTCCACTCTGCTTCTATGTGAGCCAAAGTTTTCTTGAATTGATTCATTTGAATTTGCTCCTTTAATATAAAATTCTACTCTTCCAATAGGTTTTGTTTTATTACCTCCTTTTGGGCCTGCAATTCCAGTTATCGCAATAGACCAATCAGTTCGGAAAGTTTTACGCATTCCTAAAGCCATTGATTTTGCAACTGGTCCTGATACGGCACCATATTTCTCAATTAATTCAAGAGGAACTCCCAAAATATTTTGTTTAATCTCATTGTTGTATGCCACAACTCCACCAAGGAAGACGTCTGATGACCCTGGGACAGTTGTAATAGTTGCTGCAAGACTTCCTCCAGTGCAAGATTCAGCTACTGAAAGTGTTTCTCCTCTTTTTCGTAATAAATCAATAATAATTGATGCCAGTGATTGATTGTCGTTGGAAAAAAAATTAAGTCCAAATATTTCTTTTAATTTATCTTCCATTGGTTTAATAAGATTATTGCCTTCATTGGTAGTTTTAGATTGTGCAGTAATTCTTAATTTCACTTCACCTAAAGATGCATAAGGTGCAACTGTTGGATTTTTATTTGTTAGTATTTCAGGTATCTTTTCCGCAAGTGCAGACTCACTAATACCAGTAAATTTCAATGTCTTACTAGTTATAATTTCTCTAAAAGGAAATTCTTTACAAAGCCAACTTTTTATTGTTTGCTCCCACATTAGTTTCATTTCAGATGGGACTCCTGGCAGGCTGATTACAGTGAAACTATCTATTGGCGTCCAAATTATTCCAGGAGCTGTTCCTGATGTATTAGGAACAGATTTAGCTCCTTTGGGTAGCCTAGCTTGTTTAATATTGTTCTTAGGTAATTTAAATTTTGGATGGAATTTACCTTTTATATCTTGAATAATACTTTTATCTTCTATTAATTCAGTCTTAAAAGTTGATGCGATTGTTTCCGTAGTTAAATCATCTGGAGTAGGACCTAGTCCTCCTGTGGTAATTAAAACTCTACTCCTTTTTGAGGCATCTAATAAAACTTTTTCTAGTCGATTAGAGTTATCTCCTACTACTGTTTGCAAATAATGCGGCAATCCTAATATTGCTAATTCTTCTGCCAACCATTTTGCATTGCTATTTAATATATTACCTAGCAATAATTCTGATCCTATACAAAGGATTTCCACACCTTGGTTGTTTAACATACTTTCGGATTTATTTTTTAATTTTAACTATAAAGAGGGAAACGTTTGCAAAGATCCACAACTTTCTCTTTGCATTTTTTCTTTATTGATAAATCTTCAGGATTTAAAAGACAATCAGATATGATATCGGCAATTTGAATAAATGCTTCTTCATTGAATCCTCTTGTAGTTAATGCGGCAGTACCTAATCTCAACCCACTAGTTACAAATGGAGACTCTGGATCAAAAGGAACAGTGTTTTTATTTGCTGTAATATTTACATCGCTAATAATTGAATCAGCCTTTTTCCCAGTCATTTTGATACTTCTTAGATCAAGTAAGACAATGTGATTGTCTGTGCCCTTGCTTACTACTGCAATACCTCTTTCTTGCATTCTCTTTGCTAGAACTTTTGAGTTCGCAATTACTTGGTGGGAATATGTAGTAAAGCTTTCTTGTAGTGCTTCTCCAAATGCAACTGCTTTTGCTGCAATTACATGTTCTAAAGGACCACCTTGACTGCCTGGGAAGACGGCTTTATCAAATCTTTTGCCAAATTCTTCGTCTCTACATAGTATTAATCCTCCTCGAGGCCCCCTAAGAGTTTTATGAGTTGTTGTAGTAACTACATCGCAATATGGAATTGGATTTGGATGAACTCCACTTGCTACTAAACCTGCAATATGTGCCATATCTGCAAGCAAATATGCTCCTACTTCATCAGCTATTGATCTAAAAGCTTGGAAATCTATAGTTCGTGGGTAGGCTGAATAACCACAGATAATTAGCTTTGGTTGACATTTGATAGCAATTTCTCGGACTTTCTCCATATTCAGAACTTCTGTTTCTTCGTCTACTCCGTAGTGAACAGATTTAAACCATTTTCCACTTACATTGACTGGCGATCCATGAGTTAGATGGCCTCCATGAGATAGGTCCATTCCAAGAATTGTGTCGCCGGGTTTAAGAAGAGCCAGAAACACTGCGAAATTGGCCTGCGCCCCACTATGTGGCTGCACGTTTGCCCAGCTTGCATTGAAGAGTTTCTTTGCCCTTTCAATAGCAATTTGTTCAATTAAATCAATATGTTCACAGCCTCCGTAGTAGCGCTTATTGGGCAATCCCTCAGCATATTTATTGGTTAATACTGATCCTTGAGCCTCCATAACTGCTTTGGAAGTGAAGTTTTCGCTAGCAATGAGCTCTAAATGTGTCTCTTGCCTTGAAACCTCTTGATTAATTAATTTTGATATATCATGGTCAGTTTCTGAGAGATTTGAATTAATCGAGCTCAATGGATTAGTCTCTTTTTCTAGTCATTGATTGGATAGTAAACAAAGGTTGGCTTTTAAAAAAGAAAATTCTTCTTAATTTTATTTTGTTTGTTTTTCAACAGATGAATTTTTAAACGCGCCTGGAGAGATTCGAACTCCCGACCCTCTGATCCGTAGTCAGATGCTCTAATCCGCTGAGCTACAGGCGCATGTTTATTTAATTAAGAGTTTTGACATACTCCTCGTCAATTATAGGATGTCGTGAAAATCATATTTATCTAAATCAAATGCCTCTTCGTTGGTATGGGAATGGAGATCTTTCAGATCCTATTTATCTTCATTTTTCAAGAATAGTTAATTTAACTATTCATGCAATGGCTTTTGCAGCTGTGAATAGCGGACTTTGGCTGGCACAGCAAATTCGGCAGCCTTGGCCTAATCTTCAATTCTTTTCAGGAATTTGGTTGCTTTTCCTTATTGGTCATCTTATTTATGTTATTAGTCGAAGACCTTCTCCTGAGGAATCTACTCTGGAAGACTGAGAAACTTTCTAAAAATGTTGGAGATTAATTATGGCTACTAGCCTTAGCGCTAATCAATTGCGTGAATTGGAGATGTCAATTGCAGATCGTATACACCTTAAAGTTCAGAAGTGGAATCTTTACTTGGGGGATGCAGGTTTATCAAATTCTTTAGCGATAGAGTGTCAAGCTAATCTTGATAAAGGCTGCCATGAAGCTGCGAGAAAAGCATTTGACTCTGTAATCGTTCAACTTGGTGGTGGTACTTCAGAAATTCCATTGTCTAAATTAATTTCTTCTGGACAAGTTTTTGAATTGGAAGAGATTTTAGACCCCTATTGCAGATAAGGTTTATTTAATCAGGGATTTGATGTGCTAATTATTGAGGTTACTAATGCTAGAGAGGTTCTTCGAAGGGAAATAGGGAGGTTGGGAGAACGTTTTATTGGAAAAGTTTCTGATGCTGAGGCTCAAGTTGAAAAAACATTAATTCATGAAATGGAAAATGCTTTTCAAGAATTCGGAATTGAAGCCAGAATTATTTCTGTAAAAGGACCTCATTTAGAAGGTAGAGATTCTCTTCAAATACCTCTTAATATTCGTGAAGAAAGAGATGTTACTTTGAATGATGACTAAGTTTTTTGCTTAACATGTTTGATATTTCATTAATTTCTTTTACCCCTATTATCTTACAAAATAATAAGAATAATAGGAAGGATAAAATTGTCGTTGACAATAATATAAATAGTTCCCAGAAAAAATTAGTAAATAATACAAAGAAAATTGTATGAATTTTCAACGCGAATATTCCTGAAATTATTCCACAAACCATTAGCTTCAAAAAATCAATAGACCATTGTTTTAAAGGCATTACATTGATTTCTAATTTTAATTTTCTAAATAATTCAATAGAAGTATATATATTTACAATCACTGTTGCAATGACAAGACCTTTTGCACCTAAATTTATAGGAATATAGCTTCCAAAAGGAGTAGGTCCACCCACTAAGAGCCAATCAAGTAAAATATTTATAAATATACCTAATAAAGAAAGTTTAAAAGGAAATTTGCTTTGTCCAATTGCATAAAAAATACGTACTAATAAATCTCTAATTAAATATGCTGGCATACCTATCCCATAGCAAATTAATAATTTTGAAACAAGATTTATTGCGTTAGCATCAAATACACCTCTACCAAAAACTAAAGTAGTTATAGGTATACTTAAAGCCGCGAACATTGACCCTAAAAAAATCATACTTGCTGATGAATAAATGAAGCCTTGTCTAATCCTTCTCACAAGCTCCTTTTTCTCTTTGTTATTACTAAGCTTTGAAAATATAGGAAGTAATGGTAGTAAAACAGCATTTGAAATTAGTCCTAATGGTGCTTGAACTAAAAAGTTTGCATAACTTAAACCAGCAGCAGCTGCTGCAATATTAGATGCAAAAAACAGATCTGTAAAAACGTTTATTTGTAACATTCCTGAAGATAGGCAGGCTGGGATAATTATTTTCCAAACATCTTGAACACCTGAATTTCCCCAATCAAATATTAGCTTTAATTTAAGAAGTCCTTTGCGTTGTAATATTGGGATCTGAATTATCCATTGAATTATTGCTCCTAGTAATGTTGCTTTAGCTAATATTAGTGTTCCTTGTATACCAAAGTTTATAGAATTAAATCTTGGGGATTGATCGAACCAGAAAATACTAATAGCTAATATTAAAATGAAACTAGAAATTATTGGAGATAGTGAAGGAATTAAAAATTCATTTTTTGCATTTAACGAACCAAATCCAATTCCTATAAATCCTGATAAGAGGACAATAGGAGCCATTATCTTAAGTTGATCAACAGCAATTATATGAGTATTTTGATCTAATCCTGGCCCAACAATTCTTATAATTGGATCTGCTGCCAGAAATAAAATAACACTAATTAATGTAAATATAATAAGAATTGAGCTATTTACAGCGCAAAGAATATATGCACTCTCATTTCTATTCTTACGGCTTAAAATGGTGACAATAGCATTATGTAAAGGACCATTTATTCCTCCTATAAGAATTAGAAAAAAACCAGGTAATATATAAGCGTAGTTATAGGCATCATATATAGTTCCAACTCCAAAAACGGCAGCTATTATAATTTGCCTGGCCATGCCACCAGCTTTGCTTAATACTGTTCCTATGCTTATTAGGGCTGAAATACTCTTAAGAGAATTGTTCATTCTTTATGTCCGCTGAATTTCATGAATTACTTGATATTGTTTAAATGGATACTTCTCATCTGTTAGAGAGAGATCTAATTTTATGATCGCAAAGACAATCACGACTTTCCCATCTTTAACTGAAGGTATCTTATTAAAAAGATATAAACGTTTTTTAGCAGATGTTGAGCTTGAAAGTGGAGAAGTGGTTACTGCACATTGCGCTAATACTGGACCAATGTTAGGAGTTCTTCACCTTGGAGGGCTTGTAAGGCTAAGTTTTTCACCTTCTCCTTCAAGAAAATTATCTTGGTCATGGGAGCAAGCTCTTGTTCCTTCTCAAGAAGGAGATTGCTGGGTTGGAGTTAATACTTCTTTTGCTAACAAACTTATTTTATATGCAATCGAAGCAGGTTTATTGGATATAAAATTAGGGCCAATACAAGAGATTAGAAAAGAAGTTGTTTATGGAATTCAAAAAAAAAGTCGAATAGATTTACTTCTTACACCGAAAATTTCAAATTTAGATCAACGGAAAATATTTGTAGAAGTTAAAAATACAACTTGGAGTAAAGGTGATCAGGCTCTTTTCCCTGACACAATTACTAAGAGAGGGCAAAAACACTTGAAAGAGATGATTAATGAACTACCTGACTCAAGAGCTGTTCTTGTACCTTGCATTAGTAGAAATGATTTGAAACTCTTTTCTCCAGCTGATTCCGCAGATCCGGAATATGGCGATCTATTTCGCTTGGCAGTAAAAAAAGGTGTGGAAATATTACCTTGCTCGTTTGGCTTTTTTCAAAATCACATCACATGGGAAGGAGTTTTGCCATATCAATCAAATGAATAGATTATTCTAGGTTGAGTGGAGCTTTGTTCCAATTACAAAAGCAAGTAATAGTGCGGAGATTATTGCAAGCAAGCTACCTGAAATTAAAAGCGGCATTGATTTCTTGACTTCTTTTTTTGTGATGGGTTTTGCCATTTAAAAAAAGCAAAGTTTCTGTTTTAAAAACAAATTTTGGATTATGTATTAATTATTACTAGATGAAATCCATTAATTATTCATATTTGTATTTGTAAAGGCTGCTTTAAAAAAATCAGTTCATTTCGCAGATTTCATCTTTTATGACCACTGCTTCTCAAACTCCATTTAGGAGACCCATGCGGCGTCTTCAGGAGGCAAGCCTCTTAGAAGGACCGATGATGCTTTTCCAAAGCATAAAAGGATTAAGCTCCCATCGTTCTTTGCTCTGGTTTGCTTGTGTGCCTCTGGCTCTTTTTGGCTTAGGTGTATTTAATCTTTCGGCTCATGCCTCAGAGTTGCCAGAACTCAATGCTGCTTTTTTAGCTAATAACCTTTGGCTATTAATTGCAACCATTCTAGTTATTTTTATGAATGCAGGCTTCGCAATGGTTGAAGCAGGCATGTGTAGATCTAAGAATGCTGTAAACATTCTTGCAAAGAATTTATTTGTTTTCGCTCTTGCAGTAACTGCTTATTGGATTGTTGGTTATTCAATAATGTATGGAGATTCCATATTGGGTGGATTCTTGTTTTTTGGCGGATTGTTTTTTGATCCAACAGTTACAGCAGAAACTGTTTCCGAGGCGGGACTTGTCCCAACTGTTGATTTTCTTTTTCAAGCAGCTTTTGCTGGAACCGCAGCAACAATTGTTTCTGGTCTAGTAGCTGAGAGAGTTAAGTTTGGGGAGTTTGTTGTTTTCTCTCTTGTTTTAACTGCTTTTATTTATCCAATTGCAGGAAGCTGGGAATGGAATGGAGGTTGGCTAAATAGTATTGGTGATAAAGAATTCATTGATTTTGCTGGTTCATCCATTGTTCATTCAGTTGGTGCTTGGGCAGGTTTAGTTGGCGCAATGTTGCTTGGCCCTCGTATTGGTAAATATGTAGATGGGAAGCCTCAAGCAATGCCTGGTCACAATATGGCTATTGCAACGTTAGGAGCTTTAATTTTATGGATTGGTTGGTATGGATTTAACCCAGGCTCTCAGTTGGCAATGGATCAGTGGGTTCCATACGTAGCTGTTACAACTACCCTAGCTGCTGCTGGTGGTGCCATCGGTGCAACTGTTGTATCTACTGTTTTCTCTGGTAAGCCTGATTTAACAATGATTATTAATGGAATACTTGCTGGTTTAGTAAGTATTACTGCTGGTTGTGCAAATCTTACTCTTGCTGGTTCTTGGCTTGCAGGACTTGTTGGAGGAATTATTGTTGTTTTTGCAGTTTCTGCTCTTGATTCTGCTGGAATTGATGATCCTGTAGGTGCCTTCTCTGTTCATGGAGTTTGTGGTGTTTGGGGAACAGTTGTAATTGGTCTATGGGGCTATGACATTCAAGGCAGTGGAGAAGGACTTGGTTTATTTACTGGTGGTGGAATTTCTCAATTAGGTATTCAAGCTTTAGGTGCCGGTGCTTATGCAATCTGGGCAGTTGTGACTTGTTGGATTGCTTGGTCTGTCATTGGAGGTTTCTTCGGTGGTATTCGTGTTTCTGAACAAGAAGAAACTCAGGGTCTTGATATAGGTGAGCATGGTATGGAGGCTTATCCTGATTTTGCTTCATCTAATTAATTAATAGGATTAATTAATTATCAAAAAAACCTGGCTTATTGCCAGGTTTTTTTGTATTATCCATTTCTTTTCATAAGAGTTTGATAAGGTAGTGACATGACTATGGATACCCAAGCATTTAAACGTTCACTTCATCATTCTGATCGTTACAATCGTAGAGGTTTTGAGTCTCCTGCTAAGAGGGCTAAGGCTCTTGAGAAGGCTTATCAGAGCGATTTAATTGCTTCTATTCGAGATAATGGATATTTGTTTGAGCATGGAAGGTTAAGGGTCAGAATTGCTGAAGCTTTTGGCTTTTGTTGGGGAGTAGAAAGAGCTGTTGCCATGGCTTATGAAACAAGAAGGCATTATCCAAATGAAAGTATTTGGATAACAAATGAAATCATTCATAATCCTTCTGTAAATGATCATTTGCGGAATATGAATGTTCGTTTTATTGCAGCTGAAAAAGGTATTAAGGACTTTTCTGCTGTAAAGGATGGAGATGTAGTCATACTTCCTGCCTTTGGCGCAACAGTTCATGAAATGAAGCTTCTTCATGAGCGCGGTTGTCACATAATCGATACAACTTGCCCATGGGTTTCAAAGGTATGGCATACCGTTGAGAAACATAAAAAGCATGAATTTACTTCTATTATTCATGGCAAAGTTAAGCATGAAGAAACATTGGCAACTAGTTCATTTGCCGGAACATATCTTGTTGTTCTAGATCTTCAAGAGGCGCAATATGTTTCGGATTATATTTTAGGAAAAGGTAGTAGAGAGGAATTCTTAAGGAGATTTTCTAGAGCTTCTTCTACTGGATTTGATCCAGATAAGGATTTGAAGAGATTAGGAGTTGCTAATCAGACGACAATGCTTAAGAGTGAAACTGAAGAGATCGGAAGACTTTTTGAGAAAACTATGCTTAGAAAATATGGACCTTCACAATTAAATGATCATTTTTTAGCTTTTAACACTATTTGTGATGCTACAGAAGAAAGGCAAGATGCAATGTTTTCTCTAGTAGACGAATCACTTGATTTGTTAGTGGTGATCGGGGGGTTTAATTCTTCTAACACCACTCACCTTCAAGAGATTGCACTTGCAAAAGGTATTCGTTCTTTTCATATAGATACGCCTGAGAGAATAGGTGAATTGAATAACACTATTACGCATAAACCTCTTTCAGATGAGTTAAGAACTGAATCTAATTTTCTACCAGATGGTGAAGTAAATGTAGGTATTACTTCAGGAGCATCTACCCCAGATAGAATTGTGGAACATGTTATACAAAAACTTATTAACCTGGCTGATTCAAAATAATTACCAGGCTTGTTTTTTCTATAGTTATTTTATAAATTTATTCTTGCTAACGTAATTCGCTTATAAACAACTAAGATATAGGCCTAATGCTTATCAGTGATGGCAAACTCAGACAATTTTACTTCTCAGGAACTGGACTCTTCTAAACCTAATCAAACTCAAAAGGTTGAAGTGGTTGTTGCTAATCCATCATCTGGTGAAGTCAATATTTTAGGAGAATTATCAATTTTTATTTTGAGAGTAGTGTTTAGTCTTTTTATGATTCACCATGGACTTGAAAAATTACAGGACCCTCAAGGTTTTTCTGAATTCGTAGTTGGCAAATATTTTGCTTTTCTTCCAGGCGATCCCATTATTTGGACTTTTGCAGCAGGGATAACACAATTAATATGTCCAATAGGATTGGCTTTGGGAATATTTTCAAGAATTGCTGCTTTTGGACTTTTAAATACAATGTTATTTGCTATTTACTTTCATCTATTAGATACTGGCCTTGAAGGATTCCCAATTGCGGTGGTAGAGGCTCATAATTATGCGTTTGAATTATCTTCTATTTATGCTGCTATTTCATTGTATTTTGTATGCGCAGGACCAGGGAGGTTATCGGCATTTCGCAAGGCAAATAAGGTTACTTACTATCCAAAAGGGAATGAAAACTAGTAGCTGAAAATATAATTTAAATCTTTTAAAAGTCTATATAATTCATTTAATGTAAGAAATGTCTTTTTCCTGTAAATATCATAGAAATATCTAATTCATCGCATGCTTTTATAGATAATTCGTCTTTAATACTGCCACCAGGTTGAATAATTGCTTTTATCCCATATTTTGCTGCCATCCTGACCGTATCGTCAAATGGTAAGAAGCCATCGCTAGCCAAGACACCTTTATTTTCTTTTTCAGATGCTGCTTCTAAAGCTATTTTAGCAGCTCCTACTCTATTCATTTGTCCTGCTCCTATACCAATGGTTTGACCTGAATAAGCAATTGCTATTGCATTTGAGCGAATATGACGTACTACCTTCCAGGCAAAAGATAAATCTTTGTATTCATTTAAACTAGGTTCTTTCTTACTTACTACTTTCCATTTACTTTCATCTATTAAATTATCATCACTTTCTTGAACTACTAAACCACCAAGAATACTTCTTATGTTCTTTCTATCAGAGTTTTGAATAAATAACTGATTTAATTCTATAAGTCTCAAGTTCTTTTTATCTGAAAGTATTTTCTTTGCATCTTCTTCAAAACTAGGAGCAACTATGCATTCTAAAAATAAACTTTTTAATTGATTTGCTGCGTTTTTGTCTACTGATGAATTCATTGCAACAATTCCGCCAAAAGCACTTGTTCGATCAGCATCAAGAGCTTTATTCAGAGCTGAAGAAATTGAATTACCTATTGCAACCCCACAAGGATTTGTATGTTTTATAACTACCGCAGCTTTTTCATGTGTTCTATGTTCTAAATCATCTCCATATCCAAACTCTCTAATTGTCGCTATAGCAGCTTCTAAATCCAATAAATTATTGGTGCTGATCTCTTTCCCTTGCAATTGTTTTGCTCCACCCCAACCTTTATCGTTTCGGCTGAACCAAGTAGCATTTTGATGCGGATTTTCTCCATATCTAAGAGTCTGTTTTATTGGAAGGGCTTCAATCCATGGGCTAGAATTTTCTTTGATTTCATTTTGAATCCATTTACTAATAGCTGCGTCGTAAGTGGCTGTATGTTCAAAGGCTTGAAGTGCTAGCTTTTTTCTCATATTTTGTGTTATTTCTCCATTTCTTAAAGCATCTAGGAAAAATTTGTATTGATTTGGGTTGGTGAGAACACTTACATATGAATGGTTTTTGGCTGCTGCCCTAACCATTGTGGGGCCTCCGATATCTATATTTTCAATAGCTTCTTCCCATTGCACATTTGGATTTGAAATAGTTTCTTGAAATGGATATAGATTTACGACTACTAAATCAATAAAATTAATACTTTCTTTGTTCAGCTCGTTTATATGAGATGCATCACTCCTCTTAGCAAGTATTCCTCCATGAACTTTAGGATGTAGCGTTTTTACTCTCCCATCTAGTATTTCAGGAGAATTAGTATATTCACTTACTTTAATAACTGGTATGGAAGCTTTTTCTAATGTTTTTGCAGTTCCACCGCTTGAAATGATTTGAAAGCCATATTTGCCAGTAAGTTCTTGTGCTAAGGGAACAATCCCTTCTTTATTTGAAACGCTTAACAATGCGATTGGCGGCATAAGAAAAAAAGGGATTACCAGAGTTAACTTACGCATTAGTTGTTCATTTTGCTCAATGCAAGAAGAAGTATTTTGGTTTCCTTCTGAAAAAGCTGAATATCGTCTTGTTCTACTTCATGGATGGGGAGCTGAAGCAGAGGATCTTATGCCTTTGGGTAGGCTTTTGATCGAGGGGATTGACAAGAATATTCAGTTAGTTTCTTTTAGAGCTCCTATTGATCATCCTGAAGGGATAGGAAGGCAATGGTATAGCTTATTTCCCCCAGATTGGATAGAAGCAGAAAAATCTGTACTGGATCTCAAATTACGGTTGGAAAATCTTGCAAAATTAGATATTCCTTTAGAAAAAACAGTTTTGTTAGGTTTCTCTCAGGGTGCTGCTATGGCAATAGCTTCTGGTTTTAAACTCCCATTGGCTGGAATAGTTGCTTGCAGCGGTTATGTTCATAAGAATTTTACCTTTCCTAAAAAAGTTCCCCCTGTTTTTCTTTCACATGGGAACAATGACTCTGTAGTACCTGTAAATGCAACTAAAGAGCTAGTTAAAGTATTTGACCAAAACTCAATAATCCATCAAAGAGTCTTTTTTGATGGTGGTCATGAAATCTCACAAGAGATATATATAGAAATAGAAAAATTTATGAAAAAATGTTTTTTAGTAAATAAATAATTAATTAATCTCTATACAAAAGCGTATTCATACTCCTCAATTTCTTCCCAATCATCTGCAGTAAGTTCAAGTCCCTCAAACATATTGCACTCTCCTACTGTTTCAACAATTGTTCTTAAAGATGGGAAAAGGAAATGATTTTCTTCTGCATACTGTGCGCTAAATAGACCTTTTTCACCCCAGAAAAACCTGTCTGTCGTATGTTCATTTCTACGTACATTTACAACTGCAGGGGAAACAATAGTTGCTTCTGCTATGTATCTTCTGGCTGCTGTTACAGGTTTGTACTCACCAGTTTCTAGATGATATGTCGGTACATGAGCCATTACTCTTTGACCTGCTAAACGCCTGCGGCTAATTCTCTTACGCTTTTTTGACATGAGATGATCCTTTTTAAGGGAAATAAAGTGAATTAGAATTTCAGCGGCAAGCAAGCTAATTAGAACTTGCAAAAACATCCTTTGTATATGGAAGTTTAGAATTGAAAAAACCTTTTAAATTAATTTTAAAAGCCTTGATCAATTTTTAAGACTTGCTCAGGGTACCCATCAACCTCTGATATAGCCTTGTTTAGAATGCTTAAAAGCAGCTCTTACTGAAAGACCTTTTGCTCCAGACTCTTGTAAAGTCTTATCTAAAGGTCCTTCAATATCTTAATACTTTTTTCTGAATTATCAAGCAATTGCCCTTTCTGTATGTTGTTGATCACAGTTGAAAATTAATAACTATGCATTTTTCTAATAAATTCATTAACCTTGTTGATCAGCAATTAAGCAGCTTTGAATCTGATTCTGAACTTGAAGTTGTTGTTGCGTATGTTGCCAAAACTAATGACAAAGATTCTCCAACATTAGAAGTTATAGGACAGCGTCCAAAAGGAATAATAAAGGTTTTAGGCTCAATTGAAGATGATCCTGATTTAAGAGCTCCTTCGCTTAATAGACGATGGTATCCTTTGCAAGAAGATTCAGTATTATTGGGGGTACTTAGAGCAGAAAGATTTCCTTCAGAAGAGAAATGGAACGATGGTCTTGATAATAGATTGCAAATAAGTGCTTCTACATTGGCACGTTGTTTGAGTCTTGAACTTGATCGAGAAAAGCTTTTAGATGAATTGAGACAGCAAAGAGATCAAATTGGCGTTTTGGTTCATCAGTTGAGGAATCCATTAACTGCTTTAAGAACATACGCTCAACTTCTTTTAAGAAAATTAGGTCCAGAAAGCAATCAAAGAAATCTTGTTGAAGGACTACTTAGTGAACAAAAGCAGGTTGATAAATATTTATTAGCTCTAGATAAAATTGCTCAACCTAAGTTGAACTCTAATTCTGTTGTTCCATCGAGATTGCTTTTACCACCTTTGATTACATCGAAAGAAAATTTGAACTTAATGGAGTTATTGAATCCATTGATTGATCGAGCTGCTGCTACTGCGAAATTAAAAGGTTTTAAATGGTTTGGCCCTCTTCAAATACCTAATTGGCTTGAAGAATTAAGACCTGCTGAAGAAGGTGTTGTTGCTGAAATAGTTGCTAATCTTCTGGAAAATGCTTTTAGATATAGTCCATCTAATTCATCAATAGGAATTTCTTTTAATAATTCAGCTATTTGTGTTTGGGATAATGGACCAGCCATTCCGGCTTCACAGAGAAAAAAGATTTTTGAAAATGGATATAGAAGTGAAAAGAGTCATTCTTTTAACGGTTCAGGCCTGGGATTGAGCTTAGGCAAGGATCTTGCGAAAGAATTTGGTGGAGAATTAAGTTTAATTTTGAATCCTTTCTGCTTTGATAAAGCTCTTCCTAAAGAAGGAAATGCATTCGTTATATCGATGCCGGAAAGATAGTTGATATTAGAAATAGAGTTGATGTTTCCACCAGTACTACTGAAGCACCATAAGAATCTCCAGAATGTCCTCCAAGCTTATTTGCTAACAATTTTGGGATTATAATTGATATTGCAAAACCAAGTATATTTATAATTAAAAAGTATATTTTTAATGAATTAAGAATATTTATTTGGAATAAAATATAAATAGTAAATATAATAACAATAATTGAGGGTATAGACTCTATTAAATTTCCATTCCAGTTTGATCTATGGAATTTTGATGTTCCATTATTTGTAATATATTTGTAATTACCTATTGCCCAAAGTTGAGAATATCTTCCCCAAAAATTTGCTACTGGAAGAGCAAAAATATAATTTGAATCAAGCTTTAATAATACTGCTATTTGTATTGCAATATTAATTATGAAAGTCATTACGCCACTAGCTCCTACTCTGCTATCTTTCATTGCTTCAAAACATCTTTTGGGACCTGCAGCAATCCCATCAGCTGTATCCATTAGGCCGTCATAATGCAGACCCCCTGTAATGAATAAGTTACTTGCTATTGCAAAAAAAACTAATGATTCAGATGGCCAATTTAATTTGGATAGGGCTAAAAGTATTAATACTTGAATAATTCCTATTATTAATCCTATTAAAGGAGCAAAACGCGCTATTCGATTAAAACTTGGATTTATACATGGCCATTTAGGCAGGATAGTATAAAAAATCCAAGCTCCAGATAATTCTTTCAACCAATTTGGTGTAGTCAGAATTAGACCTCTTTTAATATTGGATAACTAACAACGTAGGCTGTAATAAGCCTCAATTGTCTAAAAGCTTTTGAGTTTATTCTTTTGATATTCACTCATAATGTTTGATTTTGAGATTCATTATAGATGTCCACATACTTCAGCAAGAGTAGCTAGTTTCTCTACCCCACATGGAAAGGTAAATACTCCTCAATTCATGCCAGTAGGAACTTTGGGAACTGTTAAAGGAGTTACTTCAAGTCAATTGGAAGAAATTAATGCTCAGATGATACTTGCCAATACATATCATCTTCATCTTCAACCTGGAGAGTCAATTGTAAAAGAATCAGGTGGTCTGCATCATTTTATGAATTGGAACAAACCAATTCTTACGGACTCAGGTGGTTATCAAGTTTTTAGTCTTGGGAAACTAAATAAAATTGATGATGGAGGAGTGTCATTTAAAAATCATCGTGATGGAAGCAATATTGAATTAACGCCTGAAAAAGCAATGCAAATACAAATGGATTTAGGGGCAGATGTAGCAATGGCTTTTGACCAATGTCCTCCATATTCTGCAACAAAATCAGAAGTTGAGAACGCGTGTCGAAGGACGCATGATTGGCTAGGAAGGTGTGTAACTGCACATACAAAATCAGACCAAGCTCTTTTTGGGATTGTTCAAGGTGGTTGCTTCCCAGACCTGCGCGAAGAAAGTATAAAATCGGTTTTAAATTTTGATTTACCTGGAATAGCAATAGGTGGCGTTAGTGTTGGCGAGCCAAGTAGTGAAATCAATAAAATAGTTCGTTTTTTGAAACCTTTTTTACCAGCTAAAGTTCCTAGATATTTAATGGGAATTGGGACTATTCCGGAAATGGCCATGGCAGTAGCTAATGGTATTGATTTATTTGATTGTGTTCTTCCAACAAGATTGGGTCGGCATGGAACAGCGCTGGTAAGGGATGAGCGATGGAATTTACGTAATGCTCGTTTTCGGAATGATTATCAGCCTTTAGACACAAGTTGTCTTTGTGAAACTTGTCTTTATTACAGCAGAGCATATTTACACCATTTGATTCGTAATGAAGAATTGCTTGGCCTTACTTTGTTGAGCATTCATAATCTCAGTCATTTGATTCGTTTTTCGCGTTCAATGACCATTGCAATTAAAGAAAGTTGTTTTTCAGAGGATTTCGCTCCGTGGCAGAAAGACTCTATTGCGCGCCACACGTGGTAGCGTCACTTGCAAACGTCCATTAATTATTTAGGGATGCCATCGCTTACCCTCGATTTGCTTGCTCAGTTGCCTGAGGCTTATCAGATTTATGCACCAACGGTTGATGTACTTCCGTTGATACCGCTACTTTTCTTTTTGCTTGTATTTGTATGGCAGGCAGCAGTTGGCTTCAGATAAATTTGCTTAGATAGTTTTCCTAAAAGATAACTATCTGAACATTTTTCTTTTCTAACTTGTTTTCATTTCCAAGTTAGACAGTTTTTTGCTCTTATTTTTAATAAGAGCAAAGTTTTATATTGGCTTGGATAGAGATATTCCTGGTTTTGGTTCTGATGCAGATTTTTCGATTAAATCGGCAAGAACTAAAGCTCTTGATGCTTGAAGACCTCCTACTGCTGGAGTTTCACGGCCTCTCACACATTGGAGGAAGTGCTCAAGTTCTGCATATAGAGGCTCGATTGAAGTTGTATTGATTTCTTCAACAAATCCATCATTTCTATATAGCAATTCACCATGGTCAGCTGAGTACCATTCATGAGACTTGCGATGAATATGAAGTGTGTGATTGAGAAAATCTGTCTCTACAAGACTTTTTTTGCAGTGAGCGCTTAAGTTCCTAATCTTTCTATGACTCATTTTGCTGGCAGTCAAACTAGCTATCACACCATTACTAAAACCAAGAGTTGCATTTACGTAGTCCATGGGACCATTAATGCTAGACCCTCCTGCTGCGGATAGTTGAATTACAGGAGAATTCGCTAATTCGAGTATAAGATCAAGGTCATGGATCATTAGATCTAAAACAACAGAAACATCATTAGCTCTGTCAGGATGAGGGCTATGGCGCCTTGCTTCTAGTACAACAATTTCTTCTTGGGTTACAACCTTTGTAAGTTCTCTAAAAGCAGGATTAAACCTTTCAATATGCCCTACTTGCAAGATGCATTTTGATTTATTTGAAGCTTCTATTAGTTCTGATGCTTCTTGCTTGCTTGCAGCAATAGGTTTTTCTATTAGTACATGCTTGCCTTCGTTTAAACAGGTTTTGCCAACTTTGTGATGTAAAAGAGTTGGAACTGCTATACATACTGCTTCAACTTTCGGTAGAAGATCTTCGTAATTTTTAAACCATGAACAGTTGAATTGTTCTTCTGCTAGATGACCTCTCTCTGGATCTAAATCAGCTACACCACATAATTCAGCATCTTTCAGCAAGCTTAAAACTCTTGCATGGTGCCAGCCCATGTTCCCTATCCCTATTACCCCAACTTTTACGGGGGTCATGGCGGGTTTCATTTGCAATTTCTCGTATTATTCAATGAGAATATCCTTTATGACTCTTCTTTTGAAGTTTTTTGGGGCAAGATTATTCTTACCTTCTCAATTCTTGGTCCTTTTAAGGAAATTATTTCAAAATTAATACTATTTTCTAAAAGGGAATCGCCTTTAGAAGGAACTTCTTGAAATCTTTCCAGAAGATAGCCTGCCAATGTATGGTATTCGTTTGATTCAGGAAGATTTATATTTAATTGCCTATTAATTTCAATTATTTCAATATCTCCTGCTGCAAACCATTTCTCAGGACTAAAATCACTTTGCTTTAGTAAAGGATCTTTCTTAAATTCAATTTCGTCACCTACGATTTCACCAGTTAGATCAGCAGAGGTTATTAAACCTTCTGTACCCCCATGTTCATCTATAACAAGCAAGAAAGGATTTCCACTTTTTATAAGAGGAAGAATTTTATCCAATGTGCATGTTTCAAGAACTTTAGGAACGGGTTTGATATATTTTCTTAGAGGCGTATCTAGTTGCATAGTCCCTTTAGAAATTGGATCTGCAAGTTGGCGGATATCTAATACACCTAATATTTCATCCAGAGATTTATCAGTAACTAAGAATCGAGCATGACGACTTAGGTGAACCTCCTTCATTAATTGTGAGAACTCTACATCGCTTGGCAAAGTTACCATTCCTGATCTAGGTACCATTATTTCTTTTACCTGTGTATCTCGTAGAGCAAAAACACCTTCGAGAATATTTCTTTCATCTGGTTTAAGGCCAGTAACTTTTCCTGTTTCAATTAGAGTCTCCAATTCACCTGCCGATAGCGCTGATGCTAATGAATCCCATCTGCTATTTAATCCAACAATTTTAAAAAGATAAGTAGAAATCTTCTCTAATAAAAATATAAGTGGTGATATTAACTTCATTAAAAATTCAAGAATTGGTGCAAGATTTAGAGCTGCAGATTCAGTTCTATTGAGTACGAGTGCTTTCGCAATTAGACCTCCAAAAAGTATTACAATCATCGTAAAAAAAATAAAAAAGCCTGAATCCCAAAGGTGCCCTACTCGAATAGGTTGATTAGCTAATTCACTAGTAAGGTTGTTTACCAACCAACCAAGAGTAAATAGTGATAGCGTTACGCCTAATTGAGTAGCCATTAAGACTCTTCTAGGTCTTTGCTGAAGCCTTTTTAATGAGCTTGATCCAGCTTCTTTTTCTTCTAAAAGTCTTTCTACACGACTAGGACGTATCCTAAGGACAGCAAGCTCTCCTGCGGCAAAAAAGGCCGATAAGGCAATTAAAATGCCTAATAAAAGGAAGTGCATCAATGAACTTACAATGGGGGTGGCGAGGATCGAACTCGCCTAAGGCGAATTATGAGTTCGCTGCATTCACCAGATTGCTACACCCCCTCTAATGAACGGATTTTTTAAAAACCCCTTTGGTGAATTGAAGGGCTATATAGAAATAATAATTACAAGCTAAGCGGATAATGCAAATTAATGTTCCAAAGATGACACTTTCCTAATGAATTTCACTTTCGATTCAGTCAAAAACCATAGAGATGATCTTTTAAATCTTCTTGCTTCAAATTGCTATAAGTATGGTGACTTTACATTGTCTTCTGGAAAGAAAAGTCATCATTATGTTAATTGCAAGCCTGTAAGCCTTAGTGGCTTTGGACTTTTGTTATTAAGTCAGATGATGCTTGAACACGTAGAGGAATCATCATCTGCAGTAGCCGGAATAACCCTTGGCGGTGATCCATTGGTAAGCAGTGTATCCATGGCTGCAGCAATGTCTGGGAGGTCTTTAGACGCTTTAATTGTAAGGAAAGAAGCAAAAGGGTATGGAACTGCAGCATGGCTAGAAGGGCCACTTCCTCCTGAAGGATCTCTAGTTACAATTCTCGAAGACGTAGTCACTACAGGTGGTTCAGCGCTTAAAGCTGCAAAACAACTGGCAAATGCAGGATATGAAGTGAAACGTATTATTGCAATTGTAGATAGGCAAGAAGGAGGAGATATGGAAATTAAAAAGTCAGGTTTGGATTTGAAAAGTCTTTTTTTACTTGAAGAAGTTTCTCAAAGATTCCAAAAAATTGTTAAATAAACCTATGGAAAAGTTTCTTTGGGATTCACAATTACCTGTAGTGACTTTGAGAGGAGAAGATAGTCGTCAATTTCTACATGGACAAACAACAGCAGATTTTCTTAACGCTCAAGAAGGAGAGGTTTTTCATACTTGTTGGTTAACTCCCACTGGGCAATTAAAGGCTTTGTTAGAAGTTAAAGTTTCTAATAAAATTCTTTCTTTTATTGTGCTTTCAGGAAATATAAAGCAATTATTAGACGGACTGGAAAAGATGATATTTATTTCAGATAAAGTTGAAATTGCTTTGTCAAAAGAGATAAGGAGACTACAGGTTGTAAGTTTTAATAAATCTTGGAAAGAAACAGAAGCTAAATGGTTGCCATTAGATTCTAACTTGCCTGAAGAATTTGAGAGTTATAGTATTTTAAAAAAAGATAAGATCTGGGAATGGAAAATTAGGCAGGGATTGCCTAGCAGTTTGTATGAATTAGATGGCACTATTAATCCATTAGAATTAGGTCTAATAGAATTAATAGATTTTGATAAGGGTTGTTATTTGGGACAGGAGACAATAGCAAAAGTGAAGAATAGTGGCCAACTTAAATGTCAATTAAGATTCTTCATATCAGACATAAAAATTAATCCTGGTGATCCTTTACTTATTAATTCTGAAAATGAAAAAGGATTGGAGAAATTTGGAATAGTTACATCAACTTTAAAGAATAACGATAGATTTATAGGACTTGCATTAATAAGAAAAAAGTTCGTTAATATAGAACAGATAGTATTGGCTGATTATAATACTAAAGTGTTCTTGCATACTCCACTTGGGTTTACCAATATTTGAAATTTGTTTATTTCTGAGATAATTCATTTCTTTTTATCATCCATTCTGCAATCTTCCAAGTAGCTATGCAGTCATCATGATTGTATTCTAATATCCACTTTAACAAGTTCGAATTATTATTGTTTATCCATTGACGCCACCATAATAGTGCTTTTGGCCCATCAACATTTTTTTGATGCCATTTAAAATCAATCCATTTTGCAACTGATTTTAAACTATAATTTTTTACTGGTAGTAGCCAAGCTGATTTTAGTCTTGCATGAATATCAATAAAATTATTTTTAATATTATCTATATCTTCTTCTGAAGCACCATTGTTTTTGGCAAGCTTTATCATTGATAAAACTTCTGTTTCACCATAATGAATTATTGGCCAATTTGGTAGATTTTTTATTTTATTGTTAATTTGACTCCAGGTTATTTTTTCTTGTTTTTTTAGGTTAAGAATTGGCTCGTACTTAGACTCCTTTATATCCCAATCACCATTAACATTTCGTTTAAGTGAAACGAATCCATGCAAGAAGTCATGACGAACATCTGGATCAGATTCAATATCATATATTAATATTCCTTTTGCAGATTTTAGTTCAGGTAAAATAATCTTACTATTAAGTTTTTTGGGGACAAATTCTTTTTGTACTTTAGCTTGGTTAATTAATTGCTCCGCAATCTTTGAATGGTGCTCCCCATATTTCTCTAGCTTTCTGATTAGATCATCTACGTTGCATAGGGCAAGTTCATTAAGATCTTTGACACCTATCTCTTGAAGAATATGTTTTCTTTTACTCCCAATGCCACTTACTTCGCTTAGATCTTTTTCTTTACTAGCATTCGCATCACATAATTTTTTCCATGAACATAAGGCACATTTTTTTCGATCTAAAGTGAGACTTGGAAGCTCTTTTTTTTTAAGGGTTATATTCAAATTCTTTAAAGCATCGAACAACTCACTTTTTATCTTTTTAGTTAAGGTAACTTTGCTAATTTCTAATCCGTTATTTCCC
Source organism: Prochlorococcus sp. AG-436-C13 (assembly GCA_003212695.1). GTDB lineage: Bacteria > Cyanobacteriota > Cyanobacteriia > PCC-6307 > Cyanobiaceae > Prochlorococcus_E. The sequence goes on along the minus strand of QCPC01000004.1, from coordinate 72,100 downwards.
AATGAAATTGCAAGGCCGTGATCAACTTCTTTTTTTTGTAATTCAGTTAATAAGTAACCATAAAAAGCTAAAGATAACCTATGTTCTCTAGTTATCCTTTTCCCTTGTCTTGCTACTACAGGTATATATGAGAAATCACCCCAAGAACTTTTACCTCTTATTTTGAGAAGTAATGGTGGATGTGCTTCAAGTGGAATCCCTAAAGGACTTCTTCCTTTTAAACGTATTCCAACCACTTCATTAGCACCCTCTTTACATGCTTGCAGGCCTCGCTTGGGTGATTTTTGCATAAAAGCAGAGAGACTTTTGTATTGATGATCTAATTGCAGCGCTCTATGAGAAGTCCAAGTTTTTAATTGTTTCTTTTCATTTCTATCAAGCCATGCTTTTCTTTTGCAACGTATCCAGCTGCAAAGAATGCGATCATTTATTACGTTGGTTTTTTGAAGGAGATCGCTCATATATCAACAGTAATTTGTTTTGTATTAATAAATAATTGGCTGACTCGCTGAATTAATCTATTTAACAATTTATTAAAGAAACAATAGAAGAATAGTTTGAAAAACTTACTTTTCTCATCTACTTGTATTCAAAGCTATAATCTTGAGCTTATTTAAAGCTACTTATTTTGAAGACTTTAGTTATTGCAAGCTCTAATAAAGGCAAAATTAAAGAATTTAACAGATTTTTTTCTGAGTTCCCTTTGCATTTGGTTGGTCAATCAGATAGTTTGCAAGTGCAAGAAACAGGAACAAGTTTTGCTGAAAATGCTCGTTTAAAAGCTATTGCTGCTGCAATCTCTTCTGAGGAAATAGCTCTTGCAGATGATTCCGGATTATGCGTTGCTGCATTGCATGGAGCTCCAGGTGTTTTTTCTTCTAGATACGCAAATACTGATTCAAAAAGGATTTCTAGATTGCTAAAGGATCTTAAGAATTTTTCTAATCGAAGTGCATTTTTTTCATCTGCTCTATGTCTAGCTTCATCTTCTGGTGAGGTTTTGTTTGAAGTTGAAGGTATCTGTGATGGTTGGATTGCTAATGAACCCAGAGGAAATAATGGTTTTGGCTATGACCCTGTTTTTGTAGTGAAGGGAACTCAGTTAACTTATGCAGAAATGGATTCTCAACAAAAAAAACTTCTTGGTCATCGAGGAAAAGCTTTGGAGCTAATATTACCTGGTTTAAAAAAGGCTTTTGACCTTTGACAATATTATGGAATTATTAATTGTTATTTACCCAGCTTCCATGCAATCCATGAGGAATTTTAATTGGTACTTCTAATGTGGCTTGATGAGTAAGATCATTAGCTTTTAAGATAATTAATTCGTTCTTTTGCGTTGCTCCATTCCATATCAAATCTAATATCCAACCATCATCTTCGATCGACGATGAGTTATTTGGTATCATCAATGGCTCACTTACGAATCCTCTTGGTGCGATGCTCCAGTGAATGGCTTTTTTAGTCTTTAAATTTAATTTTTTTATTGCCTGTAAGGGCCCATTCCCATTGCCTTTTTCGGCACTTGCCATCCAACTATATTTTGCTGAATAACCCTGATATTTAGGATTAACCATTGCAAATTCACAGCATTGATTACTGAATATTCCTTGTTCAATTTCATTTGTAAGTAGATTAATTCGGCATCTTTTTAGAATGCCTTCAGGGAGTTTATTAAAGTCAATTTTACGAAAATCTTCATTTGGTTCAATTGATGGAAATTCATTATAAAAAATACTATCAATAATTACTTCATTGCCTTCTTCAAATGCATTTAGATGATGAAAAACAAAACCATTCGGGGCATCAAATATTCTTGGTGATTGTTTAGAGAATAATCCAGGATCTCTTGGAATAAGTATAAATTTAGCTTGTCCATTAGGTTTTGATTTTAAACATTGTGCGGCACCTTTTTGCCCAAGAATAAAGGGTAAGGGATTGAAATCTATAGCATTTTGCATAAATATTGCCCAATTGGCTGTAATAGCAAAGTCGTGCAGAAATGCAAAACCTTTAAATTTATCTTTTCTATCACTTATAAGTTGACCAGAATTATCTCCTTGAATAGAGAATTCCATTAATCTGATAGTGCTTGTTGGACCAGCCTTTACTCCAAAGCTAATCATCCTAGGTTCTTGGTGATGTCCAGGATCAAATCTAGGATGAGCGCTAAATGCTTCATTAGGGGCGAGTACGCCATTTAAATTAGAGAGACCATTAGTTTCAAGGGTTTCAGGGTTAAGAGAATGAGGTTGTGCAGCTTCCCAGAGAGCAAGTAGCTCATTGCCAAGTTTTACTACATGTGTATTGGCAATATTTTTTAGACGTACATCGAAAGCATTTGATATTGCAAACCCTGATTTCTTGGTTCCAAATACACCTCGGTAAAGGAATCGACCTGCCTTTTCCTCTTCTAGCCAGGCTTTTGTTCTAACAAAGCGATTAGTTAGCTCAACGTCTCCATTTTTGAAATGCATTGAGGCAATCATGCCGTCACCATCAAAAGGGTGGTGAACCCAAGAGCCATTGCGTTCTAATCTTCCTGGGCCATTTCTATAGAAAGTACCATTTAGACTTTTTGGTACTTCACCCGAAACTAATTTCAAAATAATTTTTGTGCATTCTGTTTCCACATTGCAGTAAGCACTAGCCCAGTCTTTTCGATCAAATACCGCATAAGATTTTGCTTCAAAATGATTTATTGCAGGTTTGAGCACGTAATTTGATTTATTGATTATCTAATCCTCTCGTAATTATTGTGAAAACGCGAGTTGTATTTTTTGTTGAAGTTTATTTTGTGCCTGCTTGCTCAATCACTCCTTTGCTACTTGGTACAGAACCATCTCTTCTCGGATCAAATTCAATTGCCATTCTTAGCGCTTTAGCAAATGCTTTGAAACAAGCTTCTACAATGTGATGAGAATTGCTCCCATTTAATTGTCTTATATGTAGAGTCAACCCGCTATTATTTGCTACTGCAATAAAAAATTCTTTCACTAATTCTGTGTCATAAGTCCCAATTTTCTGATTTGGGATTTTTAGTTGGTAATTTATATGAGGTCGACCAGAACAATCAAGCACAACCTGAACTAGGGCTTCGTCTAAAGGTGCAATAAAGTGACCAAAACGATAAATTCCTTTTCTATCTCCCAAAGAACGGGATAGGGCTTGCCCTAACGCAATGCCAACATCTTCATTTGTGTGATGATCATCAATGTGAGTATCTCCTTTTGCTATTACTTCAAGATCAAATAAACCATGGCTAGAGATTTGGTGAAGCATGTGGTCTAAGAAAGCAATGCCAGAAGAAATATTTGATTTCCCAGTTCCATCTAGCTCAACTCTAACGGTTACATCGGTCTCGTTAGTTATCCGATGAATTTCACTGTTTCTTTGTAGAGGCAATCTCGCTAGTTCAACTACACCTATGTTGACACCTAAATTACATTCCGTTAATGCTATATCCTGCATCGACGTAAATAGTTTGTCCAGATATTCCACTTGATAGATCACTTAGTAAGAAAGAAGCGGTATTTCCTACTTCGTTTTGTGTCACTGTTCTTCTTAAAGGTGCCTTTGCTTCAACATTATGAATCATGTCTAGAATGCCTCCAATTGCAGAACTAGCCAATGTCCTTATAGGACCTGCGCTTATGGCATTTACCCTAACTTGCTTTTCAGGGCCCAACTCTGCTGATAAGTAGCGTACAGATGCTTCCAGAGCAGCTTTTGCCACACCCATTACATTGTAATTAGGGATAGCTCTCTCTGCCCCTAAGTAAGTAAGCGTAACAACCCCAGCACCCGAGCTGAATAAAGGCTTGGCATATTTACAAAGTGGTGCAAGAGAATATGCACTGATATCTAATGCCCTGGAAAATCCTTCTGAAGTAGTTGCACTGTAATCTCCAATTAATTCTTCTTTGCCTGCAAACGCAAGGCAATGAACCAATCCATCTAATTTCCCCCATTTGGTTTTAATCTCATTAAAAACGTCTTCTGTTTGTGATTTATCTTGAACGTTAAGAGGCAAAAATAGACTTGGATTTAATGGAGCAGTTAGTTCTCTTACTTTTGATTCGAATCTTCCTTTATCGTCAGGTAAATAAGTGATTCCAAGTTCAGCGCCTGCTTTATGGAGTTGTTGTGCAATTCCCCAAGCAATTGAGCGATTGTTAGCTATTCCTGTTACAAGGATTTTTTTGTTACTTAGATCTAAAAGCATCTTTTCAAGACATGTTGAGAATATTTTAATAATTCTCTCTTACAAAGGGTGCATTAAGGCATAAGAATAAGAAACTAATTTGATAAAGGGGTGAAATTGTGGTTAAAACAGCCTCGACCATGTTGCCTTTAGGATCTTTATTGCCATCTTTTGATTTGCCTTTGGTTAAAGGAAAGATTCAAAACGCAGATTTTCTTAAAGGATCAATTGATAGATTGAATAGCCAAATGCTTGGATCTAAGCCGGCTTTATTTATGATCCTTTGTGTTCATTGTCCTTTCGTGAAGCATATTGAGGGTGTATTAACTACGTTGCAAAATGATTTTGCTTCAGACATAGATTTCATTGGTGTGGCAAGTAATTCTCTTGAAACACATCCTGAGGATGGGCCTCAGTATTTAGCTGAACAAAGAGTTAAGAACTACTGGACTTTTCCTTATCTAATTGATTCAGAACAAACTCTCGCTAAATCTTTAAGAGCTGCGTGCACTCCAGATTTTTTCCTTTTCTCTTCCAGAGTTAACGGAGAACAGAAACTGATATATAGAGGACAATTAGACGATAGCCGTCCAACCAATAATATCCCTTTAACAGGATCTGATTTGAGAAGTGCTTTGGAATCAGCGTTAGCTTTTAAAAAAGTTTCTTCATTGCAAAAGCCTTCAATAGGATGCAATATTAAGTGGACACCTGGATTTGAGCCAGATTGGTTCTATTGAATCGCAAATAAAAATCTTTCAAGGTTGCGAAGGTAAGTACTTAAAGTATTAAGCTTGGATATATGCAGGTGCCTTCCTTTAGCCTTAAAAAGCAATTGTCCGAAATCGGACCGGAGCTCAATTCAGCTATTTTAAAAGTTATTGAAAGTGGACATTACATTGGTGGCTTAGAAGTAGAGAAATTTGAGAAATCGTTTGCAGAAAATATTAGCGTCAATCATGCAATTGGATGTAATAGTGGAACTGATGCATTGATTCTTGCTTTAAGAGCTTTAAATATAGGGTATGGTGATGAGGTAATAACTCCATCTTTTAGTTTTTTTGCAACAGCTGAGGCGATTAGTAATGTAGGGGCAAGGCCTGTATTTGTTGATGTTGATCCTAATAATTACTTGTTAGATTTAAATTTAATTAAAGAAGCTATAACCTCTTCCACAAAGGCTATTTTGCCAGTTCATCTTTTTGGTTATCCAGTAAATATGGATAAAGTTCTTGTTTTGGCGAAAGAAAATAACTTAAGAGTTATTGAAGATTGTGCGCAGGCTGTTGGTTCAACTTGGGGGGGGAAACCTGTTGGAAGTATTGGTGATTTAGGTTGTTTTAGTTTCTTTCCAACCAAGAACCTCGGGGCCTCAGGAGATGGCGGTGCGGTTACAACAAATGATTCGGAATTGGCTGTTCGAGTTAGAGAGCTTGCTGTGCATGGAATGCCTAAAAGATATTTTCATACAGATCTTGGATATAACAGTCGATTAGATGCTATTCAAGCTGCCGTTTTAAATGTGAAATTACCTTTTTTGTTTAGATGGATAAATAAAAGAAAAAAAATTGCTCAAAGATATCAAGTCCTTTTAAGAGATTTACCAAATCTAGAATTGCCATTAGATACTAGAGAAGATGAAAATATTCATTCCTGGAATCAATTTGTTATTAGAGTGAGAAGTTCTCCGACAAATAATACCAAAATATATGAAAACAATCTAAGTCTTGATTTAAAAAAAATCTATGAAGAGTTGCCTAATAGTTATTCGAGAGACTGTCTTAAAAAGAATCTACTAAGTAATGGTATTAATACAATCATTTATTATCCCATACCAATACATCTTCAGCCTGCATATAAAAAATTAAACTATAAATATACAACTCTTAAGAATACTGAAATTCTTTGCAGTGAGGTATTAAGCTTGCCAATTTTTCCTGAATTGAGTGAAAAAGAACAGGATTATGTTGTAAATACAATAATACAATCAATATAATATTTAATACTATTAAAGGTTTAGAAATTGGCAGGCTCTATACCAAGCGGAAATACTTTTACCATCTAAAGCTTCATTGCCATTTGCAATGCATTGATCCAAATCGGACTTAGTCATTTCTAATACTTCTATATCTTCATCATCATCTCCTTTTGGCTTATTATTTAATAGCTCTAAGTCCCGCGCAAGGTAAAGGTGAATCTCTTCATCTGAATAACCAGGACAAGGAAGAAGTAACCCTAAATAATCCCATTGATTTGCCTTAAATCCTGATTCTTCTTTCAATTCTCTCTTTATTGCTAATAGAGGGTCCTCGTTTGATTCAAGTGTCCCAGCTGGAAATTCAAGTATTCTCCTTGAAACTGCAAATCTATATTGTCTTAGAACTATTATCTTACCATCGTCTTTTATTGGAACTGCCAAACATGCTCCTGGATGTTTAATAACCCCAAACTCACTTTCTAATCCTATAGGAAGCTTATATTTATTTACCTCAAAAATAATTTTTTTAGCATTAATTGATTGGATATTTTCTAATAATTCTGAAGGCTCTTTTGGAGATAATGGCGTCATAACTATTAATTTTTAATAATCATATATAGTATGCCTTTTTTTGATTATTTTAAGCAACTATTTATTTATTCTTTCCAACCTTCTTGAGGAGGAATTTTTATTGGCATGTCTGATTTTGTTTTAATTGCTTCTGCTAGTGGAATTAAGACAAAGTTTCTTTCCAATAAGTGGGGATGCGGCAGGATTATGTCTGAATTGTTTACTTGTAGGCCTCCCCATGCAAGTAGATCAAGATCTAAAGATCTTGGGCCCCATTTTACTGCGTTTGAATTTCTATTTCTACCAAAATCTTTTTCTATTTTGCAAAGTCTTTGCAACAGATTTGTTGCAGCATCTATAGAAGGAATTAATTGTGCAAATGCACCCCCTTTAACCACCAATACTGCATTTATATAAATCGGTTGATTCTTTGGGCCTCCTAAGGGTTTGCTTTTATATAAAGGGGACCAATGAAAATTAAACTTTGGATTTTTTAAGGGTGATTCCCCTGTCTTTTTATTAAGAAATGCATTAATCCAATTATTTATATTTTTTTCGATAATGGGTCTTGCACTTATTAAAGTAGATGTGGGAGTGCCTGCAGGGCTGGAAATGTTAGCTCCTAATCCAATTGCAAGAGTATTTGGCGTTGAATAGTTAACTGAAGACATGCTCTAATTGATCAGGCTGATGCAAAAATGATCGAGATTGGGAGAATCGATGGTTTCCACTGGCAATGAATCAAAAAATACGAATTCAGTGATTACTTTCAGTGAGGTGGCAAACAATGCTTTCCCATTGGCAGCTGTTACAGGCCATGGAACTCTGAAATTAGCCTTGATGCTTGCTGCTGTTGATCCAGCTTTAGGTGGAGTAATTATTGCAGGTGGAAGAGGGACAGGTAAATCTGTATTAGCAAGAGGTTTGCATGCACTGTTACCACCTATAGAAGTTATTGATTTTTCATCTTTTGAGAAATTAGAAGGAGTTAGACCTTTTGGAAGAAATCTTGACCCTAATTTGCCTGATGAATGGGATGAGGCATCTAATAAATTACTAAAGACAAGAGAGAATCAGTCGGCAGCACCACCAACAAAAGTTATACAAGCTCCTTTTGTTCAGGTTCCTCTTGGAATTACTGAAGATCGTCTTGTCGGCTCTGTAGATGTTACTTCTTCTTTAGATAGTGGTAGTGCAGTCTTTCAGCCAGGTTTATTGGCAGAATCTCATAGGGGTGTGCTGTATATCGATGAGCTTAACCTTTTGGATGATGGAATTGTAAATCTTATGCTCGCTGCTGTCGGATCGGGTGAGAATCAAGTTGAGCGAGAGGGTTTAAGCTTAAGCCACCCTTGCAGACCTCTTCTCATTGCAACATATAACCCTGAGGAGGGTGCTGTAAGAGATCATTTGTTGGATCGTTTTGCAATTGTCTTATCAGCAGATCAGATTGTCTCAATTGAACAAAGAGTAGAGATAGCTGATTCTGCTATTGCTTTTGGGACAAGTACAGAGTCTTTTTCGAAAAAGTGGGATGAGGCTACAGAGGCACTAGCTACCCAGCTTTTATTAGCTAGGCAATGGTTGCCTGATGTTGTGATTAGTAATGATCAAATTAAATATTTAGTGAATGAAGCAATTCGTGGAGGGGTGGAGGGCCACAGATCTGAGTTATATGCTTCAAGAGTAGCCAAAGCACACGCTGCACTCTCTGGTAGAGATGAAGTTAATTCTGAAGATTTGCAAATAGCTGTTCGTTTAGTAATTGCTCCAAGAGCATTGCAATTGCCTCCAGATGATGAACAAATGGAACCACCACCTCCTGAAGAACAGCAAGCTCCTCCTCCTCCAGAACAATCTTCAGAAGAAAACTCTCAAGAAGAAGATAATGAAGATGAAGATAATCCTGAAGATGACTCTGCTCCCCCTATACCAGAAGAATTTATGTTAGATCCAGAGGCTTGTGCTATTGATCCAGACTTATTACTTTTTTCTGCTGCAAAAACAAAAAGTGGAAGTAGTGGAAGTAGGTCAGCAGTTTTTAGTGATAGTAGAGGTAGATATGTTAAGCCAATTATCCCAAGGGGTCCTGTTACAAGAATTGCTGTTGATGCAACTTTAAGAGCAGCTGCTCCTTACCAGAAAGCTAGACGAGCCAGAGAACCTGGCAGAAAAGTAATAGTCGAAGAAAGTGATTTGCGAGCAAAGCTTCTTCAAAAGAAAGCAGGCTCACTAGTTATTTTCTTGGTAGATGCAAGTGGCTCAATGGCATTAAATAGAATGCAAAGTGCTAAAGGAGCTTTAATTAGATTGTTGACAGAAGCTTATGAAAGTAGAGATGAAGTCTCATTGATTCCATTTAGAGGAGAGCAAGCTGAAGTTTTGCTACCTCCTACTCGATCTATTACAGCAGCTAAACGGAGATTAGAAACAATGCCATGTGGAGGTGGCTCGCCTTTAGCGCATGGATTAACACAAGCAGCCAGAGTAGGAGCAAATGCTCTTTCGACGGGTGATTTAGGACAGGTAGTGGTAGTTGCTATTACTGATGGTCGAGGAAACATTCCTTTAAGTAAATCTTTGGGTCAACCTGAATTGGACGAGGATTCTGAATCTGTTGACTTGAAACAAGAACTTTTAGATGTTGCTTCCCGTTATCGAATGTTAGGAATTAAATTATTAGTCATAGATACTGAAAGAAAGTTTATTGGAAGTGGTATTGGAAAAGAATTAGCAGATGCAGCTGGTGGTAAATATGTTCAGTTACCTAAGGCAACGGAACAGGCTCTTGCTTCTATAGCGATGGATGCAATTAATACTGTTAAATAATTAGCAATATAAACTATTCATATATATCATTAAATAATTTTCCTATTCCAATAGCAGCATCTTTAAATGCATTAGTTAGTTCATCGTCATTTAGAATTTTATCTACCTTATAACTTATTTTATCTAGCTTTTCAGTTAATGATTTTATGGATCTTGTGCTTGATTTTAAGTCACTTAAAACTTCAGGGTCATCAATTGAGGCTAATATATTTGACATATGAAATGATGATTTTTCTAGATTCTCAAGAATTGGCTTGGTTTTAAGTAGCTCTATTCTAGCCAGAGTAACTAACTCATCAAAGTGTTTCTGAGTGCTATCAAATTGTTCTATAGATGAAACCATTTTATTCAATACATCCATACTTTCTGCTTCATTTAAGAACCTATTTATTTCTCCAGTAAGTTGAGAAATGTTATTTAATCCATCAACTTCAATTGAGTCTCCTTCACATAAAATTAATTTTTCGGGACAACCTTTTTGTTTTGGTAAGTAGTTGAGGTTATCAATTGGAGTTCCTTTGCTAATGATAGAAATTGCAGCATCACCTCCAAGAAGTGAGCTGGTCTCTACTCTTGCATTAAGAGGCTTGAACAAAATTAAATTATCAATATTAATTCTTATTCTTGCTTGAACATCATTTGGAGTAATACTTATCTCTTTAACATTCCCAACCTTTATGCCTCTAAAAGTAACTGGAGTCCCTACAGACAATCCGCTAGCATCAGAAAATTTGGCATTTATTAACCATGTTTTTGAATTAACTTGTATCCCATTTAGCCAAAGAGTTAGTCCTGAGAATATAACTACTCCTCCTATTAGGGAAAACCCTACAATGGCATCACGAAAGCTGCGACGCATAGAACTAAAGCTCTTTGGGTTGGATGGGTCCTTCAAGGCTACCTTTTCGGAACTGATTAATAAAGGGGTTATTAGTATTTTTGAATTCTTCTATTGAACCATCCCATTTAAATTCTCCTCCATAAAGCATAATTACTCTTTCTGCACATCTTTCGATGGTAGTAAGAACATGACTTACTACAATCGAACAACCTTTGGCTAGCCTAGTTGTTTTAACAATTAAATCTTCAATTCTGGTGCTAGCAACAGGATCTAATCCAGCTGTAGGTTCATCAAATAGTAGTAAAGGCATTGATTCTTCATTACGAAAAGGATCATTTATTAATGCCCTTGCAAAGCTAACTCTTTTCTGCATGCCTCCACTTAACTGACCAGGAAACTTTTCTGAAACATTATAAAGACCCACTTCTTCTAAACATGAAACAACTATTTCATGGATTTTTTGGTCACTAAGCTTAGATTCTTTCTGGAAATTTGAATACATTCCTTTTAAAGATTTTTTTTGAGCTCTTTTAGATTGTCTTCTTAATAGAAATCCAACATTTTCTTCTATTGATAAAGAGGCTAAAAGGGCGGGGTTTTGAAATACTAGGCGTACGTCTGGAGGTTCAATTTGGTCTAAACGAAGATATTCCTGTCTAATGCCAAATAAATTTAGTTTTCCACTAGAAGGGAGTAATAGGCCTGCTAATAGCCTTAAGACTGTTGATTTACCTGATCCAGATGGACCAATGATGGCAATTCTTTCTCCTGGATTTATTTTTAGATTTACTTTATTTAGGACAGTATTTTCGCCCCAGATCATTGATAAATCATTAATTTCTACGGCTGGAGATATTTTTGATGCAAGTGATTTTTTAAGCGCTAAATCTTTCAAATCAATATTTGCTTTAATTGGACTATAAAGTACTTTCGCTTAGAGTCTTTAAAAATCAATTTTTTGATTTTTAACTTTTCTTTTTCATAGACTATTGAAAGGAAGAATTACTAGAGGACGAATATCTTCAAGATGGCGCAAGAGTCGTTCTAGGTCAGCTCGCAAGCTTGACTTGCTTGGTCAAATCCAAAGGGCATTGGGTTGGCTTTTGCCTGGATTAGTTATAAAAAGATGGATGTTAACTTCAGGGTTTGGTTTGATTTTGTCTCTTCTTGGGGCATCAATATGGGCTGATTTGAGACCTATTTATTGGGTTATAGAAGGAATGTTTCTTTTTATTGGAATGTTTACTAAGTATTTGCCTAGCAGTATTACTGGCCCACTTCTGTTTTTTACTGGAATTTCTCTTTTAATTTGGGGTCAAAGCAGAAGTTTTAAATCAATTCAACAGGCAGTGGCACCGTCCAAAGATGATGTTTTAATAGATGTTTTAAGGGCTAAAAGCAAGCTTAATAGAGGCCCCAATATTGTTGCTATAGGAGGTGGAACCGGACTTTCAACTCTTCTGCAGGGATTAAAAAGATATAGCTCTCGCCTCACAGCAATAGTTACGGTCGCTGATGATGGAGGTAGTAGTGGAATCCTAAGAAGGGAGCTAGGAGTTCAGCCACCTGGAGATATAAGGAATTGTTTAGCAGCATTGTCGACAGAGGAATCACTATTAACCAGATTATTTCAATATCGATTTTCTTCTGGCACAGGTCTTGTTGGTCATAGTTTTGGAAATCTTTTTTTGTCAGCTTTGACTTCGATCACTGGCAATCTAGAGACTGCTATTACTACTTCTAGCAGTGTATTGGCAGTTCAAGGCCAAGTTGTGCCAGCAACCAATGCTGATGTTCGTTTATGGGCTGAACTTGAAAATGGACAGAAAATTGAAGGTGAATCTGCAATAGGGCTAGCTAAATCTCCAATTACAAGAATAGGTTGCTATCCAGAACAACCTGCGGCACTTCCAAGTGCAATTGAAGCAATTGAAAATGCAGAATTAATCGTTCTTGGTCCTGGAAGTTTGTACACATCTCTTTTGCCAAATTTACTTGTCCCTCAGATATTGGAAGCACTGCAAAAAAGTAAGGCACCTAAATTTTATATTTGCAATTTAATGACTCAACCAGGAGAGACTGATGGACTTGATGTTTCAGGACATGTAAGGGCTATTGAAGCTCAGTTGGCTAGTTTTGGAATTACAAGAAGAATTTTCAATATAATTATTGCTCAAAAAGCATTTTCTCCATCTGCTTTGCTTGGTTATTACTATTCAAGGGGTTCTGTGCCTGTAAGGTGTGACGCAAGTAGTCTTAGATCTCAGGGATATAAAGTCTATACAGCATCATTGCAAGATTCAAAATTAAAGTCCAGGTCAGTTTTCAGGCATGATCCAAGGCGTTTATCGTTGGCTGTTATGCGTGCTTATAAAAAAGATAAACGTCAATCTTAATAAGCATCTTGCATTTCATAAAAGTCAGGTTGTACATAATCTTTCCTTAGAGGCCAGCCTTTCCAATCTTCTGGCATTAATAATCTCTTTGGATGAGGGTGCCCAACGAAATTGACCCCAAACATGTCATATGTTTCTCTTTCTTGCCAATCAGATCCTCTGAAAAGCTTGTATAGAGATGGAACCTTTAGGTCTCCGGCCCGATCTAAAAATACTTTGATTCTCACCTCCTTTGGCTTTGCATCCTTTTCTAATTCTTCAATTTTGATTAAATGATAAAAACAAACTATCTTTAACCCTGGGCCTTCATCATAGCCTCCTTGACATTGCAAATAATTAAAACCATTTTTCTTTAGATTGGCAACAACTTTTATAAGACATTCAGGACTTACTTTGATAATCTCAATTCCAAGATTATCAGGGTTATCATTTTCATGATTTAACCCTGCTTGAGTAAGTATTTTACTTATTGGTCCTGCTTCTATTAGATTGACTTCCTCAGTCATTTCTTCTTCATTTTTTTTATTTATATTATTATCCATTTTATAAATCAGCTTATTGTAGTTTTAACTTCTTCGGCTTCTGTTTGAAGAGGTATTTCAGTAGAAGACTTTAAGGCTAATTTCTGACTATCTGCATTTAAGTAAGAACCATTGATAGATGGATCAATTCTTTTCATTTGATGAGAAACAGTAAAATAGCGATGAGTTTGTGAAACTTTTTCGCGTTCATTAAATGACTCATTCCCTACTTTTTTACGTAATTTGATAACTGCATCAAAAATTGCTTCTGGTCTAGGTGGGCAGCCTGGTAAATAAAGATCAACAGGAATTAATTTATCTACTCCTCTAACTGCTGTGGTTGAGTCTGCACTAAACATCCCCCCTGTAATTGTGCATGCTCCCATTGCAATTACATATTTTGGGTCTGGCATTTGCTCATAAAGTCTTACCAGAGCAGGTGCCATCTTCATCGTTACAGTCCCAGCAACAATTAAAAGATCAGCTTGTCTTGGAGAGCTTCTTGGAACAAGACCAAAGCGATCAAAATCAAATCTAGATCCTATTAGAGCTGCAAATTCTATAAAACAGCAAGCAGTTCCGTAAAGAAGTGGCCAAAGACTACTTAATCTTGCCCAATTGTGAAGATCATCAAGGCTTGTAAGGATAATGTTTTCGCTTAAATCAGTTGTTACCTTTGGAGTCCCAACTGGCCCACAGGTTGCCGAACGTATATCTTTGATAGCATCTATTGAAGAATGTTTTGTCATTGAATTAACTCCATTCAAGTGCACCTTTGCGCCATGCATATGCTAGTGCAACTATTAGAATTGCAATGAAAATAAGTGCTTCTATAAACGCTAATAAACCAAGTTTGTGAAATGCAACTGCCCAGGGATAGAGAAATACGGTTTCAACATCAAAAATAACAAAAACCAGAGCAAACATGTAATAGCGAATATTAAATTGAATCCATGCTCCACCTATAGGTTCCATTCCAGACTCATATGTAAGTTCTCTTTCTCCTTGCTGGCTTTTAGGGGAAATGAGTTTATTAGTAGTTAATGCAAGAATTGGAACTGCAGCAGATATTAAAAGAAAACCAAGGAATGCGTCGTAACCCTCAAGAGTAAACATCGTGCATCAAATACTTGCTTATTATTTTTACACTCACTTAAGCGCACTTTCCTAGATAGAGTTGGGTTGTGTGAGACTGCAAACGGTGGAAGAAGAACAAAAACCTGCATTAGATCAGGGAAAACCCCAATCAGCCGGTAACAAACCTGCTAATTCAAAACAATCATCAGATCCGAAAATCTTAGTTCCAGAAAAGGATCTGAGTAAAAATCGGTTTGAATGCAGAGAATGTGGTTATGTTTATGACCCAAAAGAGGGGCTGAAAAAATTTCAAATTTCTTCTGGTACATCTTTTTTAGATATTGATAAAGAAAGATTTCGCTGTCCAGTTTGTAGAGCTGGATATGCTTCTTATAAAGATATAGGAGCTAAATTTGAACCTAGTGATGGATTCGAAGAGAATGTTGTTTACGGTTTTGGATTCAATACTCTTCCTCCAGGTCAGAAAAATGTCCTTATTTTTGGTGGTTTAGCTTTTGCCGCTGCTTGTTTCTTATCACTTTATTCATTGCATTAGGTATTCATGAATCGTCTGCTCAATTCTTCCCTAAATTTGCTGTTAATTCTTTTACTTGGCTTTGGTTTAACCGGTTGTGTAACAACCACTAGGCTTCCAGTAGAAAGCTTTAGTCCTTGGCAAGAGATTGAATTGGCTAGTAATGATAATCCATTGGATATTTCTTTTGTTGATGAAACTCATGGATTCTTGGTAGGCGCAAACCGATTAATTCTAGAAACAAATGATGGTGGTTCCACTTGGCAAGAGAGAAACTTGGAGATTCCAAGTGAAGAGAATTTTAGATTGATGAGTATTGACTTTAAGGGTGATGAAGGTTGGATTGCTGGTCAGCCAAACTTAGTTATGCATACAGAAGATGCTGGAAAGAATTGGACTCGTTTATCACTTGGGAATAAATTGCCAGGCAATCCTTATTTAATAACAACTTTGGATACAGATTCTGCTGAATTGGCTACAACAGCTGGTGCTGTTTATCTTACTAAAGATGGAGGCCAAAATTGGGAAGGTAGGGTTGCAGAAGCTTCTGGAGGTGTGCGCGACTTAAGAAGAAGAGAAGACGGTACTTATGTAAGTGTGAGTAGTTTAGGTAATTTCTTTGTCACCCTGGGAGTGGGGGATCAAACATGGCAATCTCATCAAAGAGCTAGTAGTAAGAGAGTTCAAACACTAGGGTTTCAGCCTGATGGACAATTATGGATGCTTTCTAGAGGAGCAGAAATTCGCCTAAATGACGAATCTGGAGATTATGAAAGTTGGTCTAGGCCAATTATTCCTTTAGTTAATGGATACAACTATATGGATATGGGATGGGATCCTGAAGGGGCAATTTGGGCAGGTGGCGGAAATGGAACTCTTCTAGTGAGCAAAGATGAAGGAAAATCTTGGGAAAAAGATCCAGTTGGTTACGCAACGCCAACAAACTTTATTAGAATCATTTTTATGAAAAATACTAGTACAAATTCTCCTAAAGGCTTTGTACTAGGGGAAAGAGGCCATGTTTTGAGATGGATTGGTTATTCATAAAAGATCTCTAATGCACAACGCTCTGTAACCATGCTGATACACCTGCCCTAACTTTAGATACAAGCCCTGTAGGATCTAGCAGATAATACGCGTGAGGCTATGGCTGCCGGCTCCACCGGGGAACGCCCGTTTTTCGAGATCATTACCAGTGTTCGTTATTGGATCATCCATGCGGTAACACTCCCAGCGATCTTTATTGCAGGATTTTTATTTGTATCTACAGGCCTTGCCTATGATGCATTTGGAACTCCTAGACCAGACACCTATTTTCAGGCCTCTGAAACCAAGGCTCCAGTAGTGTCACAACGCTTTGAATCCAAGGCTCAACTTGACCTGCGCCTGAAATAACCAATGACAAATTCTTCTTCCCCACTCCAGGCTGTTGAAGTCCGCACCTATCCAATATTTACGGTGCGTTGGCTTGCAGTACATGCATTGGCAATCCCAACAGTATTTTTCTTGGGCGCTATTGCAGCAATGCAGTTCATCCGTCGTTGATTTACGACTTATTTTTTAGCTATGCAAGTTAATCCAAATCCAAACAAGCTTTCGGTTGAGCTGAACCGAACAAGCCTCTATTTAGGGCTTTTGCTTGTTTTTGTTCTCGGGATTCTGTTCTCAAGCTATTTCTTTAATTAAATTCTTTTAATCATGAGCGCTAAATTAAAGGGACCTGATGGTCGTCTACCAGACAGGCTCCCAGATGGACGCCCAGCAGTTTCTTGGGAACGACGTTGGACTGAAGGACAATTACCGTTGTGGTTAGTAGCAACTGCAGGAGGAATTGCAGTTATTTTTGTATTAGGAATCTTCTTCTATGGTTCTTATACAGGCGTCGGTTCAGCTTGATTTTTGCCTATTTATTATTGAACTTACCCCAGTAGGATTCAGTAAATAAATTTATTTTGGCACGAGTTTTTGCTGAAACTTTGTCTTTTGATGTCATAAGACTATTTTTTAAAGCATAATGGGCTTCGCTTTGAGGCCGAGTACTTGATATTTTCTTAGCAGTAGCTTCTATTATATTTTTAGCAAGTTTTGCATTGGCTTTTAGATTGTCAATGACAATATCAACGCTTACATTCCCAAAACCTTCGTGCCAACAGTCATAATCAGTAACCATAGATAATGATGTATATGCTATTTCCGCTTCTCTAGCTAAACGAGCCTCTGTATGGTTAGTCATTCCAATTACTTTGCAACCCCAGCTTCTATATAATTGAGATTCTGCTCTGGTTGAGAATGCTGGCCCTTCCATAGCAAGATAAGTCCCTCCTCTATGAAGTTGGCGTGCTTCTGGCATTAAAATCTCGCCTTCTTCTGCAAGTAATCTTGAGAGTGTTGGACAAAAAGGATCTGCCATTGTTACGTGGGCAACTGCATCATCGCAAAAAAAAGTTAGTGGTCTTTGGTGAGTTCTATCTATAAATTGATCAGGTATTACCATGTCTAATGGCCTTACTTGTTCTTGTAAAGATCCAACTGCCGAAGGAGATAAAATCCATCTAACATTGAGAGATCTTAGGGCCCAAATGTTGGCGAGATAAGGCACTTCTGTAGGGGAAAAAGTGTGATGTCTTCCGTGCCTAGCTAGAAAAACAACCTCCATTCCACCTAGATTGCCTATGCGCAGACTGTCAGAAGGGTTTCCATATGGAGTTTGAATCTCAAACTCTTGTATGTTTTCAAGATTCTCTATGTAATAGAGACCACTACCCCCTAAGATTCCAAGTCTTGCATTTTCTAAAAAGGAAGATTTGGTTTGTTGTTCAAGAACTTTGGAAGAGAAATGCTGGTTGATCATCTTGTGCTTGCTGGTGGAGGTCATTCCCATGCACTTATTTTGATGCGTTGGGCAATGAAACCCCATTTAAAACCAAAGGGATTAATCACTTTGATAAATAGGAATAGTACAACTATTTATTCAGGGATGTTCCCGGGACTTTTGTCTGGACATTATCAAATACAAGAAGTTTTAATAGATTTGAGGTTTCTTGCTGATAAAGCAGGTGTCTCTTTTATTGTGGGAGAAATAAAGTCATTAGATATTTCTCAGAATAGGATATTTATTGAAGGTCGCGTGCCTCCTCTTAAATTTTCTAAAATAAGCATTGATGTAGGATCTGATACCCGAATAAGTGAAGATTATCTTCAAATTGTGCAAAATAAAGAAGATGTTTTACCTATAAGACCTTTTAGAAAATCGTTTGAATGGATACAAAGATTAGATTGTGATTCTAGATTTAATCAATCTGAGACATTTAATGTTATTGGTTCGGGTCTTTCTGCAATTGAGGTTGCATTTTCTTTAAGGGAGCGCTGGCCAAATAGAAAACTTAGACTTCAAGCTTTCCAAAATACGTTTAACCAACGTTTTAAGCATGCGCTGCAGTTATCAAAAATCGAAGTAACAAATCCAATGAAAAGAATTAATGGCCCTGCTCTTTTCTGTACAGGTAATAAGGTTCCAAAATGGCTGGAAGATAGTGGTTTGAATGTTAACTCTGTTGGACGAATTATTACTAATTCATGTCTTAATGCAATTGGTAGACCCAATATATTTGCTGTTGGTGATTGTGGCGTAATTGCATCAGACTATCGACCTCCCTCTGGAGTTTGGGCGGTGCGAGCAGCTATGCCGTTAGCCAGGAATATTGAAAGATCGTTTATTGGTAAGCGTTTAATTTCTTGGAAGCCGCAGCCTTTTGCTATGCAACTAGTAGGAGGTTGTAGTTCTTTATCTTTTAAAAAAGCTTGGTTGATTTGGGGCCCGTTAATGATTGGTCCACATTCTCTTATATGGAAATTGAAGAAGCATATTGACCTGAAGTTTATGCGTGGTTTTCATAAAAAATCAATTATGCATTCAATGGATCAAATTATTGCTTGCAGAGGTTGTGCTGCAAAGGTTGCAGCACAACCTCTGCAAGCTGCTTTGAAAACAGCCCAAATTATTGATCCAGATCAATATCCAGAAGATGCTTCATTAGTTCAGTCTTCCTATGAAGGCGGTTCTTGGTTTCAGAGTGTGGATGGTTTCCCTGCTTTAGTTAATGACCTATGGTTAAATTCAAAGATTACAACTTTGCATGCTTGTTCTGATTTATGGGCAAGAGGTGCTTCCGTTCTTTCTGCTCAAGCTCTTATAACTCTTCCAGCTATTCATCAAAGCTTGCAGGAGGAAATTCTTACCCAATGTCTTGCTGGTATCAAATCAGCATTAGAGCCACAAGGAGCCAAACTTATAGGCGGCCATACTTTTGAATCAAGGTCTGCTTTAGTACAAAATATCCCTCTTGATGTAGAAATTTCTCTTTCTATTAATGGTTTGGTTAAGCCTGGTATTGTCCCTTGGGGCAAAACAGGAGTAAAACCAGGAGATGCAATCCTTATAAGCAGAGGATTAGGGAGTGGAGTTGTTTTTGCTGCTGCGATGAAAGGAGTAACCTCTTCTGAGATTGTTGACAATACGATTTCTCAGATTT
This sequence comes from Prochlorococcus sp. AG-436-C13, assembly GCA_003212695.1. Taxonomy (GTDB): domain Bacteria; phylum Cyanobacteriota; class Cyanobacteriia; order PCC-6307; family Cyanobiaceae; genus Prochlorococcus_E. Next base: position 52,617 of record QCPC01000004.1, on the reverse strand, counting down.
CTCAAAGTCAACATTTTGCTATTAACTCTCTTTTATCAAATGCTTCAAGTGCATCTTTGATAAATGCTTGCACTGATGTAACAGGATATGGATTGTTGGGTCATTTATTTGAAATGATTGAAGCAACTAATAGCAATAGATTAAAACTAGCTTTACCTCAAATTAAAATTAAACTTTTTGCTAGTGCAATTCCTAGTTTGTATGGAGCAAAAGAACTTTTAAAGGCTGGATATTCAAGTACACTTGCACCCTCTAATAGAAATATTTGGAATTATTTGAATACAAATGCAAAGAAATCGCCATTGATAGATTTTGCTGCCGAAAATATTGCATTAGATGATAATGAAATGAAGGTTATAAGAGAATTATTGGTTGATCCACAAACTTGTGGGCCTTTGATATTATCTTGCGATTCAAAGATTGCTATAGAATTGGTAAAGACTGATTCATGGCAAATGATTGGACGAGTTGAACTTCGTTAAGTGATTAAAAAGGTATTGTTTTAGATTCAATTTTTTTTAATTCAAGATTTCTAAGCCTTTTTAATTCTAGCCCTAGTTTTGGGCCTGCTTCCCATCCGCTTTCCATTAAATCTCTAGCGGTTTGCTTTGATTGAATAAAACGCCATCTACCCCACCATCTAAATAATTGTTTCCATACTGTAGGTCTACTGCAAATAGCTATTGCTATTGAATCTGGGTGCCAATGTGATGACTCAATTTCTTCACACCATTGAATAGCTCCCCAACTTTCGACTTTCCTTAGAAACTCCTTAGAAGAGTAGTTGTCTATAATTGAAAGGCTTTCTTTTAGCAGATTCTGTTCCCTTTCTGGTAACTGTAATCTTTTTGCAAGACAATATGAATTAGATGTTCCTGCAATCAAGCAAGTAATTGGATTAAGACCTAGCCTTAACCCCCAAACGATTTTCCTAGCTAAAAACTGATCATTTTGAATCTCATCATTAAGCAATATAAGTGCCCCCCATTTTTGAAGAACGTCAATACATGCTGCCCATTTCTCTTTTTTAAACACAAGCTCTAGCTCCATTTTTAGTCTTGTAGCGAGGGCAGGTGGTGCCAATTCAGGCGCAGTATAAGGAGACCATCCCCAAGGCCACAATTTTAAGGTTGTTTGTATTTGATTAATTGACTTTGAAGAAAGCTTAAAATTAAGTCTTGTGGAATAACGTGCAGCTCTAATTATTCTGGTTGGATCTTCTTCAACACTTCTTTCTTTAATGAAATCTAGCCTGCGATTTTTTATTGCATCCATTCCTTTGTATGGGTCTATTAATTGATTTGTGCGAAGATCTAGTGCTATTGAGTTAATTGTAAAATCTCTCCTAAATAAATCTTCTTCAATTGAGCTATTCTCTACTATTGGGTTTTCAGCAGGATTTGGGTAATCTTCTAGCCTTGCTCTTGCAATGTCTATTCGCATATTTTCAACTTTCAATTCAACTGTCATGTATGAGAGGTTTATACGATTAATAACTACTAATTTATTGTTAATGTATTGACTAATTGTCTCGGCAAGCTTCCTTTCTGAACCTTCTATTACTAAATCAATATCTTCACTCTTGTTTGTATATTCAGCATGAGTGACACGTATAATTGCATCTCGCAAAAAACCTCCTACGAGAGCAATTCTTTTTATTTGTGCCTGATCTGAGGCGCTTATTAATTCGTTTAAAAGATCTTTTGGGATGTTAAGTAACTCATTATCGAATCCCTTGGGGACTGGAACTTTCATTGCTTTATATGGGTTGTTCTTTGATCATTCCTAAACTCTGAATTTTTTATATTTCATTTATTGATTTTAATGGAGCCAACCTAGGATCAAGAATTTTAGAACTCATACCTACGAATTTTATAGCAATTGATATTTTCTCTCCACTTCCAAATACATGAGTAATTTCTCCTTTCCCAAAGCTTGAATGAACTACTAGATCACCAACAGACCATGATTTACCGGGGGAAGGACCTGAATTGCGTCGTCTTACAACATTGCTAGGAGAATCTTGATTACGTAGAGAGGTATTTGAAGAATTTGTTCGATCAACTCTGGTTAGACGTTCTAGATGTCTATCTCGCCTTAGAGAGGTTCCTCCACAAAGAGGTATTTCTTCCTCAATAAGATTTATTGGAACCTCTGATAAAAACATTGAGGGAATTGCAGCTTCTCTCATTCCCCCCCACAATCTCCTTTCATTGGCATGAAAAAGACATAATTTCTCTTTCGCTCTTGTTAAGCCGACATAACAAAGCCTACGCTCTTCCTCTAATGAAGCAGGATCATCAAGCGATCTGAAACTTGGGAATAGGCCTTGTTCTAAACCAACTATAAAGACTATTGGGAATTCCAGTCCTTTGCTGCTATGTAGTGTCATCAGCGTAACTCGGTCTAAAGAGTTTTCTTTGTTATCAGCATCACTAGCAAGAGCAGCTGTTGCTATAAAACTTTCTAAATCAGCCTCTTCATTTTCCTCTTGATATTGGAGAGCAGCATTTACCAATTCTTGGAGATTTCTTCTACGCTCTTCAGCCTCATCAGTTGCCGTCGCAATAAGTTCTTTTAAGTATCCACTTTTCTCTAAAACTAATTGAATCATTTGTGAAGGAGTTGTATTGAATAATTGACTCTGCAATGTTTGAATAATTTCTCTAAATTCCAATAAACCTTTTGCTGATCTACCCCCAAGAGAACGTATAGCTTCAGCATCGGTTACGATATCCCATAAGGTTATACCTAGTTGACTGGATGCTTCAGTAAATTTTTTAACTGTGGTTTTCCCAATACCTCTTTTAGGTACATTCAAAACCCTTAGCAGACTTACGCTGTCATGAGGATTGATTAGTAATTTTAAGTAGGCCAAAATATCCTTGATTTCTCTTCTGTCATAAAAACGTAAACCACCGACGACTATATAAGGTATGTTCCACCGCACTAGAGACTCTTCTAGAACCCTTGATTGCGCATTGGTTCTGTAGAGTATGGCAACATTTCCCCATCTTAAATTATTATTTCCTGCATCGATTATCCTTAACCTTTGTACTACGGCCTCGGCTTCTGCTATTTCATCATCACATTGAGTAATCTTTATTAGATCTCCTTCGCTTCTAGTTGCCTTTAAAACTTTATCTATTCTTTCCTTATTATTAGATATTAAAGAGTTTGCTGCTTCTAAAATGTTTGATGTTGATCTATAGTTTTCTTCTAACTTAACAATATTTGAATCATTTCCTTCTTTTATTGTACTTCCAAAGTCTTCTTGGAACCCCATTAAAATTCTAAAATCAGCAGCTCTAAAACTATAAATACTTTGATCTGCATCACCTACAACAAAAACAGATCGCTCTTTCCAGTTCTTAAAAAAAGAAGGGTCTTCTCCATTGGTAACTAATAATTTTATCAACTCATATTGGGTCCAGTTTGTATCTTGGTATTCATCTACAAGTAAATGCTTGAATCTTTTATGCCAATAATCTCTTGTCTGTTTGCTTTGCTGTAAGAGCTGTACAGGGAGTAATAATAAGTCATCAAAATCTAATGCATTATTTGCAGCCAATGCCTTTCTATAAATCCTATAAGCTTGAGCAGTTAACCTGGACCGTTGACCTTCTGCATTTCTTTCTAATTCATCAGGAAGAATGCCTTTGTTTTTAGCATTACTTATTGCCCAACGAATTTTCTTAGGATCAAATCTTTTTGGATCAAGTTGTAAATCTTGAGTAACTATTTCCTTAATCAAACTTTTAGCATCAGTTTCGTCATAAATAGAGAAATGACGTGTCCATTTTAAGCCTTCTTTATCTGTATATTTTTCAATATCAAATCTAAGTAACCTTGCAAAAAGAGCATGGAAAGTACCTATCCACAACTCTTTGGTTATATTCCTATATATCCGAGTACGAAGTTCACTTTGTTCCGATAATCTAAGCGTAGAATATGGTTGGCCTAGTTCTTTTTCTGCAAGCCTTTTAGCTAAAAGTATTTCTAATCTATCCTTCATTTCCCTTGCTGCTTTATTTGTAAAAGTTACTGCAAGTATTTCACTTGGATCGACATTATATTCAGAAATTAAATGTGCAATTCTATGTGTCAATGCTTTTGTTTTTCCACTACCAGCTCCAGCAATAACTAGAAGCGGCCCTTCATAATGGTTTACTGCTATTGATTGATCTTTGTTTAGTCCGTTTAGGAAAGAATTGTGATGGTTCATAATATTTATTTTTCTTTCAATAATTATTAGAAAATAATGATTTTATAAATTAAGTTTTTTCGTTTATCTGTGCAGTTAGTGATTTAATTGTAGTTTCAATATTATTAAGTTCAGTGTTTTCTTCTAATGTTGTATTAATTTTGGATTGAGACATTCTGAGTTTCTGGGAAATACTTATAATTTCTGAACGGAGCCTATCTCGATAATTGTTTAATTCCACTATAGAGTCATTTAGTTCTTGATTAGTTGGTTGCAAGATTTTATTTTTAAATTAATGAAAGGTTAGCTCAAAAACTAAAAAACTTTTTAATCATTGGGTTTCTTTCCGATATATGAAGTTCACGTACAAAAGATTAGGCTGTTTCAGTTACGAAGCATTTCAGAGTCCTTATTGGTTCTCTTTCTGTGACTCATTAGAGTTAGGTTGGTATTCAGTGCTTTTGAATACCAGTGAAAGGCACTTAATTTACATTATTGTTCTGGTCTTAAGATATCCAGATGCTTGATGCATTCTCACGAGCTGTTGTAAGTGCTGATTCAAAAGGCGCACCTATTGGGAGTTCAGATTTGACTGCTCTTAGGAAATATGTTGCAGATGCAAATAAGCGAATAGATGCAACTCTTGCAATCACCCAAAATGTTTCCTGTATAGCTGCTGATGCAATATCTGGGATGGTATGCGAAAACACCGGTTTAACCCAACCTGGAGGTCACTGTTATCCCACCAGGAGGATGGCAGCTTGTTTAAGAGATGGTGAAATTATTCTGAGATATGTAAGTTATGCATTACTTGCTGGAGATTCTTCTGTCTTAGATGATAGGTGCATTAATGGTTTAAAAGAGACCTATCTTGCATTGGGCGTACCTTTGGCGAATGCAGTTCGTGCGATCGAGATAATGAAGATAGCTACAGTTGCAATTATGACTGAGACAAATACAGGCAGAAAAATGTTTGAAGGTATAAATTCAGGATCAGGTGCTGAGTGTCAAGATATAGCTTCTGAAGCAGCCTCTTATTTTGATCGAGTTATAAATGCTTTAATTTAATCCACTTTGAAATTATCCCATTTTTCATTTTAAGAAAAGAACCATGAAATCAGCAGTTACAACAGTTATTTCTTCGGCAGATGCAGCTGGTCGCTTCCCTACAATTAGTGATATCGAATCTGTAAAAGGATCATTTGACCGAGCTAATGCTCGATTAGAGGCAGCTGAAAAACTTGCAATACATATTGATAGATTTACCTCTGAAGCTTTGGATTATGTTTATGGTAAACAATCATATGAGCAAGCAAATAAAGACAAGTGTTCTCGAGATATACATCATTATTTAAGATTGATTAATTATTGTTTAGTTACAGGGGGTACAGGCCCTTTGGATGAATGGGGAATTGCTGGAATGCGTGAAGTTATTCGTGCACAACAATTGCCCACAACGGCATATATTGAATCTTTTTCTTATATTAGAGATAATTTAAATATTCCAAGTGACATGGGGCAACAGGCAGGAGCAGAGTTTAAAAGTCTGCTCGATTATTTAATAAATGCTTTAGCTTAATACTTATGTAATTAAAGAAATACTCTTAGCAATGAGCCTAGAAGATGAAGATATTACCTTGGAAAATTTATTTAGGGATTTAAATCATCCTAACCCTAATATAAATAATTTAGCGTTTGAGAATATGCGTCGATTTTGGCCAGAGCAATCTATTGAAAGATTAATTAAGAATTTAGATAGTACAGATATTTCTCTTAGGCGTATTTCTGTAAAGGGCCTTGCATCTTTTGGTATAGATATAGTTAGTAGAGTAATTGGATTGTATTCTTACAGTAATAATGAAATTACAAAGATGAGCTGCTTGAAGATATTAACTATTGTGGCTTCTCAATATGATTTGAATAATTTTAAAGATGAATTAAATAATTTAATTGAATCTGCGCTTGGTAAAGATTCACCTGAAATGATATTAGTATCTATTTCTTTATTAAGGCAAATTGGTCAAAAGTCACTTCCATTTTTAAAGTTATTATGTAGAGATGAAAACCTTCTAAAAGCCAAGGCTGCTATTACAGCTTTGATAGAAATTAAAGATCCTTCTTTGCAATTATTTCTCTTAGAGCTTTCTCGAGATAATAAAATAGATATTTTAATAAGAGAAAATGCTAAAGATGCTTTAGTAATTTAATTACCCTATTTATCTTGTTTTTTCTCGTGTAAGGATTTAATTCTATCTATACTCAATCTAATAATATTTTTTAACTCGTTACTTTCCTCATTTAATAAAGAATCTTCTAGTTTATATATTTGATTAATTGCTTCTAGTTTCATTAGAGATAGTGCTGATTGCTTTCTTATCTCTGGATTTAGATGTTCTAATTTAGAAGCGATTAAATTAAGATCCCAGTTCTGTTCATCTAGCAATCCTATTAATTTAATAGCTTCAATCTGAACTTCATCTGAAGTGTCGCTTAATGCCTTAGACAAAATTGCTTTTGCTTCTTCATCTGAAAAAGATTGAATCTGTTCACCTAGAGCTGCAATAGATGATGCACGAACTTTTACGTTATTTGAGAAAGAGGCTTTTTTAAGAGCTGTGGCTCCTTTGGCGCCTATAAAAGCAAGGCCCCAACTTGCAAGACCACGTTGCATCTCAGATGTTTTTGGATTTTCTAGAACCTTTATTAAATGTTCAATAGCCTCTTCCCCAAAGATTGCCATTGCCCCAACAGCAGACCCTTGAACAACAGGGTCTTTGTCATTAAGTAGTGCCTTTAGAAGATCTGGCAATGCAGATGGATCGCCAACAAGTCTTAATGTTTTTGCTGCAGCTCTTCGTGCAGTTACATTTTGACTTTGTAATAAGACTATTCGTAAGAGGGGAAGTGTCTCTTCACCAATTAAACCAAGACTTTCAGAAAAGGTTCTTCTTAACTTGCCTCTATTGTCAGAAAGCCCAGCAATAATTTTCTTTATTAAGGCCTTGTTTATGATGCTCTTATCTTTTCTTAGAAGTTTATCTTTTAATTCTGCAGCTAAATTTGAGGCTTCGTCTTCATTAAGCGTTGCATTTTCGTTGAAGTTGTTTGAGTTTAATTCTTCTTTCAATTGTTTTTATGGATTTAATTTTACAAAAATCATGATTTTAATTATATATTTGTAATTGGCTAAATAATTGTTTAATGCATGAAAGTTGGTAATTTTGACACTCTGCCTCAGTTGAGCAAGAATAATGCATTGGAAATTTTAGAAACCCCTTTAGAACAATTAAAACTTTCTAGTGATTACTATAAAGCAGTCTTTCATTTATCTAAATACCCTTCTAAAGAAACAGAGGCTGCATTAATAGATTTAATAAAAAGTAATTCTCTTGAACAACCTGTACTTATCGCAAAAAGAAAAGCTATTGAAGTCTTAGGTAGAATGGGATGTAAAAATGCGATTCCTTATATTGGAGAAAATTTAAATAGTAACGATCCATATATTGTTGAGAATTCTGCGTTGGCGTTGCAAGAAATAGGTTGTAATGAAATTAAATTTCTTAATTTGATTGGTGATTTATTGGAACAACCCAATCAAAATAAGCGCGTTTTAATTCAGTGTTTAGGAAGAATGGGAGCAGTATCAGAATTATCAAAAATCCAGAAAATATTTAATCAGAAAGGAATACCATCTAGTATTAAGGGTGCTTCAATTGCAGCAATTTCTAGTCTTACAGGTGATCAGAAAAATATTGAACTATTAGCTGATTTCCTAAATTCACCTAATCAAAATGATCGTATCTGCGCAATTCAGGATATTATTGATGCAAAGGCATATAAATTAATTTCCTTGGTTCTTGCTACGCCAATATCACCCTTTTTCAGAATCCATACAATAACTTCTCTGCTTACAAATATATATAATAAAGAAATCAATAGAAGCATTATTAATTCGCTGGATTCAATAGTTTTAGATGATCCAAATAATTTAAGATTATTAGGAATTTATCCCGAAGAAACTAAATGCAATTTTTTATTCAATGAATTATTTAGCCCAGACTTTAATCGCGCCTATTATGCTTTAAGAAAATTAAAGACAATTGACTCTCGATTAATATGGATTGAGATTAAAACTTGCTGGGAAAGATTCAAGAAAGATTATGGCGCTCTTTATTTTCTTGTGATTCTATTAAGATATTTAGAAATTAATACTGAACAAGAGAGAAAAGTATCTAATGAAATTATTAACTATTGTTTAGACAATGCTTGGCCTGATTATATGAAATTTAAACCTCAAGCAATTTTTTCATCTATATATATAGACCTTACTTTCGTTAATGAAAATATCCAGATCTGGTTAGATAATACAAAAACTAAGTATTGGTTTTCTAGGTATGCGGCTTTAATGGCAATAGAAAATCTGATAATCTCTAATAGAATCTCAGAAAATCATAAAAATTTGTTAGTTGATATTGATGAAACGAATCAATTTGTAAAAATAAAGTTAGATTATATTGTTTCAAAATACTTATTAATTTAGGCAAATCAATTTATCTTAATTAAGGCTCTAATAAACGTTCAAACACTAAATATCCATTCTCAGATCCCCAGACCTTCTTATTTGTTTTAATATCAAACCCTTCGTCTTTTGAAATAAACTTTTCTTTCTCTAGGATTGAGTTGCTAATTATGTATGTATCTTTGCCGTTCTTTCTTATTATACATTTTCTGCACTCTTTTAATCTTCCTATGTATTTCCCTTTGGTTTGTTCATGAAAATTCATTTCACAATTTTCTCTTATATGAAGTTTACTCCTTGTGATTAGCTTTAGTAAATCAGGATTGAATCCAGCACCAGCTATTCTCTCTGGGTACTCTATCCTATAATTATCTAATATAAATAAATCTTTTTTCATAGTTAGCTTAAGTACCGCTTGTCTGTAAGGGGACCATGGAGCGTGATTATAACTTTGTTCAGAATATATTGAGATTCCTTTGAAAATATCCCAAGATAGCAGCCTAAAATATATATTTATATTCGCAAAAAGTGAGGGTTCTGCTTGGGATTGCTTTTTATTGCTGTATTTACCACAGAGCATATGTACGAATTTTTTTTCAGATTGACTTGTCAAATAATTCATTATTATTTATCATTAATCTTACGTATTTCTGAGGCAAATGATGTTTGTAAAATTGCTTTTGTATCTAATGATCTAATCACAGACGAACGACATCTAACATCTTGATTAAGAAACCAGATTCTTTCTTCTGCAACTGTCTGATTGTATTCTGTTGATAAAACTATTGTTCCATCAGATAGAAAATAAAAATTTGTAATTGCTTCTATTTCTTCTGCATACCCCATGCTTCTTAATATAACCCCTGAGTTTATAGAGTGATTTATTGGTATTAATAAGCTAGAACCAGATAATTCTTTTTCATTATTTTCTTCATACCAATTTGACTTGCCTTCCCATTTTATTTCAAAAGGACAAATAGGCTTTTCATTTTTGTACTTACTCTTATTAAGAAACTTTGTAATTTTTGGTTCTTCTTCGCTAAGCAATTTAATGGTTAAATTGCTTACAACTTCCTCAAATTGCTTGAAGGCAAGAGAATGGCCACTTCTCATTGAAACCCAATTGCCTTCGCTTATTTTGAGAAAACTCTCAATATCCATCGGGATAGTCTAAGCTTCTTTGGAATCTATATCAGTTTGGTTGTCGCTACCTTTTTGAATCATTCTTACCATTGAATCAACCATCATTGACATTGCCATAGGGATTTGTTTTCCAGAGGGTGTTTTAAATGATTGATTGCCTGGACTTCCCTTTGAAGAAGGCCTTTTTATGCTCATATAAGAAAAGCTCTACTTGTAAATTACGTTATCACTAGATGCAAATCCTTTTCTATAAGAGGCTGTTTTTACAAAGCTTGATGTCTTACTACCATATGGTGAGTCCCAGCATCTTTGAAAAGGTACTATATTCTCACCAAAATATTTTTTATATTCTAAGGAATCAATTAAGTGGTCAATATGTCCTTGGAAACCTTCTTTGATACTTATATTTATACTTTTAATTAATTCTTCCTGGTCTAGAATAGATCTTCCTAATATATGCATGAAAGATAGCTTAATTGATCTTTTGTGACTAATTTTATGGACAAAATTCTCCATGTAGAATTCTGATTTGGCAAGACCTCTAATGAATTCCCTTATAGTAATATCACCATTACGCAACCTTCTCTCAAGCTCCTTTGGTATTTCACTTTCCATCGGATTTAAGTTACCATATACTTGTTTATACGATGCAATTATAGCCAGATTTAGTGATTCATCACAATAAGGGGCGAATTCATCGAATGTAAATTCATAGATATCATTAGTCTTAAAGATATTACCTTTAAGACCATTTGAATTAATATGTTTTTCTAATTTATATGCTGCGCGAATTCGAATCAAATTTGCTTCTGTAGCCTCTATATTATTTGTAGTTGATTTTATTGTAAATAAGTCTTTTTGGCCAGGCATGCAAGTGCTTCTGGAGTGCATAAAATATGAGAAATTTTGACTTCCGGATACGCGTGATTTTCCATAACTGAAATATCCCCTCTGGTTGATTTCAGAGAGTTTATCTTCTAGTTCATTTCGCGAAGTAAATGACATTTGAATCAAATCTAAGCAAATTTGCAGATTTATATTACTCCATTTATGTTTTCTTATATAATAAAGTTTTTTGAAGCCTAGTTAAATGCAAAAAATGACAATTGACGGAGGAATTTGGAAATGAGAAAATTCCGTAAATTGCTCTCAATTATTTTTATTGTTGCAATAGTTATTTTACTAGTTTATCTCATACAAACTTTTGGAATTGAGCCACTTCGTGATGCTGTAGAAGAAATGGGTATATGGGCTCCTTTAGGAATCTTCACCCTTAGAGGAGTGAGTGTAATCTTACCTGCTTTACCGAGCTCTGTTTATTCACTTTTAGCTGGCTCTTTATTGGGATTTAAAACAGGATATTTGACGATAGTTTTATCCGATCTTGTTTTTTGTCAAATGGCTTTCTTTATAGCCAGGAAATTTGGCCGCAAACCAGTAAGACGTTTAGTAGGAGTTAAAGCAATGAAGAGAATTGAAGGTTTCAATCAAAATCAATTGGAAGGAAATTTTTTCCTTATGTCAGGATTATTAATGACAGGACTTTTTGACTTTCTTAGTTATGCATTAGGTATAGGAGGTACAAGATGGCGTCTATTTACACCTGCTTTGATTATAAGTCTTTTAATTAGCGACTCTATTATTGTTGCTGTGGGCGCTGGAGTAAGCCAAGGAGCAGGATTGATGCTTTTAGCTGCTTTGCTTGGAATGTTTGCACTTGCAACTATTACTGGTTTTAAGAGAAAAAAGATATCTAATCATTCATAGATATCCTTTTGCCTAAAATGATTGATTTTACTAGAATTAATGAAGATTTCCAGGTTATTAGATTTTAAATAAAACAAATTATACAGAGAAAAATAAATTCATTCAAGTTGCAATAAACGTAGTCTAAATTTTGCAACATTGATTGCTTCTGATGGCGAATTTTTTATGAATGGATGATCTTTATTTTTCTCAATTATCTTTTTTATTTTCTCCTCAAGCGTTAAATTTTCGTTGGCTTCGAATTTAGTTTTTTTCCATGCTTCATCAAAAATCATAGCAAAACTATCAGCATTATTAAAGTGGCTATTAGGTTCCTGCATTTTTTAAAGCTAGCTCCTTACTATATATATTATTAGATTATGTTTCATAATCTAATAATATATCTTCTGATTTTCAGTCGGTTAAATTTTAAGAGATTTTTTGCTAATAATAAAATTTCCTTATGAAAGTAGTGTTTGATTTGCTGCACGACAATATAAGTATTTAGATGCAGCAATGCATTCGCTTTGTTTGTTTCTATTGAAAAGGATGGTGCCAGGACGCAGATTTGAACTGCGGACACGGCGATTTTCAGTCGCCTGCTCTACCAACTGAGCTATCCCGGCTTGATGATTACTAGAAAGTAATTAGCCAACATTTATCTTATATCAACGTCTATTTTCAATTCGAAAAATTCTTCATTTTAGAATTTTCAGTTATGAAAGTTATTTGAGCTTGCAATTAAATTTTAGATTGTTTTTGGATTGCATTTAAAGCTAAACGCGCAACTCCTTCTGCTGGTTGCTTTGAGCATGTTCGAATTGGAATCCCTATCAGTCTTTCTCTAATCCGCCGCCATTGTGGATTATTTGAACCTCCACCGATGGAAATTATTTTGCTAGGAGGTTTTAATCCAAGTTTGCAAAGCTTTTCCCAGCCTTGAGCTTCTATCTTGGCTAGTCCTTCTAGAAGTCCATGAAGAAAAAGGCTATCACTTATAGGCCTTGGATTAAGAATGGGTTCTAAGTAGGGATCATTTACTGGGAAACGTTCTCCCCTAGATGGAAGTGGCATAAATGATAGTCCACTATTTGATTCAGGGTTTATTTGTCTGCTTAACTCAACTAAATCATGGTCAGAAAAAAATTGTTTAAGTACAGCGCAGCCAGCGTTAGAAGATCCCCCAGTTAACCATTTATCTCCTACCTTATGATTGGTAATTCCTAGATGAGCAATAGGATTATTTGTATAGCGTTTAAGCACAATAGTGCTTCCTAAAACAGTAATTCCTTCTGATGATTTTGCATCTGTAGCTAATACTGCAGCATTTGAGTCGGTAGTACCAGCAATTATTTTGAGACCTCTTGGAAGTTCAAGCTCAATTGATCTATTTGGTGAAATAATTCCCATTAAAGACCCACTAGGAACAATCTTGGGCAATGCATTAGTCCAAGAAGTGTTAATTAGTTGGATAGGCCAAGATTCTTTTAATAAATCCCAACCAAGCTTTAGATTATTGCCTTCTTCTCCTGATGACCAATTATTTAATAACCAACCACTAATCCAATCTGCTTGATGCCTTAATAAAATATTTACACCATGTTCATTAATAAGTTGAACAGCTTTGGAAATACTTTCATATCTTTTAAAAAGTTCTTCCTGACTGGTTAATGAAGTAATAACATTTCCTTTAATTGTTAAGCATTGTTTGAAATATGGTAGAGCTTTGCCAACTGATTTTCCTTTATAGTCGCATCCCATTAATGTTCCAGATGTTCCATCAACAGAACATGCAACTATATTATTCTTAATTTTAAAAGGTATTTGCTTTATAAGATTAATACAGCAATGCTTCCAGTCTTCACAATTTTCTAAACCTTCTTTATATTCACTTGATGCAAAGTATTCAAGGGAATAGTTTTTATCTAATACAGCTATACGTACTCCACTTGTGCCAAGATCTATTCCTAGCACAAAAATCTTCTTGTTCATTTAGATTTATCTAGCTATTTATTGCCTTTAGTTCTATAGATTTTCTTTGAACATCTTCCCAGGGAAGATCAAGATCTGTTCTGCCAAAATGTCCATAGGCTGCCACATCTCTATAAAATCGACCATTTCTTTGTTTTGGTAGTTCTCTTAGCCTGAATTCTTCAATAATTGCAGCTGGACGGAGGTCAAAATTCTTCTTTACTAATTCAGTAAGTTCATCATTTGATAACTTCCCTGTTCCGAAAGTTTCTACCAGGATAGATATGGGATTTGCCACTCCTATTGCATAGCTTAGTTGAGTTTCCACTCGCTTTGCTAAACCAGCAGCAACAAGAGATTTAGAAACAAATCGAGCTGCATATGCTGCAGATCTATCGACCTTTGTAGGATCTTTCCCTGAAAAAGCACCGCCTCCATGTCTTGCATATCCACCATATGTATCTACGATAATTTTTCTTCCAGTTAGCCCAGCATCACCTTGAGGCCCACCAACTACAAATTTACCTGTTGGATTTACTAAAAATCTAGTTTTATTCTTAATTGGTTGAATCGCAAGATCTTTTGTCGCAGGCTCGATAACACAATTCCAAAGGTCTTGACTTATTTGGGATCTTATTGCTTCTTCATTTGTAAATCCTTTAACTTGTTCTGTATGCTGAGTTGAAATAACAATGGTGTCAATTGCTATTGGCTGATTGTTTTCGTAGACAACACTGACTTGAGTTTTCCCATCAGGAAGCAAATAATCAAGTATTCCTTCATGTCTAATTTGAGCAAGTCTTCTAGAAAAACGATGCGCAAGACTTATTGGTAAAGGCATTAATTCCGGTGTTTCGTCGCATGCATAGCCAAACATGATCCCTTGATCACCAGCTCCAATCTTGTCAAACTGATTGCCACTATGGTCATCAGCTTCATCTACTCCTTGAGCAATATCAGGAGATTGTTGGTCTAGTGCTACAAGCACGGAGCAACTATTCGAATCAAACCCTCCTGCTTTTGCATCGCAATATCCAATTTCTTTAATTACTTCTCTAACTAGATGAATGAAATCTACTTTAGCTTTAGAAGTTACTTCACCTGTAATTAAGCATAATCCTGTATTTACAACTGTTTCACAAGCAACTCGGCTACTTGGATCTTTCTCTAACAGTGAATCAAGTATTGCATCGCTGATTTGATCGCAAATTTTGTCAGGGTGACCTTCTGTTACTGATTCAGAAGTGAAAACAAATCTAGACACGTTTATTTGGAATTAGGAATTTACTTTAGAAAATTCATTTTAGAAGAATCTTGGAAATTTAAATCTTCCCAATGATGTATTAGATGATGATATTCATATAGAGAAGGAGATTGCTTCCATCCACCAGTATATCCAAGAGCTATTTTTACTCCACTATTTCGTGCCATCTCTATATCAGCATTGGAATCACCAATTAGCGCGCATTCTGAAACATGTAAGTCCATTAATTTGCAGATTTCTTTTACTGATTGTGGGTTTGGCTTTGGTGGAAAATCCTCAGAACTCCAAAAATGGATAAATTCCTTTTCTAATTTATTGTCTTTTAAGAAGCTTTTGATTCCATCTCTTGTGTCATTGCTGATAATACCTATTTTTATATTTCTCTTATAAGATTTTCTAATTATTGATTTTACACCTGGTAGAAGCTTATTCTTTTTTTTTGATGAATCTACAAAAGAAGCTTTTTTACTTGCTATTGAAAAGACTTCATTAGCAATTTTAAAAGATTTAGACCAGTCTCCATTTATTAGGCAAAATATAGTTGCAGTAGATACTAAATTATCTTTGCTTGAGGCAATGGCAACTAACCCATTTGGTTTTATGCCATTAGTATCGATTCCGTATGCTTTATAAAGTAATTGTTCTATAGAGTAAACTTTATCTTCTGAATAACCATATTCTTTTAATTTCTTTTTTGCTTCACTTAAACGCAGTCTAGATAAATATAATAAATATTCCTCGCTATTAACTAACGTGCCATCTTTATCAAATAAAATGCCATTAATACTTCCAATAGGATATCCCTTTAAAAGTATTTCTTGCATTGAATATATATAATTAAACCTCCATTGAGGCTATTGGATTCTCTCCTTCTTCAGCTTGCTCGAGAAGCATTTCTTTGTACTTTGCCGCCATTTCTTCTGCTTTATCAAAAACTTTTTGAGGATCAGTAAGCATATCACCTGGTTCAGGTTCTAATGCTTTTGTTGAAAGTGATATACGACCTCTTTCTGCATCCAAGTCAATTATCATAACTTTCATTTGATCATTAACATTGAGAACTGAATGTGGAGTTTCAATATGTTCGTGACTGATTTCTGATATGTGTAGCAGCCCACTAACTCCCCCGATATCTATAAATGCACCATATGGTTTAATTCCTCTAACAGCTCCTACTACAACCTCTCCTACTTCTAAACGATTCATTTTTCTTTCAACTAGAGCTCTTCTATGGCTAAGTACTAATCGGTTTCTTTCTTCATCCACTTCTAAGAATTTAAGTGGTAAATATTCTGCTACAAGCTCTTCTTTTGCTTTCCTAGTACTTATATGAGATCCAGGAATAAATCCTCTCAATCCTTCTACTCTTACTAATGCACCACCTCTATTTGTAGCAAAAACTTCTGAGTATATAGTGGCATCTTCTTTTTGAAGTTGACGAACTCGTTCCCAGGCCCTTTGATATTCGATTCTTCTAATAGAAAGAGATAGTTGACCATCTTCATTCTCTTCACTCATTATAAAAAACTGCCTTATTTCAGATGGTTGAAGCACATCGCTCAATCCTTCTACCCTATTAATAGATACCTCCTGCATAGGCATAAAGGCGGCAGTTTTTGCTCCTATATCAATCATCGCTCCTTTGGTTTCAAGGGCGAAGACAGTTCCGTTTACTATGTCGCCAGGTTTAAAGTTGTAATCATATTTACCTAGTAAAGAATCAAATTCTTCTAGTGAAAACCCTGCGCCGTCGAAGTCGTATTTTTTAACTCTACTAGAAGGGTCATCAGCAGAAGGAATCTCTTCTGGAATGAAAGATTCTTTTTCAGAATTTTCTTGTTCTAAATCCTTAGCAATGATTTCCTCAGATACATTATCTTGCTGATTATTTTCTTTTGCTTCTAATTCTGTTGATGTTGTAGAAGAGTTTTCAGACATGGGTAGATAGCAGTATGCCCGGTGGCAATGCGATAATTTGGCTCTTGAGGCCTGCCAACCTAAAGAGCTGATACTCCACTTTACACCTCAGCTATCAGGCAATGGTTGCAAAATCCTTGGAAGTTTTAAAGTTTTCCAATGTATCAATGAAATCGTTAACCCCATTGAACTGGCGATATACCGAAGCAAAACGAATATATGCAACCTCGTTAATTGTTTTTAAATGGTGCAAAATCATTTCACCTAATTCAGAACTATTTATTTCCTTAGGATTTCTTTGTTGAAGTTGCAATTCGATTTCATCAACAATTAACTCGATTTTGTTATTGCTTATTGATGTTTTTTCGCAAGCTCTATTTAGTCCATTTATTAATTTACTTCTAGAGAAGGTTTCTTTTGCATTGCTTCTTTTGATTACAGTAATAGGAACAGTTTCTACCCTTTCATAGGTAGTAAAACGAAAATCACAGTTTAAGCACTCCCTCCGTCTTCTGACGCATTTACCTGCGTCTGCTGAACGCGATTCTAGGACTCTACTATCTGTGTTTTGGCAAGAGGGGCATTGCATGCTGCCCTAAGTAATATTGGATACAATTAAATTTAAACATTTTTTTGTCTTATGAGAAGGGCTAAAACGATTTAAATCTTGAAAACTCTTTATTTATTTAGGTATTAAGTATTCATATGAGGCATTAATAATATTTGGTCATTAATCAATAGATAAAAAAAAACCCACTTAAATTAAGTGGGTTTTTTTTAGGCATTTATTTATCAAACTTCGGAGGATCGCGAAATGCGACAGCGAAGAATAAAGTCACTACTGCCAAAGTGAGAATTAGGACGTAGGAGAAGGCTTCCATTGGGATTTTAGATAGTTGCTAAAGATTCCTTGCGATTAAGCACGCCCAGGGACGCGACGGGTAGTTTCGTCTCCAAGTTTCTTGAAAAGACCAAACTCAACCTGATCACCAATGTCAGGATCAACACCAGTAAAGGTATCTCTGTAAAGAGTTCTGGCAGCATGCCACCAATGTCCAAACAAGTAGAGCAAGCCAAAACATAGATGAGCATATGTAAACCAAGCTCTTGGAGAGCTTCTAAATACACCATCTGATTTGTAGCGTTCTCTATCAAACTTAAATGATTCACCAAGTTGGGCTTTACGTGCTAAACGCTTTACAACAACTGGATCAGAGAACTTCTGGCCATTAAGCTCACCACCATAAATCGTTGCAGTAATACCAGTTTGCTCAAAAGAGTACTTAGCTTCTGCACGACGGAATGGGATGTCAGCTCGAACATTACCCTCTTTATCTTCAAGAATTACTGGGAAGTTCTCAAAGAAATTAGGCATCCTTCTAACTTGAAGATCATTGCCTTCCTTATCTGTGAAGGAAACATGACCTTGCCAACCAGTTGGAACACCATCTCCATTAACTAATGCACCTGCTCTAAATAGACCTCCTTTTGCAGGACTATTACCTACATAGTCATAGAAGGCAAGTTTTTCAGGAATAGCTGAATAAGCTTCTTCCTTAGATGCACCATCGTTGATAGAGGCTTCAACTCTTCTATTTATTTCAGTTTGGAAGTAGTTTGCATCCCATTGATACCTAGTTGGTCCAAACAACTCAATTGGAGTTGTTGCTGACCCGTACCACATTGTTCCTGATACGACAAAAGAAACAAAAAGAACTGCTGCTAATGCACTAGCTAGAACTCCTTCAAGACTTCCCATCCTGAGGTTTCTATAGAGCCTTTCGCCAGGTCTGTTGGTGATATGGAATACACCACCAATAATTCCTATAAGACCTGCCCCAATATGGTTGGCGACTATTCCGCCAGCACTAAAGGGGTTGAAACCTGCAGCTCCCCAAACGGGAGTGACTTTTTCTACATGTCCGGTCAGTCCATATGGATCAGAGACCCACATACCAACGGAAGAAAGAGATACACCAAAACCGAAGCAGGCAAGTCCTGCAAGTAATAGGTGTATTCCAAATATTCTTGGAAGGTCTAAAGCTGGTTCACCAGTCCTAGAGTCTTCCCAGAGTTCAAGATCCCAGTAGGTCCAATGCCAGATAGCCGCCAGCATTAATAGACCACTGAAGAGGATATGAGCTACTGCTACTCCTTCAAAAGTTGAATAAGGAAGAGCTTTTCCCCAGAACCCTAATGAATCAAAGTCGAATGAACCGACACCACCAGTGAGGTCCCAACCATTCCAACTACTTGTAACACCTAGGCGGGCCATGAAAGGCATGACATACATGCCTTGGCGCCACATAGGGTTCAAGACTGGATCGCTAGGATCAAATATGGCCAATTCATATAGGGCCATGGAGCCGGCCCAGCCGGCTAGCAAAGCTGTGTGCATGAGGTGCACGGCCAGAAGTCGACCGGGGTCGTTGATTACGACTGTGTGCACCCGATACCAGGGCAATCCCATGGGTAAGGTTTTGAAATAACGAAGCTGCTTTAATGCAGCTAGACCCGATGATCGTAAAGGTTCTTCCATCGAAGACGGGGAAGGTTGTGCTGAGCTGCAACGACTGTTGATATTCCAGCAAGGCTAAAAAGTGACTTTTAACATTCGAAAATTCAGTGTAAATGTTCTTTTTGCCAGTTATTTAGGCACGTTTGGCCATTTCATCAGTCAAAATTGAATATTAGAATTGTTACTTTTAAAACTATGCCAACTATCCGTTTCGTCAGGGAAGGAAGAGATGTTAAATGTAGATCTGGTGAAAATCTTCGACAAGTTGCCCTAAGAGAGGGGCTGGAACTTTATGGATTTAAAGGAACTTTGGGTAACTGTGGAGGCTGTGGTCAATGTATAACTTGTTTTATTTCTGTTGAAGGGGATAAAGATGGTTCCCTTTCACCTGTAACAGATGTTGAGAAAATTAAACTAAAAAATCGACCTCAAAATTGGAGGCTTGCTTGCCAGTGTGTGGTTAAGTCATCTGTGGTAATTCTAACCAAGCCTCAATCTCCTCCTGCAAATAGTGGCAATTTGATTAAAGGTGCTTTAGATGAGGATTTGCCAAAATAATTAAAAGCTTTTTATATTCAGACTGATAATTTTCATGGTTTCTCGTTACAACATCTAATTCTTAAAGCTCTTTGCCTTTGAGTTGGTCATTATCCATTTATAGTTCTAATTATTCTTAGTTCTATCTGTAGCTACTTAGTTCATGGAAACCACAAATTTCGGTTTTGTTATCAGCTTGCTTTTCGTTGGAGTCCCAACGATTTTTCTAGTAGGTCTATATATCTCCACTAGTGATGGAGAGAAATCAAGCTTTTTCTCAGACTCAGGTAAAGGAAAACTTGGTCCTAAAAGCTAAGAAAATAATTTTAAAACAAAACCTTTAAGACATTAAGATCAAGTCTTTAATTAAAAGAAGTGCGATTTTTTCGCTTCTCAAAGATCTTTTTAAGATTTAGTTAATGCTCTTTTTCTCTATTTCCATTGGTTTTTAGTAGAACCTCATAGCTTATGAATGAAGTTAACGAGGCAAAGCCTTGGCTTCTTAAGAAAGTTGTATTACCCCAAAATACTGATTACGCAGGAGTTATGTGGCATGGCTCATACTTTTTATGGCTAGAAGAGGCAAGAATTAGTTCTTTATTAAATGTCGGTTTGGCTTATAAGGATTTGTCTAATGAAGGTTTTGAAATGCCAGTTGTGCATTTAGATATCAGATACAGACAACCTCTATTTCACGGAGAAAGCGTGATTTTACAAAGTTGGATTTCTTCTGGCAAAGGAGCACGATGGCATTGGAAAACAAACTTTGTAAAACAATCAAATAAGATTGTTGCTTTTGCAAATATAGATTTGGTATTGATAAAGAGAGATGGCTCAGGAAACCGTTTGCTTAGAAATGGACCAGATCACATTATGCAAGCATTATTAGAATTGCAAAAAGGACCAAATTGAAAAATAAATGAATATTGAAAATAGATATGTTTCTGGAAAAGAAATTTTAGATTGGCAGAGTATTGAATTATCAAAGGGTGGTGAGGTTGAAGAGATTGAATGGCTATTAGATATAGGAGGAGGTTTTAGTTGTAGTTCATTTGCAAAATTAAAAATAATTCAGGATAGAAAGTATCAATTAAAATTGTCACTTGAAAAGCTTTCAACTATATGGGAAAGATATTTATATGAGAAAATTCCTTTGCAATACCTTTTAGGTAAATGTCCTTGGAGAGATTTTGAAATAGAAGTAAATCCTTCTGCTTTGATTCCTAGACCCGAGACAGAACTACTAATTGATATAGCGTTGGACAAAATTCAATGCTCTCTTAATCGATCTGGGATTTGGGTTGATTTAGGAACAGGTTCAGGGGTCTTAGCAATTGCATTGGCAAGAGCTTTGCCAGACTGGAATGGGCATGCAGTCGATTGTAGTAAAGATACGCTTGCTCTTGCAAAAAAGAATTTCAAAAATTTAGTTTTTGATTCTTCTGTTTCTTTGCATTTAGGTAATTGGTTTGAACCTTTACATCCTTTTTTGCTTGGTAAGGTTGATCTGATTGTTTCAAATCCTCCTTATATACCAACATCTTTCTTAAGTGAACTTGACTTATTGGTTAGCAAGAATGAGCCTCGTTTAGCTCTTTATGGAGGTGAAGATGGTATGGATTCTTCCAGGGAAATTATTAATGGTGCAAGCAAATATCTCTCTTCAGGAGGCTGGCTGATCTTTGAGCATCATTTTGATCAAAGTGAACGTGCTTTGGAAATGTTAATTAAAGCTGGTTTTTTGAATGTAAATTTTGAGAATGATCTTCAAGGTGTACGCCGTTTTGCTATGGGTCGTCACCCTTAACTGATAACTTTGAAAAGTATGCAAATCAATTCATATCAATCAGAAGATCTTTTGCTGTTCCTAAAGGAAGGCTCTCCTGTTGTATTCCCTACAGACACATTGCCCGCTTTAGCAGTTTTGCTAGAAAATTCTCATGAATTATGGAAGATAAAAAAAAGGCCTATAAAAAAGCCATTTATTCTTATGGGCGCTTCGAAGGAACAATTATTAAAGTTTGTTTTACCAGAGGCTAAGGA
The DNA here is from genome assembly GCA_003212695.1 of Prochlorococcus sp. AG-436-C13. Taxonomy (GTDB): domain Bacteria; phylum Cyanobacteriota; class Cyanobacteriia; order PCC-6307; family Cyanobiaceae; genus Prochlorococcus_E. The sequence continues at coordinate 30,755 of QCPC01000004.1, read as the reverse complement.
AGATGCTTTGAAAATGTCTTTATATTGGCCAGGAGCTCTGACAATTGTTTTACCTGCTATTAGAACCATGGTTGATAACCTTAATCCATATGGTAATTCTGTAGGTATGAGAGTACCTGCATGCGAAATGGCAATAAAGTTTCTTGAAAAAAGTGGACCACTTGCAACTAGTAGTGCAAATTTATCTGGTGAAAAGCCCTCTAGTGATCCACATGTAATTTCTCAATCCTTTCCTCAATTGCCATTGTTGGCCCCACTCAATTGGCCTCAGGGATCTGGAATTGCTAGTACAGTTATTGAGTGGGAAGGATTAGGTCAATGGAAAATATTGAGATCAGGAAGTTGTATGCCTACTGAAATTTAAAACAATGATTTGGATTGCTATTTTGCTTGTAATACTTCAAGCAGGATTCCATTGGATATTTACTCCAGCAATTGTTGTTAGCACAGAGATTTTCGAACTTAGGATTATTCCTTTATTGATAATATTGTTTACTTTATGGATTTTTTCATCAAACAATTTTGGAAGGGATTTGAATGATTGAAAGGATTAATTGATGTGATGCCGGCTAACAGATTTGAACTGATGACCTTCGCTTTACAAAAGCGCTGCTCTACCGCTGAGCTAAGCCGGCATTAGTCCATATACATTAGTGTAATAGTTGATTTTTTCCAATATTTTTTTTGGTTTTAAGGCTTTAATTTTTTAAACAGATGCTTGTTCAGAAAGATTGTTTTTTTTCTCATGATTTTTTTCTGATGAGCTACTTGATTCTTTTTCTTTTAGTTTAATTTCCCCATTCAAAGTCCGTTTGATTGGAAGATTCGCTACCAATGCGGTCATTCTATCTTCTGTTTCTAAACTCACTTCTCCACCTTCAAAGTCAATCTCTACATATTTGGCTACCACTGCTAATATTTCCTCTCTCATTTGTTCTAAAAGATCTGGGCTTAAATCGGTTCTGTCATGCGCTAAAACAAGTTGAAGCCTTTCACGAGCCTTCGCTGCGCTAGCAGGCTGTCTACCTAATAATTTGTTTAAAATGTCTCTTAGGGTCATTGTGATTTTTTAGAAAATTTTTGTTTGCATCAAACGACGGAATTTGTCACCAAGTCCATTGCCTTCTTGAGAAGGGTCAATCAGAGGTATTTCTTCTCCTTGAAGACGACCTGCAATATTTGAATAACATCTTGCTGCTGGTGACTGGCTGCCAATAAGAGTTAAAGGCTCTCCTCTATTAGTACTAACAATTACTTGCTCATCTTCTAGAACCAGTCCAAGCAATGGTAGGGCAAGAATATCTGTTACATCATCTATAGATAACATCTCTTGGCTCTCCATCATTTTTGGACGAACCCTATTAAGAACTAATTGGACTGGTTTAATATCATTTGTATTTAATAGGCCGATTACTCGGTCTGCATCTCTAACTGCAGATACCTCAGGGTTGGTAACAATAATTGCTTCTTTGGAGGCTGCAACAGCATTTCTGAAGCCATCCTCAACCCCAGCTGGACAGTCAATTAAGACGTATTGAAATTGCTCGCTTAGCATGCCTACTATTTTTTTCATGTCTTCAGGCTTTAGCCAATCAAGCATCCTAGGATTTCCAGCTGGCAATAGAGATAAGTTGGGTTCTTGCTTATGTTTTACTAATGCTTGATCTAAGCGACAAGTTTCTTCAAGCACTTCTTGCGCGGTATAAACAATTCTATTCTCTAGACCTAGTAATAGATCTAAATTGCGTAAGCCAAAATCAGCATCTAGGACTGCTGTTGGGGAACCTTTTCGGGCTAGAGAAATTCCTAGATTTGCTGTAAGAGTTGTTTTACCAACACCTCCTTTCCCAGAGCAGATAAGGATCACTCGAGTATCTGACGTCACGGACCTCTTCGAAGTTGAATAATATTAGTTCGATTTCATCTAATAGCAATCAGAATTTTTTCAAAAAAATGCTTGAGTTAGGTAATTATTCGTTTTTTTCTTGTTATAGCTAGCTTAATGCAGACAGACGTTGAATTTTTATTTTGTAGTTCTTGCTGGTTTTATGACAATTATATCGTCTTCAATTAGTGCTTCTTCCGTAAACCCTTCTTCAGGCTTTTCTTTTGGCCCACGAGCAACTTTCTTGGCAATTCTTAATTGAACTGGCCTAAGTTGAAGAGCAGTTATTGAGGCAGATGTATTTCCTTTGCTTCCTGCATGAGCTATACCAAGAAGTCTTCCCCAAATCATTATATTTCCACCAGCAATAACTTTGGCTCCAGGATTCACGTCTCCAACTACTAATAAATCGTTATTCGTTTCTAGTACCTCTCCTGCCCTAAGAGTACCTTTATGAAATTTAGTACTTTTATCATTATGTATATCTTTATAAGAATATGCTAATTCCGCGGTGTTTTTGTTTATGTTTTTATTTAGCCTTAGAGTTGTATTTAGTCCTAAAGAAGACGCACTGATAATTGTTTTTATATTTTGTGAAACAAGAGATATTATTTCTATATTTTTATCGATGCATAAAGTTTTTATATAGTCGATATCGTAACAATTTAATTTACACTCTCCGCAGTCAAGCTCAATAGCTCTTTCATCTTTCTTGATAATAAGATCCTCGAATTCTCTATGCCAATCTTTCCCTAAATCTTTGTGAAAACATATTTTTTTATTTTGATAATTAATGGCCATTTAAATAATTAACTATATTTTTGTGATTCTCTTAATTCAATGAGCTTATTTTTTAGCGCGTCGTTAATTAATTTGGGATATATTAGCCATGCAGTATTAGATGGGTTTATTAATCTTTCAATTAATAATGAATTATTCTCAAGTGCTTTTAGGTTTTCACCATCCCATATTCTTAGGCCACTTTTATAAGGATAATAACCAAAGAACTTATTATGCCTTATACCGCAATATAACTCTGGATCTTGACCACTTTCTTGTGTAAGCTTCCTTGCTATTGAAAGAGCTTCTAATTGGTATTCAATATTTAGATGTTCAATATTAATTGCTTTTAAAAGTCTTCTATTTAAAAATCTTTCACATAAACCTTTTAATCGATCTGGTGCATCCTCTTTCCATCTGGCAAGATGATACATAGTTCTTGGATCATCATTTGCTAGGAATGTTTTTAGGGTTATATTTTTTGGGTCCCATAGCCACTGATATAAGCAATTATCTGACCAAACTCTTTTAGGTCCTAATTCTCTTGCAGTTTGAACAATCTTCTCGAGCATCCAATTGCAAACCTCATTTAATCGATGATTATAAATACTTCTATACATTAAATTCCTAACAACTAAATAGTGCTCTACTGCAAGAAGACCTTTGGGGTCAATTGCTAGGTCTCCGTCTGGTGCAAGTGTGAGCGCAGAAAGAATCCTTTCTAAATCAATATTCCCAAAGCTCATTCCACTATTTTGACTGTCTCTTATTAGATAATCAAGACGATCACAATCAAGTTGACTGCTCACTAATGTTTGTATTAACTTGCAACTAATTTGTTTACCCTCTAAAAGATCAGCTACTGAAGAATTTAGTGAATTATTTAAACTATTTAAACAATAGGATATCTCTGGATGCTCTCTAATTATTTTTGCTGACCAATATTCATGCTTTATTCCAAACATTTCCTCACTTGTATGACTTAAGGGACCATGACCGATGTCATGTAAAAGTGTGGATGCATACAAGAGTCCTCTAAACTCAGCTAATTCCGGATTTATTTGCAATATTTTGTTGAAAGCTCTTCTTGCAATATGAAATACTCCTAGAGAATGACTGAAGCGGCTGGATTCAGAACCATGAAAAGTTAATGATGCTGGACCTAGTTGTTTTATTCTCCTAAGACGCTGAAAAGGATATAAATCTATTAGATTTATTATCATTTTTTCTTCAGGTATTTTGTCATTAAGGCTTATTCCTTGATGAATCGGGTCGTAATAAGTTCTTTTTGCCATCAATTATTAATTTATTCAGTTTGAGGGCTAATCATTAATTCATCAGATGATTCAGAAGTTGCTTCTTCGGTAGTTTTAATTTCTTCAGAGTTTTCTTGAAGATCGAGGTTTGCTTCCATAAATAGTTCAGCATCAATTAGCCAGCGATCTTCTGCTCCTCCAGGGTTTAAAGGCTCTGGTAATTCTAGATTTCTATCTGGCTCGATGCCTAAATTCTGTATATCTCTTCCTGAGGGGGTTAGGTAGCTAGCTACTGTAACTGCCAAACCACTGCCATCACTTAAATTCGTAAGAGTTTGGATAAGTCCTTTACCAAATGTTCGTTTACCTAATAAGAGTGATCTTTCATTATCTTGTAAAGCTCCAGCAAGTATTTCGCTAGCACTTGCAGTACCACCATTTACAAGAGTTACTAAAGGACCTTCATAAAGGGTTTCTTTATTAGAAGGTATAGGATCATTGATTTCGTAACGACTTTTAGTTTCTACTATTGGTTTTTCACTTAGGAAAGCATCTGCAACTGCAAGTCCAGAGCTTACTAGTCCACCTGAATTGTTTCTTAAATCTAATACAATTCCTTCTATTTCTTTCTCTGAAAGTTCTTTTAGGGCTTCCTCTACTTGGTCTGGGACCCCTTCGCTGAATTGTGTAATTCTAAGATATCCAAGGGTATGATTTTCTGTTCGGATTCTTTTTGTTCTTACTGGTCTTAAATCAACACTTCTTCGTTCAAGAATGATTTCTTTTATTTCATCCTCTGGAGATTGGATTTCAATTAATACTTTTGATCCTGTTTCACCTCTTAGCTTAGAAGCTGTTGCTTCTAGTCCAAGCTTTTTGGGTGATTCATTTTGAACTTTCAGAAGAATTGACCCACTAGAAATTCCTGCATCTGCAGCAGGTGAACCTTCAAGAGGAGCTATGACTACAATCTCACCATCATCATTTCTGGCTCCTAGTTGAAGGCCAACCCCATTAATTTCGCTTCCAATATTGCTTTCTTTTAAAGCTTTAAAATCATTAGGTTTTAAAAGTCTTGTATATGGATCTCCAAGAGGTAATAGCATTGATTCAATAGCTGAATATGCTTCATCTGATGTTGTAATTGGTTTTTCAAGAGCTTGTTGCCTTAATCGCTTCCATTGAACTTCATTAAACTTGTCAGGATTTAAGAACCCTTCATTTACGATATTCCAAGTTTCTAAAATCAGCTCTTGGCCATCGTTTAACGCGAAAAGTGGCTCTGTGCTTATCAGTATGATCAATGCAAAACTGATTAAACAAGCAAAAAATTGCCTGATTTTTTTTGAACAGGTTTTTACAGTTGGAAGCATTGGATTAATCAATTGCACGAACCATGGGGCACATTCAGTACACTGTTCTTATTAGTTATTAAGTTCATCTGATTCAATGGCGAACTCCTCACCTGTCTACGACTGGTTCCAGGAACGACTTGAAATACAAGACATCGCAGATGATGTCACTTCAAAATACGTACCTCCTCATGTAAACATCTTTTATTGTCTTGGAGGCATCACACTAGTGTGCTTCTTAATTCAATTTGCAACTGGTTTTGCAATGACTTTTTATTATAAGCCAACCGTTACAGAAGCATATAACTCTGTCAGCTATCTAATGACTGACGTTAGTTTTGGCTGGCTTATTAGATCAGTCCATCGTTGGAGTGCTTCCATGATGGTACTAATGCTTATTTTGCATGTTTTTAGAGTTTATTTGACAGGTGGATTCAAAAGGCCAAGAGAACTTACATGGGTTACAGGTGTTGTGATGGCGGTAATAACTGTTGCATTTGGAGTTACTGGATATTCATTACCTTGGGATCAAGTTGGATATTGGGCTGTAAAGATTGTATCGGGAGTACCAGCTGCAATCCCTGTTGTTGGCGACTTTATGGTTGAATTGCTTAGAGGAGGAGAAAGCGTAGGCCAAACAACACTTACACGTTTTTATAGTCTGCATACTTTTGTATTGCCTTGGACATTGGCAATATTTATGTTGATGCACTTCCTTATGATAAGGAAGCAGGGTATATCAGGACCTTTGTAATTGAGTATTAAATCTCTAATTTTTTGTTTGCCTTTCCTTAACTAATCCCAATTTTATTTATGTCTACTCTTAAGAAACCTGATTTAACTGATCAAAAGTTAAGGGCTAAGCTTGCGAAAGGAATGGGACATAATTATTACGGTGAACCTGCTTGGCCAAATGATCTTTTATATATATTTCCAGTAGTAATTCTTGGAACTATTGCATGTGTTGTAGGACTTGCAGTATTAGACCCTGCCTTCCTTGGAGATAAGGCCAATCCTTTTGCTACTCCTTTGGAAATTCTTCCTGAGTGGTATTTATATCCGGTTTTTCAAATACTTAGGGTTGTTCCTAATAAGCTTTTAGGTATTGCATTGCAAACGCTTATTCCGCTTGGTTTAATTCTTATTCCATTTATAGAAAATGTTAATAAGTTCTCAAATCCTTTTAGAAGGCCTGTAGCTATGACCTTCTTCTTATTGGGAACTTTACTAACTATTTATTTAGGTATAGGTGCAGCCCTTCCTATTGATAAGTCTTTGACTCTAGGCCTTTTTTGAATAATTATTGATTTAAATCCAACATTCCAACATCCTTAGGAGATACCTTTAAGAAGTGATGCATAAGCAGAAATCCAACAATAGTCCATGTCTGATAGGTTCTTGATTGCTGACCGACCCAAGTGCCTGTAGGACCATCAAAATATTCTGCCCATTTTTGTTTAGGTAATTGATTAAGTTGACTCCAATAACATTCTTCTAGCAAAGATCTCATCTGACCCATAAGTAATACATCTGCTTTTGGAAATCTTTGTTCGTGTAAAAGAATCGAAGCTCCAAAGAACCAAAGAATACTTGGCCAGTGTCCACCATTGTGGTAGCTCCAAGGCCAGTTCTTGGGGTCAGAACCAGTTTTGTTTTGCCATTCTTCTATTTCCATAGGAGGATGACATATTCTCATAGGCATTTGAGCCATTAAATGTTCTCGATTATGAAGTACAAGCCTAAAAAGTGCTCTTTGTTGAGGAGCTGTTAAAACTCCAAACATGCATGCAAGAGAGTTTCCAAGGCTATAGAAGCGAAAGTCTGGCCTGCCAGTGCGTATATTCCCTATAAGGTATCCACCTCTATTCTCCAGCCAGTCTTGAAGCCATGAAGGAACAATTTGTGGTTGAACGTTGAATTCGTTTTGGTGTTGATCTTCTCCATACTGTTCAGTAGGTCTTCGCCTAAGAACTTGCATGGTTTTGCTTGTTACCCAGTAATGCTTTAGAAGAAATTGCCTAAGATCATGAACCCATTGCCTAGTAAGAAGAAGTCTTTGATCGAGAAGTCTACTCACTTGATGTTTGCTGCTTAGGTCCATTAGTTCTATGCAGCTACTTAAAGATGCATAAAGAAGTACTTCTACTTCTAACGGCGCACCCCATACATCCATAGGGCGATCAATCATAAAGGAGCAGTCAGGAACAAAAAGTACTGGTGTACCTTCAAAAGTAGGATGCAAAACTAGATCTAAAAGTAATTGAATCCCTCTTTGTACTTTTTGACTAATCCCAAATGTTGTGTCTTTACTTTTTCTTACGTAAAGCCAACATAAAATTGGCCACCATAAACTTGCATCTGCTGAGGTTATCCTTCCTATAGATCTTTGGCCATAATCTGCAATAAGCTCATTATTTTCCTCTACAAAACTGGTAGGGAAAACCCCTCTAGTTTGGTAACTAGTACTTTGTAAATCAAGACATACGGTCAAGAACTTTTTTACTATGTCATATCTCTTTTGAGTTAATAAATAGATCATTACTGGTACATTATCTCTCAAAAAGATTTCCCCGTAATTGAGAGCATCATTGTTTGCAGGATGTTCAAGAGCTGCAACACTCCCAGCTAAATGACCATTGATTTGGATTAAGGAACGCTCAAAATGCTCTTTAGCCCTTTTTATAACTGCCTCTTCATTGGAATTAGGACGAACCCTTTGGCGTTGTTGACTAAATCTTTCTGCCATTTATGTGTTTTTTGATGCAATTCGAAAAAGCTTGTTGTGACAAGCTCTCTTTATACTAGGTAAGAAAAACAAGATCATCTAGAGCAAACTTTTAGAATTTTCTGTTGCGCATAAACGGGTTAGTAGTTTAAAATTGGGGACTGGATGTGAATCGGTTTTATAGCTGATTTACGGTTCTTGATAAAACTAGGTTTCGACTTTGACTTTGTCAGTGAGCCCTTACATCATGAAAGGAGTAATCCTTGCGTTGATGTAGGTTTCTAGAGTGATCAATGATCACATCGCTGAGGCCCTCTTAGCAATGGCTGAAGTAGAACCTGGACAACTAAAAAGTTTAGGAACTGATGCTTTTATCGCGTTCATTAATGTTATATGCATTGATGAATGTAAATGCGATAAAAGTGTGAGGTCCCGTCAAAAATTTAATTGCTAACACTTTGGATTTATTTAGTGAAATGGATTTCACGTCCGTTTCCTAGATTTCTTAAGATGAAGGCAATGACCGGATCTGAGATCTCGGAAAGTCACAAAAGAATATTTCTTAGTGCACTCTTTGAACCCTTATAAAACTAAGGTGGCCGAAACTACTTTTTATGTACGCCAGTGCTAATTAAGTGGATAAAGCAAATCAGACTGAGTTGAAAATGATAAATTTTCAACAATAGGGTTTGATCTACAACGGAGAGTTTGATCCTGGCTCAGGATGAACGCTGGCGGCGTGCTTAACACATGCAAGTCGAACGAACCTTCGGGTTAGTGGCGGACGGGTGAGTAACGCGTGGGAATCTGCCCTCAGGAGGGGGATAACGGTTGGAAACGACCGCTAATACCCCATATGCCGAGAGGTGAAATGAATTTCGCCTGAGGATGAGCCCGCGTCTGATTAGCTTGTTGGTGAGGTAATGGCTCACCAAGGCTTCGATCAGTAGCTGGTCTGAGAGGATGATCAGCCACACTGGGACTGAGACACGGCCCAGACTCCTACGGGAGGCAGCAGTGGGGAATTTTCCGCAATGGGCGAAAGCCTGACGGAGCAACGCCGCGTGAGGGATGAAGGCCTCTGGGCTGTAAACCTCTTTTCTCAAGGAAGAAGATATGACGGTACTTGAGGAATAAGCCACGGCTAATTCCGTGCCAGCAGCCGCGGTAATACGGGAGTGGCAAGCGTTATCCGGAATTATTGGGCGTAAAGCGTCCGCAGGCGGCTTTACAAGTCTGCTGTAAAAACGTGGAGCTTAACTCCATCATCGCAGTGGAAACTGTAGGGCTTGAGTGTGGTAGGGGCAGAGGGAATTCCCGGTGTAGCGGTGAAATGCGTAGATATCGGGAAGAACACCAGTGGCGAAGGCGCTCTGCTGGGCCATAACTGACGCTCATGGACGAAAGCCAGGGGAGCGAAAGGGATTAGATACCCCTGTAGTCCTGGCCGTAAACGATGAACACTAGGTGTCGGGGGAATCGACCCCCTCGGTGTCGTAGCTAACGCGTTAAGTGTTCCGCCTGGGGAGTACGCACGCAAGTGTGAAACTCAAAGGAATTGACGGGGGCCCGCACAAGCGGTGGAGTATGTGGTTTAATTCGATGCAACGCGAAGAACCTTACCAGGATTTGACATCCTGCGAACCTCTTAGAAATTTGAGGGTGCCTTCGGGAGCGCAGTGACAGGTGGTGCATGGCTGTCGTCAGCTCGTGTCGTGAGATGTTGGGTTAAGTCCCGCAACGAGCGCAACCCACGTTTTTAGTTGCCAGCATTTAGTTGGGCACTCTAGAAAGACCGCCGGTGATAAACCGGAGGAAGGTGTGGATGACGTCAAGTCATCATGCCCCTTACATCCTGGGCTACACACGTACTACAATGCTACGGACAAAGGGCAGCAAACTCGCGAGGGCAAGCAAATCCCATAAACCGTGGCTCAGTTCAGATCGTAGGCTGCAACTCGCCTACGTGAAGCAGGAATCGCTAGTAATCGCAGGTCAGCATACTGCGGTGAATACGTTCCCGGGCCTTGTACACACCGCCCGTCACACCATGGAAGTCGGCCATGCCCGAAGTCGTTACTCCAACCCTTGTGGAGGAGGACGCCGAAGGTGGGGCTGATGACTGGGGTGAAGTCGTAACAAGGTAGCCGTACCGGAAGGTGCGGCTGGATCACCTCCTAACAGGGAGACAAAACTGATTATGATGTCTGATTAAAATATTAGGCCTTAATCCTGTCACCTTAGGTCGATCGGTACCTCAGATTGATAACTAAAAATGGGAAGTAATTCTTATATTTTGTTTTCAGTTTTAGTTCCTAAACTTGTCTAGGTCACACCCAACAAACTTTCTCCTGGGCTATTAGCTCAGGCGGTTAGAGCGCACCCCTGATAAGGGTGAGGTCCCTGGTTCAAGTCCAGGATGGCCCATTCGTTGTTGGGGGTATAGCTCAGTTGGTAGAGCGCCTGCTTTGCAAGCAGGATGTCAGCGGTTCGAGTCCGCTTACCTCCACTGATCAACTACCTGATAACTCAGTATGGAGATTGTTATTTGGTTAATGTGATTTAGATGTTGTTCCTCTGAATGAACCTAGCTTCCTGTCAACCATTAATTATTAAATTGGCTGATAAGACGCTGGGCTCACTGATATTTGAAAAAATATCAGTTTATTCAGCAGAACCTTGACAACTGCATAGGAAAATCTAGAAAAATAAAGCATCTCATAGATGCATAGAGAATTATATTCAGATATTTTGAATATAAGTTTTCTGTGCTTAATTCTTGAGTTAGAGCATATTTGATTTTTAATTACAAAATCAAATTAATTGGTCAAGCTACAAAGGGCTCACGGTGGATACCTTGGCACACAGAGGCGATGAAGGACGTGGTTACCTGCGATAAGTCTCGGGGAGCTGGAAACACGCTTTGATCCGGGAATTTCCGAATGGGGCAACCCTTAAAACGACCAGCTGAATATATAGGCTGGAGCGAGCTAACCCAGCGAACTGAAACATCTTAGTAGCTGGAGGAAAGGAAAGTAAAAACGACTCCCTCAGTAGCGGCGAGCGAACGGGGACAAGCCCAAACCAATGATTTCGATCATTGGGGTTGTGGGACAGCAACGTGGACCAATGAACCTAGAAGAAGCGTTTGAATGGCGCGCCATAGAGGGTGAAAGCCCCGTAATCGAAAGGAGAGTTGGCCTAGCTGTATCCCGAGTAGCACGGAGCACGTGGAATTCCGTGTGAATCTACGAGGACCACCTCGTAAGGCTAAGTACTCCTGTGTGACCGATAGCGAAACAGTACCGCGAGGGAAAGGTGAAAAGAACCCCGGGAGGGGAGTGAAATAGAACATGAAACCGTGAGCTTACAAGCAATGGGAGCCCGACTAATCGGGTGACCGTGTGCCTGTTGAAGAATGAGCCGGCGACTTATAGGCACTGGCGGGTTAAACCGGGAATGGTGGAGCCATAGCGAAAGCGAGTCTTAATAGGGCGTTTGTCAGTGTTTATAGACCCGAACCCTGGTGATCTAACCATGGCCAGGATGAAGCTTGGGTGATACCAAGTGGAGGTCCGAACCGACTGATGTTGAAAAATCAGCGGATGAGCTGTGGTTAGGGGTGAAATGCCAATCGAACCAGGAGCTAGCTGGTTCTCCCCGAAATACGTTGAGGCGTAGCGTCTAGTGCTCCAGCAGGGGGGTAAAGCCACCATTTCGGTGCGGGCTGCGAAAGCGGTACCAAATCGATATGAACTCTGAATACCCTGTGTGTAACTAGGCAGTCAGACTGTGGGGGATAAGCTCCACACTCGAAAGGGAAACAGCCCAGACCGCCAGCTAAGGTCCCAAAATCAACACTAAGTGATAAAGGAGGTGGGGTTGCTTAGACAACCAGGAGGTTTGCTTAGAAGCAGCCATCCTCAAAGGAGTGCGTAATAGCTCACTGGTCGAGCGATCCTGCGCCGAAAATGAACGGGGCTAAGTGTTGTACCGAAGCTGCGGATTTACTTGTAAATGGTAGGGGAGCGTTCTATGTGGGGTGAAGCGTTAGCGTAAGCGGGCGTGGACTGCATTGAAGTGAGAATGTCGGCTTGAGTAGCGAAAACATGGGTGAGAATCCCATGCCCCGAAACCCTAAGGGTTCCTCCGGCAGGCTCGTCCGCGGAGGGTTAGTCTGGACCTAAGGCGAGGCCGAAAGGCGTAGTCGATGGATAACAGGTCAACATTCCTGTACCGGTTATGTTTTGGGAAGGGGGACGGAGAAGGCTAGCCAATCCAGATGTTGGTTACTGGTTCAAGCGTTCGAGGCTTTGAGGAACGGAGAAAACGTTCTGAGCTAAGGCGTGAGTACGAGTTGCTACGGCAACGAAGTTGGTGATGTCATGCTTCCAAGAAAAGCCCTATACCCGTTAAGGCATAACTGCCTGTACCCGAAACCGACACAGGTGGGGTGGTAGAGAATACTGAGGGGCGCGAGATAACTCTCTCTAAGGAACTCGGCAAAATGGCCCCGTAACTTCGGGAGAAGGGGTGCCAGTGAGAGCTGGCCGCAGTGAAGAGGCCCAAGCGACTGTTTACCAAAAACACAGGTCTCCGCTAAGTCGCAAGACGATGTATGGGGGCTGACGCCTGCCCAGTGCCGGAAGGTTAAGGAAGCTGGTTAGCGTAAGCAAAGCTGGCGACTGAAGCCCCGGTGAACGGCGGCCGTAACTATAACGGTCCTAAGGTAGCGAAATTCCTTGTCGGGTAAGTTCCGACCCGCACGAAAGGCGTAACGATTTGGGCGCTGTCTCGGAGAGAGGCTCGGCGAAATAGAATTGTCTGTGAAGATGCGGACTACGTACACCCGGACAGAAAGACCCTATGAAGCTTTACTGTAGGTTGATATTGGTCTCGGGCTCTGAATGCGCAGGATAGGTGGGAGACTATGAAGTAGTGCTTGTGGGTGCTATTGAGTCAATGGTGAGATACCACTCTTTCAGAGCTAGGGTTCTAACGCTTGCCCGTTATCCGGGAAGCGGACAGTATCTGCTGGGCAGTTTGACTGGGGCGGTCGCCTCCTAAAAGGTAACGGAGGCGTACAAAGGTTCCCTCAGGCTGGTTGGAAATCAGTCGCTGAGTGCAAAAGCAGAAGGGAGCTTGACTGTGAGACCTACAAGTCGAACAGGGACGAAAGTCGGTTTTAGTGATCCGACGGTTCTGAGTGGAAGGGCCGTCGCTCAACGGATAAAAGTTACTCTAGGGATAACAGGCTGATCTCCCCCAAGAGTTCACATCGACGGGGAGGTTTGGCACCTCGATGTCGGCTCATCGCAACCTGGGGCTGAAGTCGGTCCCAAGGGTTGGGCTGTTCGCCCATTAAAGCGGTACGCGAGCTGGGTTCAGAACGTCGTGAGACAGTTCGGTCCATATCCGGTGTACGCGCAGGAATATTGAGAGGATTTCTCCCTAGTACGAGAGGACCGGGAGGAACGCACCTCTGGTGTACCAGTTATCGTGCCAACGGTAAACGCTGGGTAGCCATGTGCGGAGTGGATAACCGCTGAAAGCATCTAAGTGGGAAGCCCACCTCAAGATGAGTATTCCCATGGCATAAGCCAGTAAGGTCACGGGAAGAACACCCGTTGATAGGCTCTAAGTGGAAGCCTGGTAACAGGTGCAGCTGAGGAGTACTAATAGACCGAGGGCTTGACCTTCTTCTTCTTCTAAATTCATAGAAAGAGGCTTTAATTTTCTAGGATGAAAATATTTTCCTATGCAGTTCTCAAGGCTCAAACCTTGAACATGAAAATGTTTTCCTGGTGTTCATCGCGATGTGGAACCACTCCGATCCATCCCGAACTCGGTTGTGAAACGCATCAGCGGCAACGATATTTGGGGGGTAGCCCCCTGAGAAAATAGCTCAATGCCAGGTAAAACATTTCCAAATATTTTATTTAAAAGAATATTTTTTAAACCCACTATATAAAGTGGGTTTACTTTTGGCATTTAGGACACCAATGTGTTCCTCGGCCGGAAATTTTGCATTTTAAAATAGTTGAACCGCATTTTTTACATGATTGATTCGCTCTTCCATATACCCAAGCTTCTCCACCATAATTGCCGTTAATTCCTTCTAAATCTCTAAAATCTTTAAAGGTTGTTCCTCCTTTACCTATACTTTTCCTTAATACATTAGAGAGGGCTAAACATAATTTTAGGACCTCAGATTTATTTAGTTTTCTAGATTCCTTAGTTGGAATAATACCAGCTTCAAAAAGACTTTCGTCAGCATAAATATTTCCTGCACCAGCAACTGTAGATTGATCCAATAAGGATGATTTTATAGATCTTTTCCTGTTTTTAAGTGAATCTTTAAGATATGAAGAGTTGAAATTACTGCTAAATGGCTCTGGTCCAAGATTGCTTATACCTTTAATATTTTTTTCTGGATGACTCTCAGGGGAGACCCACCACATTTGACCAAAATTTCTTGTATCTACATAGCGAAGCTCTACTTTCTCTTTATTCCAGAAACGAATACGAGTATGGGGACATATTGGGGATTCTTTTTTAAGAAACTGAAATTGACCAGTCATTCTTAAATGAACAACAAGCCATCCGGAACAATGTGTTTGTTTTTGAGATTGAAGATTACACATTAAATATTTCCCTCTTCTGCTCCATTCTCCGAAGTAAACACCGGTTAGCTTTTTCTTAAAAAAATCAACGCCATGAATACAATTAACAGTCCTTTGACTAAGTATTTCTACTTTTTCAATAAGAAAAAATTTTAGTTTCTTTTCCAGTCCTTTTCGGACAGTTTCAACTTCAGGTAATTCAGGCAATAATCTTAAACTGCTTCAAGTTCACTTTCAGCGAAGTTGTTTGTGTTATTCCCTCCATCAACCCCACTGAAAGCTGCATAATTTACCTTCTCAAATCTAACAACCACTGGGTATTTAATGCCGGAGGTGTCTACTGAGGCTACTTTGCCAATCTCGTTATACCAGTAAGACTCAGGCCTTTTGACTCTAACCTTGTCTCCTCTTGAAATAGCCATTGTGTTTATGCTGTTATTTCAATAATAAGATTATCGTGGGTCAGGTAAAATTTGGCCTTAGCGTCACAGAATGTCTCCCTTTCTGCTTTTTTAGCAGGATTTAGTAACTTTTTTTTATTAGTGGAAAAAATAACTAGCCCTGACCCATCGATCATTGAATTTGATTTACCAGATCCAGAAAAAGATGATCTTAGCAGCCTGGAATTTTTAGATCGTTTGCAACAAGCTTGGTCAGTATGTGAAAGGTTTGATTTACATACCGATATTTGGAGAGGAAAAATATTGAGAGTAGTAAGAGATAGAGAAAAGAAAGGTGGAGAAGGAAGAGGTGCTGGCTTTTTGCAATGGCTAAGGGAAATGGATATAAGTAAAACGAGAGCCTATGCATTGATTCAATTGGCTGATTCGGCCGATGAACTAGTTGATGGTGGAATGCTTGAAGAAACAAGTGTAAATAATTTTTCTAGAAGATCATTTATCGAAACCGCTCAATCCTCTACTGAAGTTCAGCAAATGATTGCAGAGTCTGCAAATAATGGCAAAGAGATTACGCGGAAAGAAGTTAAAAGACTTTCTGATGAATACACTGCGGCTACATGTCCACTTTTGCCAGATGAAATTAGGCAAAGAACTCAAGAGAATTTATTACCTCCCAAAATTGTTGCTCCTTTAGCAAAAGAGTTATCAAAACTTCCTTTGCAAATTCAAGAAGACTTCCGAGTCCTCTTAAAGGAATCTCCAGATATAGAATCAATTAAAGAAGCTACTAATGCAGCTAAATGGATAGGCAAGTCAAACGATGCTTCCTTATCAATTAGAGCTTTGCAGAAAAAAGGTATAAATTTAGACAAAGCCACTCAAGAAGCTCAGAGAATTGATGCTTTAGCTTTTCTTGCAGATGCGTTGTCTCAAGCTAAAACAATTGAAGCAAGTGTTTTAAGGCTTCACACTGCTTGGAAAAAGTTGGGAGGCATAAACGAAAGATTATGGGTAGAGAGCGGTAGCAGCACCCCTTACCTTCGCGAAGTACTGAATGCACTTCAGGTGCTTAGTGGTTCCAATATGAAAGTTTCTTTAGGAGAACTTTGGGGAGGAAAGAAAATTAGGATGCAAATTGTAGAGGAACAAGCAGATTGTTTGGAACCCCCTAAATTTTAAAGTTAATTTTCCTTTTTTTTAACTATTAATATTAACTTGCATTGCCACACCTTTCATCTAATAAATTATACTCAAAATATTTTTTTGGCTCTAGCCATTTACTCCAATTTCCATTTCTTTTACTTAAGTTGATTTTACTTGATTGGCAATTAACAGCCAAGAATAAACTTCTACCATTTTCATGTTCTGCTGGTGTTATGTAACTTCCATTTATATGCCTCCAAGAAGACCATCTTATTTTTAATGGCCCAAAATATCTCAACTCTGACCCATTACTATCTCTTTGTGATTCATAGTTCTTCTGACTATTATCATCTACTCTAGCCAATCTGCTGTTAATATTTTCTTCGTTACTAGCATTTAACTTGTTATGTTTAATTAATTTTAATTTATATCCAGCCCTTACCAAGGATGGATCTTGTATGTTATTTATATTAATAATATGATCTGCTGATATATTGTATTTGTTTGATACTTGGTATATAGTTTCTCCTTCTTTAAGGATATGTATTTTAGGTATTTTGGTTGTAATTGAAGTTTTTAGCTTGGCATCTTTAGGTAAAAATAATATTTGATTTACAGTTAATATATCGGGTTCTTTTATACTATTAATATTTATAATATCATTTTTGTCAATGGAGTAAAGATCTGCTATTTTTTCTAATGTATCTCCTGGCATAACTTTATATTCTATTGTGCTAGTAGAGATATCTTTGTTTATATTAATAGGTAATGATATTCTACTACCTACTTTCAATTTATCACCATTATAAATTTGGTTATGATCCATTATAGACCTCACTGTGATTTGATATCTTTTTGCTATTTCCGAGAGTGTGTCTCCTTCTTCTATAATTATTTCTTGAGAGTAATAAGGGTATTGGATTGAGGCTAAAGTTATCAGAATTAGCAATGCTTTCTTTATCATACCTAATATTGAATTCTTCTAAAAGATAGTTGTTATTGCAAATATTGCCAGTATTTGATTGCTGATTTTTAAAATATAAATAATTGTACTTACTTCATAAGTTTACTCAGAAAGGTCATGTCAAGCTTGTATGGAGGATAACGGAATTTAATATCCAACCAAAAAGGTCTTTTAAGAATAGATCTTTGATGTGAAAATGTATCAAAACCAGCTTTACCGTGATACTTGCCTATTCCACTAAGCCCTATCCCTCCGAAAGGAAGCTCCGGTATGCCAGCTTGTATAACTACATCATTAAAACAAACCCCGCCTGAATTAGTTGTTTCTAGTAGTTTCATTTGATCTTGGTTCGTTCCCCCAAACATATAAATAGCAAGAGGTTTAGGTTGGCTTCTTATAATCTCTAATCCTTCATCTAGGCTTGAAATTGTTAGTAAGGGTAGAACAGGCCCAAAAATTTCATCTGATAATATTGGGTCTTCTAAAGTTTCTACCTTTATTAATGTAGGAGATATTTTCCTTTCTAAAGAATTTACATTGCCTCCAAAAATTATTATATTTCTTTTCCTAGCCTCTTCGACCATGTCTACCACTTTTTTGAACTGTCTTATATTTATTGATGCTAAATCAGAAGACTTCTCAGGCTCTTCTCCGTAAAAAGATGTTATTTGTAATTTCATTCTTCTAATTAAGTCTTCTTTTAATTCTTTTTGTATAAGTACATGATTTGGAGCTAAACATGTTTGGCCTGAATTTAAATTTTTGCCCCAAATAAGTCTTTTAGCAGTTATATCTAAATTTGCTTTTTCTATTACTAAAGATGGATTCTTGCCACCAAGTTCTAAAGTTACAGGAGTTAAATATTTAGAAGCAGCAGCCATTACTTTTTTCCCGATTTCACTGCCACCAGTGAAGAATATATTATCAAACTTATTTTTTAATAATTTTTCTGTGAAAGCACCATCTCCTTGGCAGACTCTAACTACATCACTAGGGAAGTATCTAATTATTAGTTTTTCTATTAATTCTGCAGTTTCAGGAGCAAATTCTGAAGGCTTTAAAATGGCAGTATTTCCTGCGGCCAAGGCTGATATAAGAGGTTGTAATGTCAACATAAATGGGTAATTCCATGCTCCGACGATAAGTACGCAGCCAAAGGGCTCATTCCTAATACTTGCTTTACCTGGCTTAAGCCAAATAGGTACGCTTACTTCTTTTGGTTTGATCCAATTTGATAATTCTTGCTCAGTTACCTTAATTTCTTGTCTTAAAGATACAATTTCAAAAAAAGCCTCAGTAACTGGCTTGTCTAGATCTTTTGATAATGCTTTTATAATATCATCCTCATTTTGAGAAATCATTTCTTTGAGCCTTTTTAGTTGAAGTCTTCTCCAAGATACTTTTCTTGTCTTACCCGTAATAACTTCCTTTTTAAGTTCTTCTATCTCCAAATGAGAGAAATCCAAGATTTAAATTTTGAAAATTATTTTCATTATAAAAAGAGAATCGGATTCAATTATAAAAAGAACTTTTTGCTTAATAATCTTAACTAATTGCTTTCAGTAAGGAGAATTATAATTTTTTAATTAAAAAATTATATTGATTGATGATTAAATTTTTTTGCAATGAATACCTTCATCACGAGTAAATAAAACTTGCCAAACACCATCACAGATTTCATTAAGTTGATAAATGAGATTTTCAGTCTCACCACTTTTAATCCATTCAGCTTTAATGAGTGGTATTGACTCTTGCATCTTATCCATTGATACTTGTACCAATAAAAGGCTCTTTTCTCCATAAGATCTTTTTATTGGTAATTCTTCACTTCTTTGAAATACTCTTAAAAGTAATTCTTGGATTATAGTCTGACCAATGGTTATTGAATCTTGATCATTTTTTATATGTTTACTTAATGATTTACCACCTAAAGGCATTAACCTTTTTCCTTCTTGTTCAATTAATGCAATAGCAATTAAATATGGATACTCTAACATTTTTAAAAACCATAGTTTTGGTAGCATTGCTTAAAATATTATTTTTTTAAGCAATTAAAACCTATATGAATTAAATATTAATCAAATCCATCTTATTTAATAGCTAAAAATTACTTTAAAAGACTATTCGCTATTGATTTGCCTGCTATCCAACCACTTGTCCAACAGTGTTGAAAATTAAACCCACCTGTTATTCCATCAATATTTAATAATTCACCAGAGAAGTATATTCCTTTGCATATCCTACTTTCCATTGTTTTGAAATTCACCTCTGATAATCTTACACCTCCAGCCGTTACAAACTCTTCACCAAATGGTCCTCTTGCTGTAACCATATGAGAATTATCTAGTAATAAATTACACATTGATTTCAGATGATTTTTAGACAGGTTAGCCCATGTTATTTGAGGATTAATATTAATACTTGTAAGCATAGATACCCATAATCTTCTTGGGATTTTTGTGTAAGGATAATTTTTTTGTATTTTATCTCCTGGGAAACATTTCTTAAAATATAGTAAACTGTCTTTAATCTTTTCCATATTCTCATTTACCCATTTTATTTTTAATTCGAAATTGTAGTTACTTTCTTTTAATTGTCGAGCTGAAAATGCTGATAGCCTTAATATGGCTGGTCCACTTAGCCCCCAATGTGTAATTAATATATTTCCATATTCTTCGAATACTTTGTTTGACAAATTTATCTTGAGATTTACATTACTTACACTAATTCCTTTGCAAGCTGTTAGCCATTGTGAGTTTATTTTGAAAGTAAAGAGTGAGGGTACAACTTCTATAATTTCATGTCCTAAGGAACCGGATATTAATCTTCCACTAGGACTCCCACCTGTTGCAATTAAAACTTTTCTTCCATAAATTGGCTGTTTATTTTTACATTCTATTTTAAATATATTTTCCTCTAATGGTTTGATTCTTTCCACACGCATGTTTGTTAAAACTTCTACTTTATTTTCTATTGCATTTTTCTTTAAGCAGTCAATTACGTCTGCTGATGAATTTGACTTAGGAAATATCCTCCCATCTTTTTCGGCTACTAAAGCCAGTCCTTTTTCTTCAAACCAAGCTATTGCGTCGCTTGTTGAAAAAAGACTAAATGCTCCTAATAAAGGTTTTTCTCCCCTCGGATAATTCTGAACTAATTCTTTTGCTTCCCAACAAGCATTTGTGACATTGCATCTTCCACCTCCACTAATTCGTACTTTCTCAAGTGTTTTAGAGGTCGATTCTAGAACAACAACAGAATTAACTCCTTCGCCAGAAGCTGTTATGGCACCCATGAAACCGGAAGCACCTCCTCCTATTACTATCAAATCAAAAGCTTTCTTCAATTAAGAGCTCTCTATTTAATGTCTTAAACATAGTTCCTTTTTCCTTTCCTTAAGGAGTCTTATGATTTTTTGCAAAGGGACTTTGTATTGAATGTCTTGTATCACACAAAACAAAAATACTCCTAAATAGTATTTTATATATAGTGCCCTTATACTCTTTTTAAACCTCTAAATATTAATTAGATTTTTCATGATAGATGTATTCAAAAATAAAAACATCTCTAAATATACTGTTATTTTTTTACTGGTGTTGTTTTTTCTTATATTAGCCAAGAATTTTGACATTAATGTGATTAATAATTTAATAATAAATGAAGAAAATAATATAGATAAATTAGGAATATTAACATTAATTTCTTTGTTTAGTCTTAGATTTATTAGCATTTTGTTCCCAATGATACCTGGTACTTATTGTTCTGTACTTGCGGGTTATTTGTATGGGTTTAGCAATGGCCTATTACTTATTTTCTTCGCTGATCTCTTTTCATGTTCGCTATCTTTTTTAATCGCTAGAAAATTAGGAAGAGAATTTCTCCTAAAATTGTTAGGTCAAAAACAAATGCAAAGGATAGAAAATATTAGTCAGAAATATTTAGAAAATAATTTCTTTTTAATGACAGCTTCTTTAATGACTCAATTCTTTGATTTTGTTTGCTATGCAATTGGCTTGACAAAAGTATCTTGGAAAAGATTTATGCCTGCATTGATTATAAGTATATTAATATCTGATGCTCCATTTGTTGCTGGGGGATATGCTTTTAAGGACATTAAAGAAATTACTTTAAAAAATATAATTAATGGAGATATAAATCTGATTTATGGTAATTATTTGCTTATATTCATTATTTCAATTCTTGCAATTACTAGTTTAGGTATATTAAATATTTTAATTAATAACAATTTAGCTAAAAGAATAAAGTAAATATAATTAATTTTGCTCTCTTATTAGGTATTCACTACTAATGACAAATAGACCAATAGGCATCCATGAAGCAATTATAGGATTTAAAATACCTGAAACGCCAAATGCACTGAAAATAAAGGAAATTGTATAGTAAATAAATATCAGTAAAATGCTTATTCCAAAAGACAGGAAATCCCCATTCCCTCTTGAACTCTCTTGTCTAATGGCTAAAGAAGTCCCAATTATAGAAAAGACTAGACATGATAATGGTATAGTTACTTTCTCTTGAATCCTAACTTTAA
Organism: Prochlorococcus sp. AG-436-C13; assembly: GCA_003212695.1. GTDB lineage: Bacteria > Cyanobacteriota > Cyanobacteriia > PCC-6307 > Cyanobiaceae > Prochlorococcus_E. The sequence goes on along the minus strand of QCPC01000004.1, from coordinate 9,074 downwards.
GCCGTCTCTCTTCTTTTTTGTTACCTGAAGACTTATATAAGTTCCTTGCATATATAGATTGATTTAATGTCATATCATTTGAATTTTTAGGTAATCTTGCAATATCAAAAGGTGCATGGCTTAAATTATAAGAATACTCTTTGAAATTAATTACATTAGGATTTATTCCTGAATTAATTAATGATACACTTCCATCAATTAATTTTAGATTATTTTCTTTTTCATTCCATAAACCTTTCTTTGCAACTAGTAGACTATTTTGATTTTTATTAGAAAAATCTACTATAGTAATATCATTCATTGAGTTGTCATCAAATTTATATGTTTTTGCGAAGAATAATGCTTTTAGACTTTCCTTGTTATTAAATTCTGAGTAAGTAATATTATCTTTTGTCTGCTCATAATTTAAACCTTCTTTTAAGCTATAAAATGCTTTGCTATTTCCATAGGGGACAAGAGAAATGTTGAATATAAATGTTATTACTGTCATTATGGATCCTATTATCATTGCGGCTGAAATTATTCTTCTACGTGAAATACCAAGGCTATGTAGTGCTTTTATTTCGCTATTAGAAGATAGTTTTGAAAAAGAAATTAGGCAACCTAAAAGTGTTGCCATTGGGAAAGATATTACAAGATAGCTAGGTAACTTAAATAACAGAATCTCTACTGCTTTAAGAGGCGGCAAGTTAGAACTAACAATCTGACGAATTAAATCAAGAGCTTCTCCAAGCGATAATGACAATACAGTAAAAGCCGATATCCCAAATAATATTGGAGGAACTATCTCTCCGAATAGCCATCTATCAATTAAAGGAATTAAGCACCATTTGCTTTTAAACCATTTTTTAAGAAAATAATTTAGTTTCTTTTGCCTTGATTTGATATTGAACATTTTTTTAGTAGCTAATACTTCAGATTGCTTTGATTTTTAACTTTTTAGCTTATTAGGTTGATTCTTCTTAAGGTGATGTCTTAGTGATTACAGATTACAGGCAAATGAATCAAAATTTTCAGATGATAGGCCTAAACCTACTTTTTGATGATCCACAAACGGGACAAATCCAATTTGCGGGCAAATCTTCAAAAGGCACTCCTGGACTAATGTCTTGAGATTGGTCCCCTGTTTTCGGATTGTAAAAGTATATACAATCTTTGCATTGATATTTTTTCTGAGTGAATGTTGATCCCAACTTTTTACAAATATCTAATTTAAAGTTGGCAAATGATTTTAAGTTTGACAATAAGAGGTTGCTTTTTAAAACATTATTGAATAACTCTAGGAATTTTAGACAATTGAAATTTCACTAAAAAACTTTAATCTTGATATTTAACTGCCTATCAAACTTGTGGATGAACCTTTTGTAAAAGTTTAATAAAACCATCATATTAAGATGGGTTACTCTTTCTATCGATAGTTAATTCGATTAACAAAAATTTTACTATTTATACTTAATAATGCAATAAGGTAAGTAAATCCAAGTAGAGCTATTGTTGTTAAAAGAAAAATAAATGAGATTAGGTTGATATCAGTACTGAAAAATTGAGATGCATCTGATATCTGCTTTAGGAAAGCAGCATTTAAAAAGTACATATTAATTGTTGTCTAAATGGGAATGTGCAATTCCTAATTCATGCATTCGAGCATGTTCGTCAATTGAATCTGTTAGCCCATGAGCACCCGCGCCAAAAGTGTTATACATGCCATAAGCTATTGATCCAAATAAGAACATAAGAATGACTCCTATAAATAAGTACGGAGTAAAGTTTGTTTGGGAAGCATCCATGGCCTTGAATTTCATAATTCAATAATAATTATGAATGATTAATTGTTTTTTTTAAACCACATATTTATCTGTATACTATATAATATATTTCTATTAATTGTATTCTAGTAATCTTATAAGTGTAATTTTATAGTTTAATAGTTGATTTATTTTATACTTAAGAGAGTGAAGATTTTTAAATTGTATGATTTGATTGTATTAACAAGATTTACTACTTAGATTTGAGCCCTGAATTTATAAATTGAGAATATATGCAGTTGTTTGAAATGAAATCCATGTAAAAGCTGTCAAAGCGAGTATCAAAAACAGAACTTGATCTAATCCTGCCATTAGCTCGAAATTATTTTTACTACGCATCAAAGAAACCTCTTCTAATAAACTGCATGGCAAATATTGCGCCTAGGAAGAAAACAGTTGGTATCCCTAGCGCATTTACTGCAAGAGTTCTTACCGTGAATACTGGGTATCCTCCTTTTGGCCTGTTATCAGGAATGATTCCACTATCTTCCCAGTCTTGATAGTTTTCTATTGATGGAACACCTGGTAAAACTTTGTTCTTCCATTTGATTACACCCCAGAAAGATAACCATGCAATAGTAGAAAATGCTGCAATTACAATTGGGGCAAGAACTATAAAAATTTTTATAAGCATTTAGGTACCTCAAATAAATTTCTATAAACAATTATCTCTTGATGTTTTTGTCTGGATGTTACATTCCTTTTTCACCACTGTAATAAGTGATACTAAATCGTGTTTAGCAACTTAAGTTGGCAATAATTTTATTCGTTAATGTGCTGTAGGTTGTTTTTTGATGTATCAAAATTATCTATATTCAGTATTTTTAACTTATATGAATCTTGATATGTGGTGAATATTTTCTTGTATTTATATTTTTTGGTCTATATCTTATCTTGAACTTCTAAAGATAATAAATATTCTTTACCTTTGTTTTTAAGTCAATTAATTAATTGCAATACGAGATTCAATCATCACTATGGACTGATAATTATTTCTTACATCCCAATTAAATTATGAAAGGTGTAAAATCTTCAAACTAGATATTCTTTTGACAGTTAAATAACATTTGACCTGTAAAATAGAAAAATCTATTAATATTAGGATAGATTAAAGCTTTCTTTGTTCTATGAACTAATGAAAGGTTTTGGGGATATTGAAGAAAGGAAAAAGGGAGCCACAAAAAATCGCTCAAATAGCCTCGTTGATTTGGCATTGCAGAATCATGCAAATGGAAAAATTGACGAGGCATTTACTCAGTATAAACAAATCATTAATGCTGGCATTAATGACCCTAGAGTATATTCTGGCCTTGGACTTATTGCATTGCAAAATTCAATGATAGATGAAGCCTTAAGATATAATATGAAATCTATTTCTATTTCTCCATACTATGCACCTGCATATTCAAATGTAGGAGTTATTCTTGTGCATAAAGGTGATTTAAAAGAAGCAGAAAAGTACATACGTAAGGCAATATTAATCAATCCTAGAAGTGCTAGTTCTTTTTTAAATCTAGCAGATATTCTTTATAAGAGAATAGAACTAAAAGAGGCTAAATATAATATTAGAAAAGCTATCAACATTCAGCCAAATAATATATCTGCATATTACTTGCTTTCGAAGGTTTATAGAAGCAATGGTGAGTATTCTAAGGCAGAGGATACAATAAAAAAGGTAATTAATATAGATAAAGACAAGTCAGATTCATATTGTTTGCTAGCAGAGATATATAAAGAAACAGGAAATTTCTTAAAGGCAAGGGATAATCTTTACAAAGCAATTACATTAAATAGACAATTTGCAAACGCTTTTTATTCTTTATCTTGTTTGAGTAATTGTCATGAGGATAAGGTTCTTAATGATGAGTTGATTAAAATAGATATAGATAAATTACCCACTAAGAAAGATAGAATTGATTTTTATTTTGCCAAATCAAATTTCTTTCATAATAAAGGTCTTTTTGATGAAAGTGCTAAATCCTTGCAAAAAGCCAATGACTTGAAACTTTCCTTATACCCTTCAAGCGCAGATCAGCTGATAAGCAAATCAAATGAATATTTAATTAACTCAGGAAAATTTATTAATGATAACCGATTAGATGCAAAACATGAAGAGGAATGCATATTTATAGTAGGTATGCCTAGAAGTGGTTCTACATTACTAGAAACCATCTTAAGCGCTAATAAAAATGTTATAGATCTAGGCGAAAAGCCTTTATTTGAAAAATCTTTGCAGGATTTGTTGATATATTCTGCTCAACCAAACTTTGCAAATAAACTTTATAATTCATATTTAAGGGAACGGTCAAAATTTATCAAAAATAAAACTATATCTACAGACAAATATTTGTATAATTACCTTTACCTTGGTTATATTTTAACTGCGATACCTTCTGCAAAAGTGATACATTGCTTTAGAAATCCTCTGGACAATATTCTTTCTCTTTATAGAGCTAACTTTGGTGAAGGTGTGCGCTTTTCTTCTTCTTTGAAAGACTGTGCTCGTGTATATCTTGATCAAGAAAAAACCATGAATGAGTATAAAAATAGATTCAATTCTAAAATATATTCATTTAATTATGATGCAATGGTTTCAAACTTAGAAATTGAGATAAAGAGATTAATAGACTGGCTTTCTTGGGATTGGGATGATGCATATTTAAGTCCTCATATGGTTAATCGTAATGTAAAAACAGCTAGCGTTATTCAAGTTAGATCTCCTATTAACTCAAAATCTCTTGGAGGTTGGACAAATTATAGAGATATGCTTAGACCTGCGATGAAACTACTAAAAGATTATTGATTGCTATTTAAATGATTCATCAAGAAATAATGGGGTATCTTATTTACTAGAGACAAGATGGACTAATAAGTGGGCGTTTGCTTTTAGATATAAACAACCTCTGGTGCCTGATAAGGTTTCTCTTGGAAGAGGTGGGCTAGTGCCCTCGTTGGGACGACTTGAACCCGAGACTTCTCTCCCTTACCAAGGGAGTGCTCTCCCTCTTAGCTACAAGGGGCTTGTGGAAGTTGGGCCTTTTGAGGTCAACTAAAAGCCTTATAGAACAGTTCATCTGAAAGGCGTTCTTAAAAAATAGCTTGTATTTCTAAGGCTGCTGAAATTGCTCTAGGGAGTGAGCATTTTAATTTCATGTCCACTTTTGAGTTGGTTTAGTCCACTAAAGTAGCGGCCATAAGGACAAGGGGGTATTTCTTTCTGATGCTTATAAGAAGCATGGCTTATAAATGTGAAGCGAAAAAAATTAAATCTTCACCAGATATTAAATAAATTATTCTCACCCGAACAGGAATTGCTGACCTTAGAGAGTGTGTTCTAAACTAAGAAATCAATGTAATTATAAAATTATTTTATGTTATTGGCGGTTTAACTAAATCATACACACTAACAAATAAGCCAAATGCAATTGCTATAGGCGAAATCCAGCGAAGCATAAATTTTAAATAACGCCTTACACCTATATTTGAGTTGCTTTCTGAAAGATCGTTGTCATAGTTTCTTGTTACAAACCATCCAATCAAAATAGATATTAAGAAACCACCTAACAAAAGTAATATATCCATATAGGCAAACATTTTACCTAAAACATCTTCCGAAATAGCTGAAGGAACTCCAATAACGAATATTACTAATGTAGAAAGAATTACAGCTTTATTTCTACTCCAACCAAAACCATCAATTAGAGATGAGACAGGCACCTCAAGGAGAGAAATAGCAGAAGTTAATGCAGCAATAAAAGTAAGCGAAAAAAGCAAAACAGCAATTATTTGACCTGTAATACCTAAAGAACTTAAGCCAGTAGGTAAAGCAACAAAAAATGTTGAAACGAATGATCCTTTTACGGCTTCTTGAACCTGAGGGAAACTCGCAACGATAGGGAAAGTAACCATTCCTGCAAGTATTCCCACAGAAGTATCCATGCCAGAAATTATTAAAGCTTGTTTTGGAAGTTGATTCTTTTTATTCAAATAAGAAGAATAAGCAACCATTATTCCAATACCCAGACTCAAAGAAAAAAATGCTTGTCCAAATGCATTACGAATTGTCTCCGGATTCCTTAATTGACTTGAGTCCCATTTTAAAAGAAAGTCCTGATAGCCATCCCAGGCTCCTGGCAAAGTTGCTGACCATACTGCAAGAATTATTACTAATCCAAAAAGCAAGGGCATGCTCCACCTCGCGATTTTCTCAATACCACCTCTAATGCCAGCAGAGACAACTGCGGCTGTTAAGACCAAACTTAACAACTGACCAAGGAATACACTGCTTCCCTTACTTACTGAAGTTACAAAGGTTGTTGCCTCATCAAGAGATTGAGGCAATCCAAAGAATAATGAATGAAAGAATGTATCAGCAGTCCACCCCATCAATACCGCATAAAAAGACAGAATTCCGCATGATGCAATTACAAAAACCCAACCCAGGGGTTGCCATAATTTGCCCCCTGCTTTAATAGGAGCCAACAATGGACTACTGGCTGTGCTTCTGCCTAAAACCATTTCCGCAACGAGAACAGGGAGGCAAACAACTAAAACAATCAGCACATAGAGCAACAGAAAAGCAGCTCCTCCCCCTTGTTGAGTCCTGTAAGCAAAGCCCCAAAGATTACCTAATCCAACCGCACTTCCAGCAGCGGCAAGCATAAATCCCAAGCTTGAGCGCCATTGTTCTCTTGCTTCCATAAAAAACTCTTGATAAATCCAGTTGAATCTGGAGTAACATTTATTTGTTTATACCTTCAAATGGAAGACTGGTCATACTTGCCTTAATAATGTGAAAGTTATAAGCGTTTTAGGCTCAACAGGATCAATAGGAACTCAAACCAGTAATGAAGGGCTCGTTGAAGTTGATGATAAAAGAACTGTATAGCGATTTCCGTTCTTCTTGACCAACACCCCTGATCCTTGAGTGGATCCAGCTACCCGAACAGTTATTGATTTGGTGATTTTAGCAATATCTTCCTTGTTCGTAGCTTCTACTTTCGTTGCTAATCTCACTGGTGCAGAAATTATTGACTGGCTTATAGGAAGAATAAATAATGCCGTTGCAATAGCTGGCATGGGTAGAGTTTGTAGGAATTTTTCTTTTGCCATTCATTAAAATTTCAGGATTTTCACTCTGTTATGTAAGGGAACTCTTTGTAAACTTGAACATGTTGAAAAATCAATTACTATTAGAAAAAAAAAGAAATGGTCAGCAAGAAAGAATCTGAAGAACTGATTAGTTGGATTGAGAGTCAGCCAGAATTAGATTATCTAAGAAAAAAAGCTAATAAGAGTCTTTGTGAATATAGACAAGACCAGACTTCTCCATCTCAAAGAATAAGAATTAACCCCAGAGATGAGTTAGAGCAGGAAGATGAAAATCTTTTTAAATCATTTATAGAGACTATTTGGGTCCCTTCTGGAAAATTTAGGGGAACTTCTTATTCAAGCAAGGAACTAGACAGGTCTTTGTCGTCTGTCTCGAAAGTGATGAGTATATCCACTATATGGGATTTCTTTTCAACTCTACCTATTTTCTACTTTGCAGTTAGTACATTAGCCAAATCAGTCGCATTACCTTTCTCGTTTGTTCTTGGTTATTTAATTCTCTGGGGATCAAATATCTCTGGTCAGAATTCAACCAATAGATCAAAGGGAAATAACTCTAAGGCGACTGCAAGCTTAGTTGCCTTCTTGATTTTATCTCTTATTAAGACTTTGGTCTCAGGAGTAGGCATTGATATGATTATGTCGAAAGAAGCCATTATGGAAGATTATGCGTCTGAAGTTGTAGAAAAGAAAGATGCTGAGAAAAAGCAAGAAATGTCTCAGAAGAAAAAACGATTAGAAGACCAGCTTTCTCGTCTAGATAAACAAAAGTTGGTTATTAATAGAAAAGTAGATAACCCAGAATTGAAATTAGCAACGCAAGAGTGTAATAGTCTTAAAGAACAGATGAGTGGATTAAACACTTCAAAGAGAAAGGAAAGACAGATTTATGAGGAATTAAGGTTAACGGCCTATGGAGTATCTAACCAAAGTTATATTAATTTACCTGCACAAGAAATACTTGATAAATACGGAGCAACTCTTCCTCCTTGTAGGAAAGTTAATGTCTTAGCTTCAATTGAAGGACAAAAAAATCTTGCTAAAACTAAAACATCTAATATAAAAGATGATGCTTATAGTGATGACTTTAAATCTTATAATGAAGCAGAAAGAAAATGGAATTTACAGTTGGAAGATAAAATGAATATGAGTAATCTACGTTATCTGAACGAATATTATATTGGCGACTACTTGAAAGATTTTAGAGGTCAGCCTCCTGGCTTAAAATGGGTAGTAGTTGATAAGGCCTCTCAGCAAAAATTAGGTGACATGGAGGCTACTCAAGGCCCTCTGAAATGGGCAAGTGGAGGTAAGGCAGTTGAGCAAGCTACAGTTCAATTCTTCCGAAAGCTACAAGATCCAAACAAAATAGCATCATTAGGATTGTCATTATTTGGCTTTACAATATCAATTGTTTTGACTGCTTCTGCCGCAGCCTTATTGTATGCATCTTCAAAATCACAAGCCCTAAAAGCATCTTTTGATTCTCGTTTGAATAAAAAATCAAATCAATTGTTATCTAGTTACAGGGAAGTATTTATTGCCTCAGAAAAAGATGTCAATTTAGATTCTAATCTTGAAGAAAATACTGACATCCCTAAATGAAAGTCTTATAATTAATAAATAAAATTAATTTGATATGCTGGAAAGAATAGAGGATAAAAGGATTGTCAAACCACTTGGGTGGTTAAGACGAAATGGTGAGACAGAAGAAGATAGGACTTATGCCGACAAGCTTTATAGACGAACTTTGTTTGATTTATGGACACGGCATGTCGCTAAAACTGGTCAAACCTATTATCCACCTCTGGATGATGAATTGACTGAAGAACATCAATTGCTAATTGATCAAGACGAAAATTAAATAATATTTTTTAGGCTAGGAATAGGATTTGTTGTTATTTAATCAGGCATATTTTTGCACCATTTACCGCTTCTACTATTAAGATATTTGGTTGCCTGTACACTCTTAAGAGAGGCTGCTTTCTTGTAATTAATACAAGAACCTCTTTTGTTGCCTAAACCCTGTTTACTCAAGCCTATCAAATAATAACTATTTGCAAATTCAGGATCAATTGCTATTGCTTTTTTCAGATATTTTATAGCTTCTATGTATTCTTTTAGAAAATAGCTAGAATAGGCTCTAGCATAAAAATA
>QCPC01000003.1 GCA_003212695.1 Prochlorococcus sp. AG-436-C13 | reverse complement strand
CTTGGTGCTGAACATAGTCAGAGACTTGAAGCTTACTTTCATGCTGTTCCTGGAATTAAAATAGTTGCCTGTAGTACGCCTACTAATGCAAAGGGTTTAATGAAAGCTGCAATAAGAGACAATAACCCTGTTTTGTTTTTTGAGCATGTGCTGCTTTATAACCTGACTGAAGAATTACCTGAAGGTGACTATTTATGTGCTCTTGATCAGGCAGATTTAGTTAAAGAAGGGAAAGATGTGACCATACTTACTTATTCTCGAATGCGCCATCATTGTTTAAAGGCAGTTGAACTATTGGAAAAGAAAAATATTGATGTTGAATTGATTGACTTAATTAGTCTTAAGCCATTTGATATGGAAACTATTTCTCGTTCAATAAAAAAAACAAATCGAGTAATCATTGTTGAAGAATGCATGAAAACAGGTGGTATAGGTGCTGAATTGATTGCTCTTATTAATGAAAACTGTTTTGATTATCTAGATTGCCGACCTATAAGGCTTTCCAGTCAGGATATTCCCACTCCTTATAATGGTAAGCTCGAGAATTTAACTATTATTCAACCGCATCAGATTGTTGAAACGGCAGAAAAGATTATTAATTTAGGGGTTTAATTGATGGCTCGACAACAAGGTTGGCTTGCTCTTTTATTGGCGTTGGTAATTTCTTCTTTTTTACTTTGCATTAGGTTGCCTTTTCAGCTGGGTTTAGATCTTAGAGGAGGTAGTCAATTAACACTTGAGGTTCAATCGGTTAATCCTTCAGCAAAGGTAAGTTCACAAGACCTTGAGGCTGTTCAATCAGTCTTGGATAGACGTGTAAATGGACTAGGAGTTGCAGAATCTTCTTTAAGAACTATAGGTACAAATCAACTTATTTTGGAATTACCTGGTGAACAGGAGCCATCAAAAGCAGCAAGGGTTTTAGGTAAAACGGCATTATTGGAGTTCAGATCTCAAAAGCCAGGTACAAGAATGGAAATGCAGAAATATCAAAGGCTAAGAAATCAATATAGAAATATTGCTCTTCTTGCAGAAAATTCTGGAAATAAGAAAACTGATATTGAAGAAATAGAGGGTCAACAGAAAACGATTGAAAATTTAAAACTTGCCTTGAATTTAAACCAAACTTCATCAAATAAAGAAGAGGATCTAGAAGCAATTAAGCAAAAAATTAATAGTGAGATCGTAAAACTTTTTGAACCTTCTTACTTAACTGGAAGTGATTTATTAAGCGCAGGTAGACGACAAGAACAAAATTTATCTTCTTGGGAGGTTACACTTACTTTTAACAAAGATGGCGGTGATAAATTTGCTAAATTAACTAAATCAATAGCTGGTAAAGATAGATTATTGGGAATTATTCTAGACGGTGAATCAATTAGCGAAGCAAGTGTTGGAGAACAATTTAAATTAGCAGGTATAACTGGTGGCTCTGCAACAATAAGTGGAAATTTTACAGCGGATTCAGCTAGAGAACTTGAAGTTCAACTTAGAGGCGGATCATTGCCATTGCCGGTGGAGATAATTCAGATAAGAACTATTGGCCCCACTTTAGGTGAAGAAAATATTCAGAGAAGTTTGACAGCAGCTCTTCTAGGCTTGGCAATGGTTGCAATTTTCATGGTCATTTTTTATAGAATTGCAGGCATTGTTGCCATATTGGCACTTTCTTTTTACGCTCTGTTTAACTTTGCTGTTTATACACTTATTCCAGTTACTCTTACACTTCCTGGTATAGCTGGTTTTATTTTGAGTATTGGAATGGCAGTTGATGCCAACGTGCTCATATTTGAAAGAGTTAAGGATGAGCTTAGAAGAGGTAATACATTGATTAGATCTATAGATACTGGATTCTCTCAAGCTTTCTCTTCAATAATTGATGGACATATAACTACCTTGATTAGTTGCATATCACTTTTTTATTTAGGGACTGGCTTTGTTAAGGGTTTTGCAGCTACTCTTGGCTTAGGTGTAGTTATTAGTTTATTTACAGCATTGAGCTGTACACGTGTTCTCTTGAGATTCTTTATGAGCTATAAATATTTAAGAAGACCTTCCAATTTCTTACCTTTAAAACAACTCCCTAAACAAATTAGTTAGATTAAGCTTGTGACATTTTCTCCTAAGACTTTTACTGGAAAAACATATATCAGTTTATCCAGAAATAGATCCAAGGTTTGGTTGATATCTGCTTTTGCAGTGCTTGTAAGTTTTTTGGGTTTTGTTACATCTTTTTTAACGCCAACTATAGGACTTCCATTACGTCCTGGTTTGGATTTTACTGGGGGAACTCAAATAAAGTTAGAAAGAAAATGTATTGATAAATGTACTCAAATAAGCGCCTTAGATGTTTCAGATAAGTTAATTAACATTGATTTTTCAAATAAAGAGACTAATCAAAAAATGGCTTCAGCAAGAGTCCAATTCCTTGACGGATATAAATCAATATTGATTAGAGTACCGTCAATTGCGGCTTCAGAAAGTAAGGCGATTGTTGAATCAATTGTTAATGATATAGGACCCTTTGAAGATGGAGGATTGTCAATAGAAACTATAGGACCAACATTGGGAAGTAAATTATTAAAAACCACTTTAGTATCACTACTTGTAGCTTTTTCTTGTGTTGCAATATATATATCAATAAGGTTCGATAGGAAATTCTCGTTTTTTGCTTTATTGGCTCTTTTTCATGACATATTTATCATTGCGGGTATTTTCTCTTGGTTAGGTGTATTTCTGGATGTTGAAGTAAATAGTCTTTTTGCAGTTGCACTACTTACAATCGCTGGTTATTCGGTAAATGATACCGTTGTGGTTTATGACAGAATTAGAGAGATAGATAATCAAGATATTTCATTACCTTATAAACAAAAAATTGATATAGCAGTTTCTGCAACTCTTACTAGAACTCTTTATACGAGTGGAACTACATTGCTACCACTTTTGGCATTAATATTCTTTGGAGGATATTCTTTATACTGGTTCTCTATAGCATTGGCAATGGGAGTTGTGATAGGTAGTTGGTCTAGTATTGCTTTAGTTCCTTCTTTACTTACTCTCACAAATGACAATTGATGCTTAGATCTTGCTTTAATAGTGTAAGATTAAAGAAATTTGATTTTAGGCAAATATATATATATTTAAAATCAAATTGGATATCATTGCTTCTTGTTTTTATAGCCTTATGGGATATTCGTTTTGAAATAAGGCTGTTAATTGAAAACTTTACTTTTATAGGACTTTTCTTTGCTATTTATAATCATCCTCTTGCAATTTTGGTTTTGATATTTATACCTAAAATCGGTAATAATAATACGAATTAATTAATTTTTTTGCTGAAAGATAATGTTTTCCAGTCTAAATTACTTGTGCGTTACTTTTGTCTAAAATGTCATGTATGATTATTTCTTTTGTTAAAACTTGAATTACCACTGCTAAAGGTAGGGAAATTAATAAACCTATTGGACCAAACATTACGGTAAAAATAAATTGAGCAGTCAGAGTTAGTCCAGGAAGTAACTTTACTTTGTGCTGCATTACTGAGGGAGTAATGATATAGCTTTCAATATTTTGAATTGTTATATAAGAAATAATAATTGCAATTGACTTCCAAGGAGCATCAAGAAGAGCTACTGATATAGGGAAAATTGTGCTTATTGTGGGACCAATATTTGGAATAATATTTAAGGCCCCTGCTAGTAAAGCATTTGCTACTACAAGCTTTACACCTAATAAATAAAGGGTTAAACCTGCTAACAAAGCAACAAATGTAGAGCTTATAATTACTCCCGTCATCCAATTGCTAAGAGCTTCTCCACATTCTAGAAGGATGTACATTGCTCTTCTTCGATAGAATGAGGGGGTAAGTCTTATTATTATCTCCCTATAAGCTTCTGGTTGTACTGAGATCATTAAACTAATAGATAGTACAAATATAACTTGTATTATTCCTGCTCCAAGGTTGCCAGCAAAATTTAATAAGCTATTTAGACTATCAGTTATTCCATTTGCAAGAACGACACCGTCTGGCATGGCTTCAAATTGTTTAAATGTAAGACTAATATTTTCAATTAATTGTGAATCCTTGTTATCTAAAATAGTAGAAATTCTTTCTATAGTTGAGTTCATTATATCCCATAAGGCCTTGGCAGAATAAGGTAGTTGACTTATTAATTGCTTTAACTCTTGATTGAATTGTGGTATTACTATGAGCATAGAAACACTTAGTATTAATAGAACACTGGCAAGCGTTATTAATAAGCAAATTTGTCTAGGTAAAGGAAGTAAATTTTTGATTTTACCTGTAAGGGTACATAGAGCCATCGCAATTATTACACCTGCAAAAATCAATATTATTAGTTCTTTTAGACTCCAAACCAGAAGAAATGAAGCTATTAACCCAGCCAAACCTAGCCAATTTGAGAATTTCAATTGATTTATTTCTCTGAATATCCCATTCCATGGCTTGAAGCATAACGCTTGGCAAATCTCATGAAACGTTGAAAATCTGATTCACTTTTCCAAACATAAGTTGCTTCAATAGCACTTGGTATCCCATTTAGGAAACGAGCTTTTACTTCTCTTGTATTTATAGTGCCCTCCTCATCAATCATTGTCATTCCCTTGATAGAACCATCTTTTACTGAAGACAAGGCTTGAGGTTCTTCAAAAGTAAAAAAAAGCTTGCCCTGTTCTTCCATCTTTACTTCTTGTTAAACGGATTTCTGGAATAGATGGTTCATCTATTCCAGCCAAAAAACTTATAGTCGCTTTTTTCTTTGATTCAGACATGTCTTTTTGCGACTTCTATAAGATAGTACTGAAAAGCCTATTCAAAATGTGAGAAATGAACTGTTAGTAAACATGCGCAAGTTTGATTATTTGCTTTGCAGAGGACTCAGTACTTAGTCCCGTAAGGTCTAATGTTTCTTTAGAAGTAATCTTTTCAAGTTCGTATTCGTAGCATTTATCGTAATAGTCAAGCATGGCAATACATGCTTCTTCCCATAAGCCATTCTGTATTGATTCAATTGCTTTGGTTGTTCTTTGTGGCCCCAAACGTTTGCTTATCCTTAATGTGGCTTCTATTAATTCTTCTTTACTATGAAGGCTGTATTCTTTTACTAGGATATGAACCCTTTCTTCTTTGCTCCTCTCGATAACAATTAAAGGAGCTAACTTCATTTGAAAAAACAGCTTGTTTGGAATTCTGCATTTGCCTAAGCTTGCACTTTCAGCTTCTAGCCAAATATTCTTTGCTAATGACTTTTCTGATTTAAATAGTTCCTCTGCTAATAGGTTTTCATATTGTTCACAGCTTGGTTGAGGAGGTAATCCAATGCCTCCAAAGCTGCTACCTTTATGATTCGCAATTCCTTCTAAATCTATTATGAATATTTCCATTTTATTTAGTTCATGTAGTACAGAAGTCTTACCTGTTCCTGTCTTTCCCCCAATAAGTCTTAATGGCCATTTCTTTTCAAATTGATCTAATGACCATGACCTATATGTTTTGTATCCACCATTTAATAAAACAGCATTTAATCCAAGTAACTTAGCAAAATTAGCAATACTTCTTGATCGTAATCCGCCCCTCCAGCAATATATCTTTAGAGTTTTATTTTTTGATTTTGATGCTTCTAATTTTAATTGTTCTTTGAGTACCCTAAGCTTAGGAGTAATAATTTCAAGCCCTATCAGGATTGCCTTTTTCCTCCCTTTCTTTTTATATGCAGTACCAACTAATGATCTCTCTTCGTTATTAAACAAAGGTAGATTTTTAGCTCCTGGCCAATGGCCTTGAAGATATTCTTTTGGACTGCGAACATCTATTAACACTCCGTCTATATTCCTGAAAGTATTTAGCGAATATGAAGAAAGTATGCCTACACCTGACATAGTGTAATAAAGATGACTTTGAGATCGGTTGTTAGTTATGCCATCTGACACATCTGAATCAAACCGTGTTCCTATTGAAGAGCTACTTGAAAACTTTTCAAGTGGCTCGTTAAGACAAAGACGTCGTCTTGTAGGCGAAATTGAGTCAAGGTCTAAGGACTTGGTAGGACTTGGTTCAAAATTCTTTGGCAACTTTAAACCAGAGTTTAAAGATTGGTCTTTTGGTTGGATTCTTCAAGTATTAAATAGACATGAAAACAAGTTCTTATCTGAGCTTTTAGCTGCTGATCAATCAGTATTATTTAGTACTCCTTCTTCTATGGGAATAGATTACGGCCCCTTGCAAAAATTTCTTCTTGAAGAGCAATTTGAAGAAGCTGATCGAATCACAAGTTCAATTTTAAGAAAATTAGCTGGAGATAGTTCCGTTGAGCGAGGATACGTTTATTTTAGTGAGGTTGAGGGAATTGATATTGAAGACTTGCTTACTATTGATAGTTTATGGCTTGTTTATTCTCAAGAGAAGTTTGGCTTTTCAACTCAAGCGCGCCTTTTAGATTCTTTAGGAGGAAGTTATGAAAAATTATGGCCAAGGATTGGCTGGAAAACTGATGGGGTTTGGACAAGATACCCAAGTGCGTTTACATGGTCTCTTGAGGCTCCAGAAGGTCACATGCCGTTAGTTAATCAGTTAAGGGGTGTTCGATTGATGGACGCTTATTTGAATCATCCATTTTTACTTTCTCGACGAAAACAAAATTGATTTAAAAAAAGTTAGATTAAAGTTGTTCGTTATTTGCAAGTATTTTTTAATTAGCTTAATAGTCATTTTCAAACCTTTTGCTTTTCTTGCTATTGCAATTATTTCAATGGACTGATTTTGTTTTTCCTTCAACTCTTCAGCTGAAATCTCATGTGATGCTTCTCATGGAACCTATTAAAGGTGAGAAGACTAGAGAACTCATTCAACTGGGATTGCACGAATCTCTTGTTAATGCAGTGGTGCATGGAAATTCAAGCCAAAAAAACAAATTTATAAGGGTACGGAGAATCATTACTCCTAATTGGTTTGTTTGGCAGATTCAGGATGATGGCAAAGGGGTTAAGAAATCTCAAAGAATTTTTACGTTACCTTCAGAAATAGAGGCAGAAAATGGAAGGGGCTTATTCTTGATTCATGAGTGTTTTGATGATGTTCGATGGAGCAGAAAAGGTAACCGTCTACAACTTGCTTTGCGCCGTAAAAAGTAACTTAGTGTGATGGACATCCAGGATCTTTTGCGTCTCCTTTGATCCATTTTAGAGATTGCTCAATAAGATCTTCAATATCTTTATCTTTGCCACCATTAATTATTTGAGATAAAGCACTAACAATTAGTTCAGCAGTCCGTCGGTATTTATTGGATTTAAGTTTGTGCCAGTTATGATTATTTAAAACTAATTCGCTATGAAGCGACTTGACAAGAATTTCTGCTTGGGTTGTCCATAGAGAGTTTCTTTCAACCATGATTCTGCTCTGATAAGAAGGTATAAATTTTATCAACCAATTGAGAGATTTCATAATGATTGCAATCTTCTTGCTCTGAAAATATTTCCTTTAAGCCTGTATTCGCAGGAGTAAGATGGTTCCCTGAAAGCTCAATAAACTTTGTTTGGTCATTGTTCCTATCTTTAAGATATTTATATAAAGTATTAGTTTGATCAAGATTGTCATTTGAAAATCTAATTAATAAATTATTTGATTGTATATAATTATTCGAAATAATATTCATTGTTTCTGATGGACTAGGGCTAAATTCAGTTTGAATTCTTAGTTTCTTTTTTACTTTACTTA
The DNA here is from genome assembly GCA_003212695.1 of Prochlorococcus sp. AG-436-C13. Classification (GTDB taxonomy): domain Bacteria; phylum Cyanobacteriota; class Cyanobacteriia; order PCC-6307; family Cyanobiaceae; genus Prochlorococcus_E. The sequence continues at coordinate 113,827 of QCPC01000003.1, read as the reverse complement.
TTAACGGTATTGATTTTTCTATCTTATAATTATTAAAACTTAAACCAATAAATGATTTGCTTTTTCTGCCTCCATCTGGAGCAATTAGATGTAACTTGCACCCAAGGCTATGGCCTAGCCTTACAGGCTCATAAGAAATATCTCCGATCCTAGATTCTAGTTTAAGTCTACATTTCCTTAAATCTTTCCATGCTTCATTTGCTTGAGTTTGATGGTCTAAACTAGGGATATAACTCCAAGCATGAATTGCTATATTTTTTCTAATAAGAGCATTGAGAAGTATTTTATAACTTATATGTGGCGTTGCAGATAGATAGCTACCCCCAATCAATTCTATTAAGGCAGTTGGTTTGGATGGCCAATTGCACCATGTTTGGCCTATCTTTCTCCATTTAGCCATTTGACAAGGAAGTCAGAATTAAGATAATAAGAGACATTTTTATATAGGTTGTTAATAAAATCAATATGATGATATAAATAGGTGTTTATTTAGATATCTATTCTACTGCTTAGCTAAAAACACCTTTAATTTTGATAAAGATGCAAAAGGAACTTGAACTTTTTAATGGATCAGTTTTTAATGAAGACTCTCTGTCTCCTAAATTCTTGTTGATAATTGATACGGAAACAACAGGACTAGAACCAGGTATTGATAATTGTATTGAAGTTGGATCAATTTTATTTCATGTTGAAAGTAGATCTATTCTTGCTCAAAATTCTTTTTTAATTCCTTCTGAGAGTAATTCCGCAGAGGTTATCAATAAAATACCTGCCAAAATTTCACGTTTATCTCAACCATGGGAAGAAGGACTAAGATATTTTAATTTCATGTTAGATCGTGCTGATGTTGTATTGGCACATAATGCAGCTTTTGATCGACAGTGGTTTGGCATTAACCCTCTACCTGCTATTACAAAACCTTGGATTTGTTCCATGGAAGATATCTCTTGGCCAAAAGAATTGCATCTCAAATCTAGGCCTTCTGTAAGAGATCTTGCGCTTGCTTATGAAGTTCCTGTATGGACAGCTCATCGTGCTTTAACTGATTGCATTTATCTGGCTGAGGTTTTTCGAAGATGCTCTGATTTAGAGATCTTTTTAGAACAAGGTCTTGAACCAAAACGATTAATGAGAGCTGAAGTTTCTTACGATGAAAGGAACCTTGCTAAACAAGCAGGCTTTCGATGGAATGATCCTGTTCGGGGAGCATGGACAAGGCGTATAAGTGATAGAGAAATAACTACACTTCCATTTGAAGTTAAAGAGGTAGGACTATAAAGACTAAATGGAGTAGTTGCTTAATTCATATATTTCCTTTAGATCTTGGAAATCACTAGGTTGTTTTTTTCCATATTGTATTTTTTGTGTCAACCTAAAAATACTAGTCTTTTTTTAATAAAGGCCATATGCATTTGGAGAGACAACACATAAGAAGAAGTTTGCATCATTGGCAGCAAGTAAGGAGTTGGGCCAGATTGATTAGGGAGGCTGAGATGCTTTGGCATGACGAACAAAAGGAACTAAAACGACTTGGCGCATTAGAATTAACTCAGCTAATAAAAGAAATTCCTCCTGCATACACTAGAAGAATTAACCTTTGGCTTATTAAATATTCTGTTGGTACAAGATTAGTCTGTAAGAAATCAGAAGATTAAGAAAATTATTGCATATATTTAGCTTAAGATTAGTGAATATATTTTTTCTTTTATTAGATTGCCAAATTTATTTTTGAAACCTGTCCTATAGTCATTATTGATTAATACTTCTACAATAGTCTTTTGCTTGCAGTAATTATAATTAGATGTTGCATGTATTAAGTAAATAAGTGGAAATCTATATTAAAATTAACAAGTAATTATATTGTATACCAAGTTTATAGAAATATTCTCCCTAACCCTATTTTATTGGCATCACTATTTATTGGATTGATATTATGAAGTTATTGTTTATAGTATTATTGGCATTGATTTTATCAGTCTATATTTTAAAGGAAATGTATTGTATTAAATAATTTATTCTAATATAATAGAATCGAATAATGTATAACAGCTTTCAGGATTGACTAATCTTCAAACACTTCGGGGAATGATAGATATTTTGCCATCTCAAACAGAGCGATGGCAAAGAATCGAAGCTTTAGCCAGGGATCATTTTACTCGATCAGGACTTCGTGAAATAAGGACACCGCTTTTAGAAGTTACGGAGCTTTTTTCTAGAGGAATTGGAGAAACAACTGATGTTGTGGGGAAGGAAATGTATTCATTTATTGATCGTGGGAATAGATCTTGCACTTTGAGACCTGAAGGAACTGCTTCTGTTGTTAGATCACTTATTCAAAATGGACTTCTTAATCAAGGCCCTCAGCGCCTTTGGTATGGAGGACCGATGTTTAGGTATGAGAGACCTCAGGCTGGAAGACAAAGACAATTTCATCAAATAGGAGCTGAATTCTTTGGATTGTCTTCGGTTAGAAGTGACGCAGAACTTATAAGTATTGCTTGGGATTTTCTTAAAGATATTGGAATTGATGGTTTAGAGCTTGAAATTAATACTTTAGGTACATTTGAAGACAGAAAAATATATCGTAAAAAACTAACTGATTGGTTCGAAAAATATATTGATTTATTAGATGATAGTTTGAGAAATCAACTAAGAAATAATCCTTTACGTATTTTAGATAGTAAAAATCCTAAGATTAAAGAGCTTATTAGAGATGCACCTATAATTGATTCTTCAATAAGTATTAATAGCAAAGAAAGATTCGTGAAATTACAAGACATATTAAATTCATTAAAAATCCCTTTTACTCTTAATAATTGCCTTGTACGCGGATTGGATTATTATTGCCATACAGCATTCGAAATAACTAGTAATCAATTAGGTGCTCAAGCTACTGTTTGCGGTGGTGGAAGATATGATGGACTTGTTGAACAGCTTGGAGGCCCTCCAACTCCCTCAGTTGGTTGGGCTATTGGAATGGAAAGATTATTTATTCTTTTAGGTGAAAAGATAGCTAATTCTAGTTATCCAGATGTTTATTTGGTTAATAGAGGTGAAAAAGCAGAAATGGAAGCATTATGCCTAGCAAGAGCTCTAAGAGAAGCAAATTTTAAGGTTGAACTGGACAATTCAGGCTCAACCTTTGCAAAGCAATTTAAAAGAGCAAATAGATCATGCGCTAAGTGGGCAATTGTGATTGGAGAAGAGGAACTAAATAAAGGTGAATTTAAAATTAAAGATCTTTCTAAATCGTCTATGAATCTAAATGAAATTTCAATGAAATTAGATGAGTTCGAAAACCTAACAAGAGTTCTTAAGGCATGATATCCTTTTCTTAAATAGTCTTTGTATTGCTATGTATATATATTTCATAGTAGTTTTTATTTGCTTATTTGTAATCTTTTTATATTTTTCTCGTGTATCAAGAAAGAGCTTAATGAGAAAAAGTCTTACAATATATGAATGGATGAAAATAGGTAAAGATAGCAGAACTGACCTTGATTATAACTATAAAATTAAGGTTTTAGAAAGAAAAACTAGGCTAATTAATAAGACAAGAAGTGAATATTTAAATCTTTATAAGAAATAAGATTAGTTAATTCATAATGATAAACTGGCCTCCAATCAAAGCCTGGACAAGTAAATTCAATATAAAAGGCCAATATCACTTTGTTGTTATTAATTATGCTGTGATCGATAATTCGTATTTGGTAAATATGGTTTCTGTTCTTGATGGAGAGGTTTGTTTTGGATTGAATTTAAGTGAACTTAATGATAAGACACTTTGGATTCCTGGATGGATAGATATACCAAAGGGGGACGACCATTTAATAAATGCTTCTATTTGCAATCAGAGTAGTTTTAGTATTGGCTGTCTCCACCCTTCTAATGATTCGGGGCTTTCTATCGGCTCTTCTTCAAAGGAATATAGGCCTTGGTTCCCTGAGTGAAACCACTTCTTTATAGGCATGTATTTTTACCTATTTATCGTCAATTACCCCTTCCTTTAACTGAAGGTTTACGTTAAAAAGAAATATTGGTTTTTATTTTTTAAATGTCTTCTAATCAATGGTTATTAGAGGAAGATGCAAGTAGGCGTCTTGGAGTTAGTTCTAGAACTTTGCAGCACTGGAGAGAAGTCGGTTATTTAAAGCCTGGTACACATTGGAGAAGTGCAGAAAGTGAGAGCTCCATGCCATGGAAGCCAGAAGTTATTTATCACCTGAGTTGGTGTAAGGAAATAATTGAATATTGGCGGAATAGGGATGCCCCTCTTTCTGATTTGGCTGCTTAAGATTAAATGGTTTTAATATTGTTTAGGGATAAATATTTCTTTCGATATTTATATATGGTTTTTTCTTTTCATTAAAATTATAGTCATAGTTTTGACTTGCCCTTGTTTTTTTTATTTAACATTGTCAAACTAGTTAGGGAAGGTATCAGGAAGGTTTGGAATCAATTGCTTGAAATAGGTTATTAAAACCCATAGAATTACTACGTTGCCTAACATCGCGAGAGCAAATCTAAGCCTCATATCTTTTACTAAAGGAAGAATTATTTCCCATAATTTCAAAAACATTTCTTTCTTATGATGATTTGATCTCTATATTAAACCATTTAAAACTTTTAAAGATGGCTTTTTTATAGAAGCTTTACCTCGATTTCACTGATTTAAAAAGAAAATAATTTTTCTATTAGTTTTAGAAAATTGTTGAAAAATCCTATGATTAGGGACTTCTTGGCCTATTTACTTAGGGTAAAAGGCTTACACAATGTAAAAGGTATTCGTTTTACTCCCATTATATTCTCGTTTTTCGTTAGGGTCACTGCGCTTTCCCACCTTCGTGCAACCTAATGCAGACCTATGGAAATACAGACGTCACCTACGGGTGGTGGGCTGGTAACTCTGGGGTCACCAATCGCTCAGGAAAATTTATTGCAGCTCATGCCGCTCATACCGGTTTGATTGCTTTCTGGGCTGGTGCTTTCACACTTTTTGAATTAGCTCGTTTTGACCCTTCTGTCCCTATGGGACATCAACCGTTAATTGCTCTTCCTCATCTAGCTACTCTTGGTATTGGCTTTGATGAAACAGGATTATTTGTTGGCGGAACTGCAGTTACATCAATAGCTATTGTTCATTTGATCCTCTCTATGGTTTATGGAGCAGGTGGCCTTTTGCATTCGCTCTTTTTCCCTGGTGATATGCAGGATTCAGAGGTAAAACAGGCAAGAAAATTTAAACTAGAATGGGATAACCCTGACAACCAGACCTTTATATTGGGTCATCACCTTATCTTTTTGGGTGTTGCCAATATTCAGTTTGTTGAATGGGCAAGAATTCATGGCATATGGGATGCTGCAACTGGCTCTATTCGTCAAGTTGAATACAATTTAAATCTTGCTTCTATTTGGAATCATCAATTTGACTTTCTTTCCATAAATAATTTGGAAGATGTCATGGGTGGACATGCTTTCTTGGCATTCTTTATGATCACAGGTGGTGCTTTCCATATTGCAACTAAGCAAGTTGGAGAATATACCAAATTCAAAGGATCTGGATTGCTTTCAGCTGAAGCAGTTCTTTCTTGGTCATTAGCTGGAATTGGCTGGATGGCTATTGTTGCAGCCTTTTGGTGTGCAACCAATACAACCGTTTATCCAGTTGAATTTTTTGGAGAGGTATTAGATCTCAAATTTGGAATTTCTCCATATTGGGTAGATACTGTTGATCTTGATATTGGTGTCCACACTTCTAGAGCTTGGCTTACTAATGTCCATTATTACCTAGGTTTCTTTTACATCCAAGGTCATTTATGGCATGCACTTCGTGCAATGGGCTTTGACTTTAAGAGAGTAAGTGGAGCAATCAGCAATATTGATACTGCAACGGTAACGTTGAATGATTAATATTTGCTCTTATCTCTAGCTTATTTGCATAGAGAATTAGATTAAATATTAAAAAGGCTCGCTATTTAGGCGGGCCTTTTTTATATTTATCTTTTAAAGATGATTATTAAAAAGATTTGATGTGCTATTTAATTGGTAAATTTATGAAATAATTATATGAAAAGCTTCCAAGATCTTATTCAAAGTTCATTTTTTATAGACTCATTCCCAAAGTTATTTATTTCTTTAGGATGCCTTTTTGTTTTTGCAATATTATTGATAATTGGAAGAAGACTTGACTCTGCATTGAGCCTAGAGAGGTTGGGTATTCCTATTTCGCTCTTTTTTGGAACATTTGCTCTTCTAATAGGACCTTATGGTCCACAACCAATTCTTCCCGAATCAATTACCGATATCTGGATAAGATTGCCCACGCCTTTACTTACTTTAGTTTTTGCAACTCTGATGTTGGGCAGGCCACTCCCCAAAGCAAGCGCTTTGTGGAAACCAGTTACATCACAAGCAATAATGGGTTTGCTTTTGGGTTTCGGTCAGTATTTGATAGGAGGAATAGCAGTTTTAGTTGTTTTAATTCCATATTTAAATGTTGATCCTTTAATGGGTTGCTTAATAGAAGTGGGGTTTGAAGGAGGACATGGTGCTGCAGCGGTGATGGGAAAAAGCTTTAATCATTTAGGTTTCCCTGAGGGCCTTGATCTTGGATTGGCTATGGCAACAGTGGGTTTATTGGCATCCACTTTATTGGGTAGCGGTTTAGTTGTTTTTGGCCGATTTTCTGGTTGGATATCATCAGAGGAAATTCATTCTGAAAAGAAAATAGTTGTAGAAAATCAAGTTTCTATTCTTCAGCAATTAAAACTATTAGCAGTAAATCTTGCCTTTGTTGGATTGGCTGTTCTTTTTGGTGTTACAAGTCTTTTTTTATTGAGGTCTTTTTCTACTTCATTAGGAGGGATTTATTATGAGGTTATTTCGACCTTTCCAGTTTTTCCATTGGCTTTGCTTGGATCGCTTTTAATTAGATTCTTATTAGAAAAACTTGATAGGGCTGAATATGTTTCGGAAATTTTGCAGAGAGAAATAGGTGTTATTTCGACCGATTTACTTATTACAACAGCTATGGCTTCCTTGGATTTACCTCTCTTGATTAAGGACTGGATCCCTTTAACAATTCTGTCCTTAAGCGGAATAATCTGGAACCTACTTGGGATGTTCTTATTTGCAAAGATACTATTTAAAAATAATTGGTTTGAGAGATCAATCATTGAATTTGGTAATGCAAATGGAGTAGCTGCAAGTGGAATATTGCTTTTAAGACTTGCTGATCCAAGAGATATAACAAATACATTGCCAATATTTTCTATAAAGCAATTATTTTTACAGCCTTTGCTTTCAGGTGGTTTGATAACAGTTATAGCACCTGTATTTATAGTTAAATTCGGATTAGCAGGATGGACAGAAATTTGTGGAGGCATGACAGTTTTGTTTGTTATTATTGCTTTATTTATGCAACCAATACTTGCTAAGGATATTGTTTAGGTTAGTAAGTTTAGGTTAATATAATCTTCTAATATATAGTTCTTGAAATTTCTTATGAGATCATCTGACTTTAAAGATATTCCACTTCAGGAGTCTAGAGAAAAATGGTTTAAGAGCCATCTATTGGCAAGAGAAATTGAGCTTAAAGAGTTATATGAAATGCCTCAACAGGAATTAGATCTATTAATGGCAGAGACAGCAGAATTAAGAAGTGATTTTGGCAATCGTGAAAGAAATATAGGTAAGTATTGTACGGCAGGTTATTTCTTAGAACTTGCTAGAATTATTGATAGAAGAAGAATTGAGAGTTGAGAGCAAATAAAAGATTTAAAATATATTATTTTGGGAAATGTGACTCTTCCTTTGAGTTATGCCAATAGGAATACTTATTCATTAAGCATGGATATAATTCATGCTCCAAGTAATAGTTTAACCATTTTCTTAAGTTATATAAATTACAGTCATTATCAAATTCATCAGGTTCTACAAGTCTATATTGACGAACAAATGGCCATAAGCTCCAGTCAGCAATACTTTGCTTTTTACCTGTCAACCAAGGGACTTCATGCTTCCTAAGAGTTTGTGCTATTAAACTATCCCAACTTCTTAGAATTTCCTTTGCTTTTAGCTGATGTTCCTTATGATTAATATCCTCAAATTTATTTGCGTATTTGTATCTATCTAAATGATATTTAAATATATGATCATTTTCATTGATTAAATCTTTTATGGTTTTATCATTTTCTTCGGTTTCTAAAAGATGTATTTTGTCAGCTGACACTTTTTTAATAGACCATTTTATTATAGCTAAACTTTCATCTATAACCTCACCAGTATTAGTTATTAATACTGGAACTGTACCTTTAGGAGATGCATCAGTTAGTTCAATGGGCTTATCTTTTAAGGATACTTCTCTTATTAAAACGTTTATTCCACAATTCAATATTGCCCATCTGGCTCTAATTGCGTATGGACATCTTCTGAATGAATACAAGATACATTTATTCATCTTACCTATACTGCGCTAATAGTATTTTTAGCTATTGTAACGTAATTGACTTTACTAAATATGCAATTATAATTTATTAAATTAATCAATAATTACACCTGGCTGGAATTATTAGAGGCGGTTCTTATGAAAGGTCATGTTTACTTGATAAAGAAAAATGATTTATATCTTATTGGTAAAACCAATAATCTTCAGAAAAAGATGAAAAAAATATCTCCTAATAAAATAATTGCAACATTAGAAACTGATCATCCATTGGCTTTCGAGGCAAGACTTTTAAGAAGATATAGGCAAGCAAGACTTCCTGATTCAGGTTATTTTGATTTTAGTGAAAATCAGATTGTTGATTGTAAAAAGCAATTTAGCTTAAAAGGTAATTTGCCAAGAACACTAGGAGAAGAATTTTATATTGCATTAACAGCTTCTATTTTGATATTTATTATTTCCTTGGTCTGTTTGATAAAGCTAGGTGTGATTATATCCTTTGCACTCTCTGTGGCTTTAGCATTGTCTTCTTTGCCTATGTTTTTATTGTTTCTATTAGGTGATTTTGGAGGCTATAATTGCAGTGATTTAAATATCTTTTCCTCTTGGCTCAATAGGCTTAAAGCATTGTCCTCGGCTATATTACTCTTGTTTCTTTCTTATATTAATTGGATTTTAATAATAAGAAAGTAACTTTGTTAATAATTAATAAAATGAATTAGTCTGGGCTTGCATTCTGCCTTGCCTTTATGTTTATTAGTTATATAAACCTGTTTGTTCAATTTATTTATTGTCATGAATTATACATCTTATCTAAAATTATTAGAGCCACTTCAGGAGCAGCTATCAGGGGTTTATTCTACAGCCACCCTGGTTATTAGTATTTTACTTTTGCTATGGGTTATTAATTTTGTAGTAGGCTTTATATCTAAAATATATACTTTTGGTAAGTCAGTAGGGGGCTTTTATAGGAGCTTTATTCATAGGTATATTCGTATATTTATTTACAGTATCTTTAATCTAATTCCAAAAAAGAACAAGGCTTTATCGTGAGTATTATTAATATTCCAGATTACAGTTAATAGGTATATCATAGGGGACACAGCTATCTGGAAGTTCTAGCAAATTAGAGACTATTGAGGCAATATCTTGTGGTTGTGTCATATCTTCTTTATTTATAGTGCTTATACCTTTAGCCATATCTGTATTCACCCAACTTGGGCAGATGGTTGTTATTCTAATTCCTTCATTCCAGCCTTCATTTCTAATTGTTTGACAAAGGCCCATCAATGCAAACTTTGTAGTGCTATAGCCAGCAAGCTTCCCTTTTGATCTTTTGCCACTCATAGATACCATGACTATGATTCTTGGATTATTACTTTTGCATAGGTATTTCCAAGCTGCCTTTGTTAGAAACCATGGACCCATTACATTTATTTTCCATAGATTATCGATATCTTTTTCTTCCCCTGAAGAGAAATTTAGACTTGTTTTCTTAAATATTCCAGCACAATGGACTATAGTATTTATTTCTGAATAATATTTAACTGAATTTTCAACCCATTTAATTGCATCATCAGGGTTATTTACATCATATTTGTTAATTAAAAGTTTTTCTTTTCCTGATATTTTTGGGTCAAGTATAGATCCATTTATTTTGTTTAGATCTCTTACTCCTAAACTAAGTCTATGACCATCAAGTATAGCTCTTTCTGCAATAGCTCTTCCTATACCTCTTGAAGCTCCACTAATAAGTATTGTTCTCAATTGTTTATATATTTGGTTTTAGGAATTCTAATAGTAATTTTATCTCTCTACCTTTCATTTCCATTAGTCCCCATTTTACATTTAATGGAGCCTTCTTAAACATTATCCACATTGCATTTACAAGTTCCGAGAGTGTTAGTGTATTTGTAAGAAAACCGTACCATTGTCTATTTGATAGGCTAAAGAAACTTTTAAAAAATAGTCTTAACTGAAGTTCTTTAAAACGCATTAATTTTTCTAATCCAAATTGGTATAAAGCTTGTTTCCTTCTTAGTTCTTTTGGCCATAAATTATCCCATCCTTTTTTTGCTATTTCAGAAGGTGAATTGCTTTTATTCTTGATTGCGATTGCTAATTCTTTTGCTAGTAAAGGTGCTCTTCTAAGTATTCCTCCTACTAAATAGCCTGATGCTGGATGTACCATGCCTGCTGATCCTCCAAATCCAAGGATGGATTGATTTAAGTCTGGAATAGGTATATTCATAGGAAGAAACACTCCATTTTCTTCATGGTCAACTTTTAATATTTTTATATCTCTATGTTTTAGTCTTGAATGAAGCCTAGCTTTGAGTGTTTCTATTTCGACAGGTGGTGCTAAGCCTAAGGATGTTTCTTCTAAGAAGTATTTGCCTTCACCCATATCCATTGCATATAAGAAAGTAGGAGGGGCTGATTTTTCACTTTTACTTAAATGATTACACCTGTAATCCATTAACACAAATTGGTTTTTTTCAACAGGTGGCTTGCTAAATTCACCAACAATTCCATAACACGTTTGTACTGCTACCTCCCCTTTATTAGGAATATCAAGGAAAACAGGCTCATAACCGGTCGCGTCGATGATTATTTTTGAAGTTAATATCTTTCCAGAGGATGTAGTTACAATGCTATTGATATCGTTTACTTCAAAATTACTTGCTTTGCCTCTAAACCATTGAACAGAGGCTTGATTGCATTGTTCTATCCAATGTTGCTGAAGTTTCTTTTTATCAAAAAGTCCATAGTCTCGTTCATGAGATATTGATTTATTCTCCTTGGAAATTAGATCTTTTGATCCTTCCCCTAGGTAGCTAACTGTTTTTGACCAACGGTGTTTCAATAAGTTTTCAAAACCAAGTTCATCAACTTCTTCTCCCCAGATGCCATAAGTATATGGCCAAGGCTCATTATGGTTATTTACTGAGAGTACTCCTACTGAAAGATGCTCTTGTCCAAGTGCCGCTGCAATTGCCAAACCTCCTGGCCCTGCACCAATTACTAATACTTCCATTGACGTATTAGTATTATTCATTTAGCTCTAAGTGTATAGACAGATTGAAATTGCTTATACATAAGTGATTATCTTCTTCTATAGTCACTTAGTTACCTCCTTGACTTGTATGCATTAGGATAACCTGCTTAGGTACAACATATTTTATTTGAAATACTTATTTTCACTAGATGTAGTTATAAGTTTATTAAAATTAAATATCGTTAAGGCCAGCAGCTTTAACGTCGCCTGATAATAGATTATATTATTAATATAATCTATTTATTCTTTTATTTATATGGACATATATTTTAAGTGTAAATTAGAGAATGTAGCTAGAAAATATATTTATATTTTTTAGTAATATGGAAATATATAATAAAAATTCTGTTCTAATCACAGGTGGCACTTCTGGGATAGGCTATCAAGCAACATTAAAACTTATTAAGAATGGTTGCAGAGTTATTGTCCTTTGTAGGAATCAATCAAGAGCTGAAGATCTTAAGAAGTTGTTGGAAAATGATGAGATATCTTCTTTTAAAATAAATGATTTATTAACTTTACCTATAGTAGATCTCTCTGATTTAAATAGTATAGATTCATTTGCAGAGAATTTCTTAAATCAAGATTATGATGTAGATACTTTTGTGTTTAATGCAGGATTGCAATATACTGGTTCTAAGATTGCAAGAAGATCTACTCAAAATATAGAGTTAACGTTTGCTGTTAATCATCTGAGTCATCATCTTCTGATGCAAAGACTATTACCAAAACTATTAAAATCCAAATCACCAAGAGTGGTAATTACTTCTTCAGAAGTGCACAACCCTGAGTCACCTGGAGGTAAAGTCGGTGGAAAAGCTGATTTGGGTGAGTTAAAAGGCTTAGAAAGCTCTTTTGATTTTTTAATGATAGATGGTTCTAATGTTTTTGACGCTGATAAGGCCTATAAAGATAGTAAATTATGCAACATTCTTTTTGCTAAAGAGTTGAGTAAAAGGTTGAGAAAAAATAAAATTAATATACCAATCATTTCTTGGGCGCCAGGATTAGTTATACCTAGAAGTAGCGGTGGATTCTTCAGATATAGTAGAAAATATAATGAAATTGGTCAGATAGCTTTTGCTTTTCTAGCAAGAGACATATTGCGTATTACCTCAACTCCAGAGAGTGCTGGTCAAGATTTGTTGGATTTAGTTTTGTCCGATAGATATATTAGTGAGGAATTTATCTTTATGTCTAATAGTATAAAAAGTCCAGGTGAAATTATATTAGAAAAAGGGAATATAAGTGAAGAGGCTAAAGATCAATCTAAGGCAAAGAAACTTTGGGATTTATCCAATATAACTATAGAAAATTTCTTAGATAATAGTTTATTTTAAATGTAAGCTTAATAATTTAATTTTGCATTTGTATAGTTCTAGTTGGAAATGCAAATTCTATGCCTTCTTTTTCAAACTCCATCATTATTTCTAGATTAATTTGTTGTTGAGCATTCATGGCAGATAAATAGTCATTTGTTGGTATATAGTATACTAATTCAAAATCAAGGCTGCTTTCTCCAAAGTTTGTAAAGTGGCAACGATCAAATATTGCGTTATCAGTTTTCTCTACAATCTTTTGCATTATTTCAGGTATCTTTCTCATTTGAGAGTGCTTAGTATCATAAATAACTCCTATCTTATGTACTAGTCTCCTTGTTTCCATTTCAGCGTAATTAGATATAACTCCATTTGTAAGATTACTATTACTCATTACTATAATCTCACCATTAATGCTTCTCATTCTAGTCGACCTTACACCTACTCTTTCAACTTTTGCCCATACACCATTTATATGAATAAATTGACCATTTTGGAAAGGTTTATCTAGTAGGATAGTTATATATTCAAAAAACTCCTGAACTGGCTCTTTAAGAGCTAGACCAGCTCCAATACCACCTGCGCTAAGAAGAGCCCATAATGCTGCCATCTGGACTCCCATATTGTTCAAATAAAATACAACTCCTATAGACCATATAGCAGCTCTTACCATTGGACTTAAAGATTTGATCATTGTACTTACGGCGTTATCGTTTATTTTCTGAGCCCAGCTACTAATAAGTCTTAAAACTATCCTATTAGTTAGTCTTACTATTAGGATTAGTAGGATAAATTTAAATAATCCTAGAATTGTTTCATTTATACCAGTAATATTTGTTTCTAATGAAAGAATCTTCCAAGAACTGTATGTACTTATTAATAAACCTAGTGGTTTGATTGTTTCTAATATTACTTTGAATATATAGTCATCTGTTTGACTATTAGTCCTTACTGAAATCTTATTTAGAATATTTTTTAATATTTTCGAACCTATAATAGTTATTATGAAACCTAGAATTAATACACCAGCCGAGATAATTAATCTGTTGTACATATAAGGAAAATAGCAAATTAAACCACTGACATAGTATGACAGCTTTTTTTGATTTTGCTATTCTTTCATTGTTATTCAATCAGATGAAATTTACTTATTTACTCTGATCTTTTGATAATCTGACTAATTTCTCTAAAATTCTTGTTTTTTGATGACCTGCATAACTCAAATATAGCCATTTCAACAGTTGATATGATCGCACCTAAATCTCTAAGTCTTGCCATAGAAATTTGGTGGTTATTCTGGCTTCTACTGCTTATGGCATCTGAAATAATGTATATATTAAAATTACTTCTTAAAAGGTCCATAGCGCTTTGAAATATACATATGTGACTTTCTAATCCACACATTAGAATATTTTTTATATTTTTCTTGTTTAGATCTTTAATAAGATCTAAACATTCAATACATGAGAAACTGGATTTAGAATATTTTTTATAATTAGCTTCCGAAGGTATGACTGGTATAGTTTTTCCCAGTTTTTCCGGATTCTGCTCGGTAATATAAATACTTAAATTTAGCAATATAGAAGTATCTACTATTTTCTTTACATTAGAAACTAGTGATTTATTATTGGGAATAACGTTTACTAATTTTTCTTGAAGATCTATTAGTAATATTGCCGTACTATTCGTATCAAGTATCCTGTGAGATATTTGAGATTGCACTTTTTCCCTTCTTTTTTTACCTGTTATCCAATTGACAATCATAATTTAAATTCAATTTATAGAAGCTTTTAGGATTTTACCAATAGCATACTTTGCTATTGACATGCATAGATCTATTTAGATTCAGTTCAATAGTATTTGCTCATCTCTCATTAGGCATTATTATTGAGAAAATCGTAAGATTTCATTTGAACCTAAATTCTGGGTATTCATCTTTATCTTCTCCTCTTGAAAAAGGTCTGCATAAAAGCGGCCGAAGACTAACACCTCAGCGAAAGAAGGTGTTAGATCTTTTTCAAAGAATAGGTAGTGGAAATCATTTAAGTGCTGAGGAGGTACATGGGCATTTAATTCAGATAAATTCCCGCGTTTCCCTTGCAACGATTTATCGAACTCTTAGGCTCTTAGTGAGGATGGGCTTTCTACATGAATTAGAACTAAGCGAAGGAGGCCATAGATTTGAATTGTTAAGTACTGATAATCCAGATCATCATCATTTAGTTTGCATAAATTGCGGTAGAACTGAAGAATTTGAGAGTGAGCAAGTTGTTTTTGCCGGTCGTAAAGCGGCCGAAAATAAAGGTTTTAAATTATTAGAATCCACTTTAAATGTAAGGGCATTGTGCCCAGATTGTATGTAGTTCTTTAATTTGCTTTGTTCTTAACTCAAAGCACCTCCACAGCTAGAACCATTTCCAGCTGTACATCCAAAACAATGCTGCCCAACATTAATATCATTACCTTGAATTATAATATTTTGATTTGCCAAATCACTAAGATTAATATGTGAAAAGTTAGCTTTCAACCCTAATTGCTGATTAAAGTCACAATCGTATAGGTTGCCTTGCCAGTCAACACTGATTGTATCCTTACACATCACTGAATCGAGGTTTTTATAACTGTGATTTTTTTCTAATAGTAATTTGTATTCATCTAAATCGCCTTTATTATTTAGATATGAAGCAAATCTCTTTATTGGCATATTTGTTAATACAAATAAGTTGTTAAATTCAATAGAATATCTTTGATATAACTCATCTTTATATTTAAGCTCTAAAGAACGTTGAGGAGGAGGTAAATTTGCTCCAATGGGATTATAAACTAAGTTTAACTTTAATCCTGTTCTTTCTTTGCCATAACCTAATGTATTTAATAACTTTAGCACCTTAATGCTTCTCCTAAAAACATCATTACCTCTTTGATTATCAACATTATCTTTTTCATAGCAAGGCAATGAGGCGATAATTATAACTCTCTCTTTTGCCATATATGCAGCAAAATCTTCATATCCAGGTTCATTTAATATAGTAAGATTGCATCTATCTATAATATCAATATCTAGTTTATTTACTTCCGAGATTAAATCCTTAAACTGAGGGTGCATTTCTGGAGCACCTCCTGTTAAGTCTAGTTTCTTAATACCATAACGCTTTAAGACTTTAGGAATGAGAGATATATTATATTCATCCATCATTTCTTTTCTTAATGGGCTTGCATCTACATGACAATGTGTACATGCTTGGTTACATCTGTAACCAAGGTTAACTTGTAAAGTAGTTGCCTCTCTTCTTTTTATTGCAGGAAATTTCATTGGATTATTTTTAATTATTACTTGATAAAATTTCTGAATTAGTGACAAGTTTTTTTCTTCTTTTCATTGCTAAGTCAATTAACCATAATTTGTATTCTTTGTCACCTTTGTCCATGACTAGATTGAATTTTAATATATCATCAGGATCTGAAATACCGTTTAGATTCCCTTCTCGAACAGAAGGTCTATTTACCTCCCCATGACTACTATCAACAAATATAACTAAGTTGTCTTTTGAATATGCTTCTCCTAATTGCTGTATCAAAGTTAAGAAACCTCTATCGCTTCCACCTCTTGACCAGCTATTTGAATCTTTAATTCTACTTGAAGTAACAGTGTCTCCTACACCTATTAGCAAAGGCATATCTTTAAAAGGTATTTTTTCTTTGCACAAGGCAATTAATTCTTTGATTGTCTTGGGGGAATTCCTTACATTAAATTTATCCCCAAAAGGACTCTTGCCTGTTTTTTTTGAAATGAATATATTAATTAGAACTAATAGTCCTGCTTCTTTTAGGGCACCATTTATTATTAATTGAATATCTGTCGTACCAATATCATGCTTAGTAGCAAGTTTAATTAATTCATCATCTTTGGATTTGCCAATATTTGGAGAAATATGAAGATAAAAAGAATTATCTAATCCATTTTCGGAAGCTATTACAATTATTTTACGCATAATATTTTGCATCATTAGCTGAAGAGATATTTTTTTATCAAGATTATCTCCTACTATTGAAAAAAGACTATTTAAATTTATAGCTGGTGAGAATCTAGTATCACAGATAGCTATTTTTGCTTGGTTAATTCTTTCACTTTTATTAAGTTCAGGAAGAATAATTTCTAATTGTTCTTCTAAAAGAATTCTCATTATATTAGGAACATCTTTTAGAAACTTAATTTCTTTTTCATTCACTCCAAGAAGCTCTATATTCCCAAAATTATCCTGGTATTCTATCCCGCAGGCAGCAAGTCCAGGTAAATATAAGCCTTCTTTTTTAGCTTTTATCTCTGAATTAAGTGACCTTTCAATTATTCTATTAACTCCCCTTCTCCCTTCATGTTCGCCACATGTAAGTACTGAGAACTCATCCTTAAGCTCTGATGCAGCACGTACATAATCTGCATCAATTTCCCTTTCTAGAGGATCTTTAACTAGAGGTATACAAACCCCATCAATATCCTGAACAAGCAACAAATGCTCACTATCAATTATTTGCTTCATACCACTATATTGATTATTGGTAATAATCGTCATGTAGCAAGTAGATAATTATTAGTACTATTATTATAGAGGGAATTTAAAGAATATATTTTGCTTGTATTGCTTTTAAAATAAGCTTGCGAAATAATTTATATTTCCTATTATAAAGAAATTATAGTTAAATTTACTCTTAATACAATAGTAAATAATTTATATGGAAAATAATTTCTTTGCAGATGCTTCAGAAGAGATCGCAATAACTAAAAGATTACATCAGCTTAAAGCAGGCAAGGTTGGTTTATATAGTGTGGGTCTTTACCCAGCATCTTTAGCCTATAACTGTGCAATGCATTCCATGCACAGTGATTTACTTCTAGCGCCTCGTCCTAAAAGAGATCTGCTGGGTGCCTTCTCTAAAGAATTAATTGAAGAACTAGATCCTAAATTAATTCATAAAATGATAAATATGGCTTCTTATCTTAGAGATGGAGAAAGGTTTTTTTATTCATTGAGAGACCTTATTGAGAAATGTGAAATTGTTATATTAAGTTCTAATAGTAACCATATAGAAAGTGATCTTAGACAAGCATTGAGTTTACGAAATGAGCTTAATCGTAACAATGTATTGTTAGCATGTTTAGTCGGATCTTTTACTTATGATGAAGAAACTAATTCACCTTCACTTTTAAGTGAAAAGTATTCAAATCTTGCTTTCTTTTCGGGCTTTCACCGTCATGGTGCTTTGCGAAACCCCGCAGACAGTTTTACAGCAAATTTTTGTCATCCTGATCCCCTAAATGCATTATTAGGTGCTCGTCTTTTGGATAAACTCTCTCCTAATATTCAGGTTTCTCCTGGAATACATAATGTCGAAGCTCAATATGTCAAAGCTGCAAAGAATATGTCATCAATTTTAGCTGGATTTGCTCATACTTTTCACAAGGAAAATCCTGGACTATTGCCAACTTTATTAACTTTGCTTTTGAATCAATGTCTAGATCAAGCAGCAACTGTTGCTATGAGAAAAGATAAGCCAATTTCAGGTTATATAGATAGCTCATTACCTATAACTGAAATAGGATATGGAGTGCAAAAAATAGAAGCAGCTCTTTCTAAAGAAGGAAGTATGCATAAGGTTAGAGATCATACATTTATACAATTGACACCTATTGTTGCTGATGTTAATGGAAGTATGATGCTGCCTATAACTGGACTTCCAACTCGAAATTTTCAAGTAGGTCAGATTCTTGCAAACAATATACTTTCTCTACAAAGATGTCCACTTAATCTAGATGAATTGATTACTTGGTGTAAGAACGAAGGCCTAAGTCAGGGAGCACTTGAAGGAATTAATTCTCTTCAATTCTGGCCTGAGATTCTAAAGAAGTATTCAATTTCTTATCAAGATTCTTCAATGATAAATTTATTGTATATGTCCATATATTCAGCAGCTGACGTAAAGAAAAATATTTTTGAGATCCTTACTAATAGTCGTAACCTCACAAGGTTTTGTCAGGAGTCTGTAATGCCTGAATCCTCTTCAAGAATAAATATGATTTTAGATGATATAGAAAGAAAAGATGTTGTAGAATTTATTTCACACTCTGTTTTAAACAAAAGCTTTGAATCAAACAAGCTAGATGCTCTTATAACCTCTGTTCCTAAATCTAAAGAGTTAGGAATAAGCAATATTTATTATCAAGTAAAGATATCATTTGATAATATGTTTATGTGAAATTATAGTTTTTAATAAATAATGAATAATATAAAGGATAAAGACTATTTGTATGAAAAAGCTCATGCATTTCTAACATCTAAACAAGAGATTGATATCATTGAAATTAAAACTGGATTTATAAATAATACATATTTAGTCACCCCTTTTAAAGAGAAAGATTTTGCTCCATTTGTTTTACAGCGTATTAATAGTACTATATTTACTGAACCTGAGAATATAATCTCAAATTATCTTTTGCTAGAGAAATCTATATTCTCCCAGAGAATAGGTCAAAGTCGAGAACATTTTCTAAAAATACCTAAGCTATTAAAAAGCAGTTCAAATAGTTTTCTAGTTACTTTCCCAGACGGAAAATGGAGATCGTTTGAGTATATAGATTCTACAATTACATATGAGGTCGCATCAAGCAAATTAATTACTTTTAAAATAGCTAGAACCTTGGCTATTTTTCATCAGTTAACCAATAAGATAAAGTCAGAATATTTATCTAAAACTATCCACAACTTTCATAATACACCATATTATCTTAGAGAATATGATCAAGAACTGGAAAACTATATTTCTATAAATAATATAAATAAATCTTTCCAAATAAATAATATTATAGATTTTATTGAGAATAATAGAGAAGAAGCATTGCTTTTAACTAAACCAATAGATAATAATATTTTATTAGAGACAACTATTCATGGAGACCCTAAGGTCTCGAATTTCTTATTTAATAATATTAATCAAGATGTTGTAGCATTGATAGATCTTGATACATGCAACCCAGGGCCAGTTTTATTTGATTTAGCAGATTGTATTAGATCTTCTTGTAACCCTATAGGAGAGGACCCACTTGATAATGAAAATGTACTTTTTAACATAGACTTTTATGAATATTTCCTTTTAGGATATTTCTCATTGCCTAAGACCTTGCTTTCAAAATCAGATATATTTTATCTACCATATAGTATTAGGTTAATTACTTTTGAATTAAGCGTAAGGTTCATTACTGATTACTTTAAAGGAAATATATATTTTGATATAAAAGATGAAAATCAGAACCTAAGACGCGCATTTGCTCAATATAAGTTGCACGCAAGTATAATGTCGAATTGGGATGAAATTATTATATTAACTAATAAAATATGTAAATCATCATTTTAGTTTTATTTAACTAGATTTCAACTCAAATAGTGCAATTTCTGTGTTTTTATATTAATGTTTGTATTAATACTGTTTTGTTTCAAAGTGGCTAAAGAATTAACTCATCGAGGTGATGAATTAAGACAGCTTGGATGGTCTCAGCAAGACGTTTTTCGATATATAGATTTATGGGACTACAGGCAAAGATGGGGAGCAATAAATTTAGAAAGAGAAGATCGCCAGTTTTTAAGGAAGGCAGAATCTGCACTACCAGAGATTAAGTCTTCTAAAACCAGCATTAAAAAACCATTAAAGGAGAAATCCTATTATTGCCGACTCTCTTTTTTCCTTCAGGAGATGATTAAAGCTGAATCTGCTTTTGATTTATCTGAAGGGGCAAAAGGCATTTGGATTATTTTGCTAGAGGAGGAATTAAGAAGTATTGATTACTTTCAGCCTGTTTTAGGGTTGCCCGACGCTTTAAAATCAAAGCTTTTAATTCCTTTTAGAGAAAACTTGATTTCTATTTTGCTTAAGCAGTTTAGTGACAATATTCAGATGTTCGAACTTGACTTTGATCATTTACTGAAATCCGCCAAATCAACTCAAAGTAAAACTTGGAAGCCCTTGAGAGAAGGTATTTCAGAATCTATAAAATCCTATCCAATTTTGGATTCTAAATGTGTTCCTGAATGTAGAAAAGTAATTAGGAATGAAGTTATTCCTATGATTCGCAATACTTTTCCCTCTTTAGTCGATAAAGATATAGTTTCCCCTGCTGACGATTGGATTCCAGATTCCTAAACTTTAGCTAGAAATAAAGATAGATAATTAATAAGCCCTTTGACTTCTCCTCATTTTGAAACTCTTCAGCTACATGCTGGACAGGAGCCAGATTCTTCTACAAATGCTAGAGCTGTTCCTATTTATCAAACTAGTTCATATGTATTTAATGATGCTGACCATGGAGCAAATTTATTTGGCTTGAAAGAGTTTGGGAATATTTATACACGTTTAATGAATCCTACGACGGATGTATTTGAAAAGAGAGTGGCTGCCTTGGAAGGAGGAGTTGCTGCACTTGCAACAGCTTCAGGGCAATCTGCACAGTTCTTAGCTATAGCAAATTGTATGCAGGCTGGAGATAATTTTATATCCACTTCATTCCTTTATGGTGGTACTTACAATCAATTTAAAGTTCAATTCCCCCGTTTAGGAATCAAAGTTAAGTTTGCTGATGGTGATGATATAAATAGCTTTGCATCTCAAATAGATGAAAAAACTAAGGCAATATATGTTGAATCAATGGGAAATCCAAGATTCAATATACCGGACTTTATAGCCCTCTCGGATTTAGCTAAAGCAAATAACATCCCATTGATTGTAGATAATACTCTTGGAGGAGCAGGTGCGTTAATCAGACCATTGGATCACGGTGCAAATGTAGTAGTAGAAAGTGCCACGAAATGGATAGGAGGACATGGCACTAGTTTAGGAGGTGTAATCGTAGATGGAGGAACATTTGATTGGGGAAATGGGAAGTTCCCTTTAATGTCAGAACCAAGTGCTGCATACCATGGATTAGTTCATTGGGATGCCTTCGGCTTTGGTAGTGATGTATGCAAAATGCTTGGAGTCCCAGCAAATAGAAATATTGCTTTTGCTTTACGAGCGAGACTCGAATGTTTAAGAGATTGGGGCCCTGCGCTTAGCCCATTTAATTCGTTTTTGTTACTTCAAGGCTTGGAAACTCTAAGTTTACGTATTGAGAGACATTGCTCTAATGCAATGGAATTGGCTACTTGGCTTAATGAACATTCGAAAGTATCAAGTGTTAGTTACCCTGGATTAGATTCAGATCCATACCATCAAAGAGCAAAACAATATCTTTCTAAAAGAGGCATGGGATGTATGTTGATGTTTTCTTTAAAAGGTGGTTTTGATGATGCTGTAACTTTTATTAATTCATTAGAACTAGCAAGTCATCTAGCAAATGTAGGAGATTCTAAAACTCTAGTGATTCATCCTGCATCAACAACACATCAACAACTTTCAGAGGAAGAGCAAGAGTCTGCAGGTGTAACACCTACCATGGTTAGAGTATCTGTAGGACTTGAACATATTGATGATATTAAAGAAGACTTTTCAAATGCGTTAAATAAAATTTCATAATTTACGAGTAGTTCTATGGCTCTAATCCTTCCACGTGGTTACCACAAAATTTCATCTGTGGAGAGAAACCATATTTCTTGGATTGAGCCTGAACTTGCCAAGAGGCAAGATATTCGCCCTTTAAGAATTGGCATATTAAATATTATGCCTTTAGGAAAACAATATGAATTTAACCTTCTTCATCCACTTGGACTGTCTCCACTTCAAATAGAACCTATTTGGATTAGGTTGAATTCACATAGTTATAAAACATGGGACTTAGATCACTTATCCCAACATTATGTAGGTTGGGAAGAAGCTATGTCTCCTAATCCTTTAGATGGATTAATTATAACGGGAGCTCCTGTTGAACATTTGCCTTTTGAAGAAGTTAATTACTGGCCTGAATTAGTGGATTTAATTAATGAGGCACGCAAAAGTTGTGCTAGCACATTAGGACTCTGTTGGGCTGGATTTGCACTCGCATATTTGGCTGGAGTAGAAAAGACGGTTTTTAATAAAAAACTTTTTGGTGTATTTCCGATGAGGAGTCTTGTTCCTGCCCATCCTATAATGGGTACTCAAGATGATTATTTTTATTGTCCACAGAGTAGACATGCAGGCTTGCCTAATGAGTCAATGGAAGAAGCCGAGAGACAAGGTAGATTGAGATTGCTTTCTTATGGAGATAAGGTTGGCTATACAATTTTTGAAACAACAGATCAAAGACAACTCATGCATCTTGGACATCCAGAATATAATGTTGCAAGATTAGTTTCTGAAATGGAAAGAGATAAGGCTAGAGGAGATGTTCTTCCTCCTGAAAACTTCAATAATGATAATCCACAAACATTATGGAGATCACATCGCAACCTAATGTTTCAGCAATGGCTTTGGTTCTGCTATCAAAGAGTAAGTTTGAAAAATTAATTTATTTATAATAATTTGACTAAAAAGCCTTTTTATTTAATAAGTCATTGGCTTGATCAATCATATACAACGGAATTATTTAATAACTTATTAACGGGAATAGAATGGGAACAACCAAGTATTAAGATATATGGGAAAACTTATCTTGTACCAAGGCTTTCATCTTTCATAGCTAATCAAGGAATATCTTATAGTTATAGTGGGATTACACATAGAGGAAAAGGTTGGCCTGATTTCTTGCTCCCATTTTTAGATAAAGTTAAAAAATTTTGTAAAGTAGATTTTAATGGATGCTTATTAAATTTATATCGAGATGGAGAAGACTCGATGGGATGGCATGCAGATAATGAAAAAGAACTTGATTTGACAATGAATATTGCATCCATTTCTTTAGGCGCAAAAAGAGACTTTTTCTTTAAAAAAACTTCTAACTTAGAAAAAGTGCATCTACAGATCGGAGATGGAGATTTGCTAATTATGGAACCAAATTGTCAATTGTACTGGTTACATTCGCTTCCAAAAAGGAAAAATATTAATAAAGTTAGGATAAACTTAACCTTCCGGAAATACTTACCTGTTTAATAATAATTAAACAGGATTTTTGTTTGATCTTTTTATATTTATATAGCCTTAACTATCGCTAGTGCTACTCTCTGCTGATTGCGATTCAGCTGCTGCTTTAGCTTGAGCTTGGGCTTGAGCTTGAGCTTGAGCAGCTTTCTCCTTTTCCAACTCTGCCGCTGCAATCCTTGCAGCAGCTTCTTTTTCTTTAGCTATGACTTCTGCTTTTTGATTGTGAAGTTTAAGAGTCTTTGAGTCTAGAAACTTGAGTGCAGTTATTAAGACTGGAACATGAGCAATTCCTCCAGCAAGAACTACTGCTTGACTGTATGCCATTTGGTTACATATAGCTGTAGTCTATTTTTACATTTATATGTCTTCATTTAAACAGCCGTTTATATATTGTCTTATTGCTTTTTAGAGTCAATCTTAATATAAACGTGTTTTTATACTTTGTTATTTAGATCAAAAACAGCTTTTTCAACCATGAGAAGGTTCTTGACCACCAAGTCTATCAAATAGGTTATTGCTTTCTTCATTGAGCCCAATAACCTCTACTTGAGATCCACCCAGAGTAAGCTTTCTTATAATCTGATCTAATGCAGCTACCCCACTCTGATCCCAAATGTGAGCCTTAGACATATCTATTTTTATATTTTTAGGGTGATTATGAATATCAAATCCTTGCATAAAGTATATCTTACTAACAAAAAATAGCTGTCCCGTTACTTCATATATAACTTCCTCATTTGATATATTTTTAGGGATAATTTCTATTACTTTAGCTACTTTTCTACTAAATAATATACCTGCTAGTGCAACTCCTGCGATGACTCCCAAGGCAAGATTGTGAGGTGTGGTAAGCATTGTCACGGAAAAAGTCATCAACATAACTGCAGTATCACTCTTGGGTATTTTTTTTATATTTTTCAAACCATTTATATCTGCAGTGCTTATAGCAATTGATATCATGACTGCAACTAATGCTGCCATTGGGATTTGTTCAAGCCATTGTTTACATACAAGAACTATTACCAAAAGACTTATTCCAGATGAAAAAGTTGAGAGTCTTGTTCTACCTCCATTTTCGGTATTCATAACTGATTGACCAACTAGTGCACATCCAGCCATGCCTCCAAAAAATGATGAAATAATATTTGCTATACCTTGTCCTCTTGCTTCACGATTTTTATTTGAGTTTGTATCTGTTATGTCATCCAATATATCTTGAGTAAGGAAGGTTTCCATTAATCCGACCAAGGATATTGCTAGAGCTGTAGGAAGTACTATTCCAAAAGTTTCTAAGTTAAAGGGAACTTTGCCATCTAAAGTTGAACCAAATGGAATTGAGAAATTAGGTAACCCCTCTGGCAAGCCACCTCCAACGCTTAATTCTTTTACGGTTGGTATGTCTAAATTTAATCCTATAGATATAGCTGTTATTACTGAAATAGCAATTAGTTGTGAAGGTATTAGTCGAGTTATTTTTGGCAATCCATAAATGATTAATAGCCCTAAAATTATTAATAGCCAAACAATTGGGTATTGTAATCCTTGCAGTATTGGTTCACTATGTCCTGAAATACTTTCTTCTCCATAATGGAGATTTATTCCCATTTGAGGAAGTTGGGCCTGAAAAATCAGCAATGCCAATGCATTTACAAAACCACTTAATACACCTGTAGGAACAAATCGCATTTGATAAGCAAGACGTAAATATCCCCAAATAATTTGGAATACACCTGTCAATAATCCTGCAGCAATTAGATAAGAAAGCCCAAGCCCTTCTCCTTTAGCATTGCCTGTTGCAACAAGTCCTGTCATCAAAAGAGCTGTAGAACCAGTGGCTGAGGTAATCATGCCCATACGCCCTCCTACAAGGGCTATGGTTATTGATAGACAAAAAGCACCAAAAAGACCAACTTGTGGATCTACTCCTGCTATCCCTGAGAATGCAATTGCTTCTGGAATCATTGCAAAGGCAACAACAAGACCAGATAAAATATCTTGCCTAGGATTTGAGAACCACTCTGATAAAAAATTTGTTTTTGCTTTACTTAGCATTGATTAATTTATTGTCTCTGCAAACCTATATCAAAGAGGTGGCAAAATTCCTTTTGGATCATAATTTGATTTTAATACTTTTAATTCAGGAAGCCAATTTTTAAATGCAGCATTAATTTCCTGCCTATGCCATTTCAAGTGCGGATGCATTTGAGCTAGATGAACTCCTGGAAAGAAACTTTTAAGAGCTTCCCATGAATCTTCAATCCAATTTAGACTTATTTGCCGTCCTTGAATATCTCCGGAATCCCATGAACCTGTTATCCAAGGCTTCCACATTGAATCTCTATGTATAAATGAAGTTGAATCTATTCCTTTATTCATAGTTAGTCCACCAAGTTGTTGTGAAGAAATAAATGAACTTTCTGAAGGCCTACTTTTTATTAACTTTTCAATATCTTTTACCATTATAGATATTTTATTATTTGTTTTAGGTCCAAGTAAGCCAAGTACTTCTGAATGCTGAGTATTTAGAGATTTGTTTATAATACCTGAGTCTTTTAACTTTCTTATTCTACTTATATTCTCAATATTATATGTTATAAAGTCATTTGTTTTAGGAATTTGATTGATAAGATCTTGATAAGTATAAAAATCTTCCAGGGTATCCAATTCGTATACACCATATGCTTTGATGTTATTTCCCCATATCCAGTAAAGACTTGCTGAATTTGGCCACTCTTCTGCCATTGCTATAGTTTCTGCTAATTGAGATGAAGATAGAGATGTCTCCCATCCACAAATAGGTTTTAACTGTTGTGTTTGCAATCTTAGACTTGTAATAATTGCAAGGAAAGGAGCAGCACCACATAGTCCCTTCCATTTTAATTTTTCGTTTTTATTTCCTTTTTCATTAGGCTTAAATAATTTAAACTTTTCTCCATTACCCCATATACCACTTATTTCTAAAATATTATCTATTGCCAAGCCATATTTTCTACTAAGTGGACTAATTCCTCCTGTTAGAATATAACCAATACCTGTTTCTGCTGACAAACCTATAGGAAATGAACGATTAAATTCTGAGGTCTTTTCAATTAATCTTTGCATACTTACACCTCCTTCTATTGAAATTTCTTTTTTTACATTGTCAAATTTAATTTCTTGGAAGTTTCTTCTAAGGTCAAGTGTCCAATGTCCATCAGCAGCACACATGCTTGATGTTCCACCACCACATATCATTAAAGGCTTTGGATTTACTAGATCATTTCTTAATAAATTTATAAAACCTGGATTTATATCTTCATATATTCCAGCAATTTTTTTCTCCTGAGCTTGATTATTTGGAAATATTGAGTTTTTTATAAGCATGATTACTAATTGTTGTTATATCAGGCTAATTAGCTGAACTTTTAGCTTTTGGAAGCTAATCACGATAAGGTTTTTTAAAAGCACCATAAGATTTTGATTTCAGGTCTATTAGATACACTTGATTCCAATATAGGAATTTTAATTATTGGTCATGGCAGTAGAAATATTCATGCAACAAAAGAATTTGCGGAACTAGCTGAGTCTATTCAATCATTAGTTCCTTCAAATCCCTTTGAATTTGGCTATTTAGAATTTTCAAGACCTATTATATCTGAATCATTGGATCGTCTGAGAAAAAAAGGAGTCAGTAAAGTTATTGCTATACCAGCAATGCTTTTTGCAGCAGGACATGCGAAAAACGATATACCTGCTGTTCTTAATAGATATTCAAATAAAACAGGCCTTGAAATACTTTATGGGAGAGAACTTGGTATTAACAATTTAATGATAACTGCAGCAGCTGAAAGGATAAAAGAAGCCATTGTTTCTTCTCCTGGTTGTAAGACAAGTGACATGCTTTTAGTTGTAGTTGGACGAGGATCCTCTGATCCAGATGCAAACTCTAATGTTTCAAAGATAACTAGAATGCTAGTTGAGTCTTTAGGTTTTGGTTGGGGTGAGACTGTTTTTTCTGGAGTAACTTTTCCACTTGTCGAACCAGGGTTAAGACATTCACTTCAATTAGGTTTCCCTAAAATTATTGTTTTTCCTTATTTTCTTTTTTCCGGAGTACTTGTTACTAGGATTAGAAACTATGTGAAATTAGTAGCACAAGATAATCCTGAGATTGAATTTATTAATGCTAGTTATTTAGGAAATCATCCAAAGGTTATAGAGACATTTACAGAAAGAATAATTGAGGTATTAACAGGGGCCAATGCAATGAATTGCTCCCTATGTAAATATAGATCTAATTTATTGGGTTTTGAAAGAGAGGTTGGTTTGATTCAGTCAAGCCATCATCATCATGTAGAAGGAATAGATAAAACATGTCATTTGTGCGAGCTTGAATGTACTGGTGAATGTGATCCAGCGACTAAATCTTCTCAAATTGACCATAGCCATAGCCATAGCCATAGCCATAGCCATGACTTTAACCTCTATCCAAATGCTCAACACCCATTAGGCCCTGTCACGTTTCACACTTCAAAAGAAGATGAAATATAAAAAAAATACTTATTAATCATTGCCTCACCAGTCTCTTTCTCAGCGCGTCTCAATAGACTCTTCAAACATAAGCAGGACTTATGTTTGAAGTTTTATTGTTTTTCCCCAGACGCTTTCCACAGTTTTGCTTTGGTTTTCCACTGGGATTTCGCCAAGACAGTATAAATACTTACTTTTGTGGTTTTTACTTTTTTGTAAGTGTATTTTTATGAAAGTTTCGTAAAGTCGCTTTTTTGTAAAGATTCTTTTTATATTCCTTGCCTTTACTTCTGCTGGAATGAGTCTACTGCTGTCTCTTAAATTTGAGAAAAACCTTTTTTCTCTTTGACGATTTTGAGGTTTTTGTAGATATTGGATCTGTTAAATAAAAGATTCAAGTTGTAATGGACTTAACCCAATTAAAGATCAGCAAAGAAGAAAGTTCAGTTGAAGCTAACTTTAAAAAAGAAGAAGGGGTTTCTGAAAGAATAAAAGATGTATTAGAAACAGAATTTTCGAAAGAAGTTTCAGTAAGTCTTGAAGCTGAAATTCCAGAAGAGCTTTATAAAGGGATGAAAAATTTTATCAGTAGCAATCCTCAATGGGATCAATACACATTAATGAGTTCCGCCTTGGCAAATTTCCTTTTTCAAAATGGAAGCGAAAATAGAGCTGTTACGGAGAAATATCTCAATGACTTATTTAGGTTGACTGATTCTTAATTGCTTCTATACAAGCTCTTCTTGCTATTGCCATCATCGTAAGGGTTGGGCTTTGCCAAGCTGATGTAGGCCAACATGCTCCATCAACTACAAGTACATTTTGACATTGCCATAATCTATTCCATTTATCTAACACCCCTTGTGAAGAGTTATTAGACATTCTTGCCCCGCCTACTTCATGAACGTAATAACCTGGAGGTGGAGGATCTGATTTAAGAGCAAATGAGTTGTTGACAATTTCTTTTAGTAATGGAATTTTTATAAGTTCTTGAATTGGATGTATTTGCCCACCAGAAGCTTTTACACATTTTTCTATAGTTTTATTCATATGACTTACCATATTTAATTCATTTTCTTTCCATGTGAAATCTATGTGAGGTATGGGTAGACCCCATTTATCTAGTTCTTTAGAGAGACTTAACTTGTTATCCTCGTATGCTAAGACCTCACCATGACCAATTAAGAATCCTGTTTTTGTATCGGGCATAGTTTTAAGAATAGTAGGTGGATCAAACCTATCAATTGCACCCCAGATTCCATAGCCTCTAATGAAATTTATATCTGTAGTGTTATCTGGATGATTTCCAAAAGGTATAAAGAAGCTTCCTGCCCCTGTAAGTTCATTTCTTTTACTTTTATCTTTACTTTTAATAGGTAATGAGAAGAATCTACAGGTTGAAATATGATCCATTAAAAAAGATCCTAATTTACCTGAAGGTTCAATTAGGCCTTTTGAGTGAATACTTTCACTTGAATTAAGTAGTATTTTTATGCTTTGTATTGTTGAAGCACAAAGTATAATTAACTTAGAATAAATCTTTATTCTATTATTAGTTACACTGTTTATTCCTATTAAGCCTTCAGCCACACTTTGGTCATTGCTTAATATTAATCTTTCAACAATATGATTTGGTAATATTTCAACTTTTCCAGTCAATAATGCCTTCTTTAGAGTACTACCTAGACTACTTGACTTTGGCCAATCTTCAGTTTTGCCTTTATCTTGAGTCCCAAAACCTCTTGAATGAATAACCTTATATTTTAATTTTTCCTCGACTTCCTCTTTAAATATTTTCTCTGAAGGAGTAAAAGGCATTGCTTCCGAAAATATACCATCAGGAATTTGATCTAATCCATCATTATTGCCTTTCACATTTAACAGTTTTTCTATTGCATTATAATGTGGTACTAAATCTGAATAATTAATAGGCCAATCAGGACCATAATTATCAAAGCTTTTAGCTTTAAAATTTGAGTCTGAAAGTCTTAGAGTTATACCACCCCAAGTTAGGCTTCTGCCTCCAACTTGTCTGCCTTGAGTCCATATAAAAGGTTTTCCAGAGGGGGTTTTGTATCTATTCTCTTTTTCATTTATATACAATAATGGATTTGACTTCCAAAAGCCAGGGTGTTGAGACTGAATTCTATTTTCACCACTAACAATTCTTTTAATCCTTCTAAAAGTATTGCAAGGTTCTGTTCCTAAAGCTTGCTTCGCTGTTAATTCTGGGCCAGCTTCAATAACTAGAACTCTTATCCCTAGCTCAGCAAGGGTAAGTGCAGCAATGCCTCCGGTTGCACCTGAACCTATTACAATTGCTTCAAAAGGTTTTTGGATTACATTTTTATTATTTATCATTTGTTTTATATGTAATCTTTTAATAGTTTAATTTAAAGGGTTTTAAACCGATTTCGAATATGCAGATTTATCAATGAATTTATATAAGATCTCTATTTCTAACTTCTAGCCACCCAAGATGGAGCTCCAGAAAACCATTTGCCTAGCTCCTCAGGATTGGAAATATTATTAGAATTAGGGTCAGGTGACCCTAAGTCTAGATCACCAACCAGCTTGTCAATGGGATCTGTATTTAACATCATCTTTTCTTGCTGTAATCTCCTGGCTTTAGTTAACCAAGCCGACACTTTTTGGTCCTTGTCTGCAATCTTTTTTAAATAAAGTCTTTCCTTTAAGCTGACTTCTTCTTCATTGGAAAGTCGATCAAGGATATCCTTGAGATATTCAATTCTTTCTTTTGAAAGCATTTATAGACGTTAGTTAATTAATTTCTAGCTTATTTTCTTATAAAGGACTATCGTCTATTACAAATATTTTATTAAAATTTACACCCCAAGTGTATTCAATTAAAATAATGACATGCTTTATTAATTAAAATAATTAAAATGTTAACGAAATCTATTTTTATTAGGACTTTTGTTTTTTTAGTTTGTTCTTTTCTTGTTTTATTACCAATATCAGAAGTCAATGCATTTATTGATTATGGCAAGCAAACTTTGGTTGGGGAAGACTTTTCCAATTCTGATTTAAAAGGAGCTACATTTTATTTGACAGATCTACAAGATGCCAATTTATCTTCAAGCGATTTGGAAGGTGCAAGTTTGTTTGGAGCTAAATTATTAAATACAAATCTTTCAAATGCAAATTTAAGGAATGCAACTCTCGATTCTGCTGTTTTTGAAGGAACTGATTTAACAAACACTACTTTAGAAGATGCCTTTGCTTTTAATGCAAGCTTTAAGGATGTAAAAATAAAGGGTACTGATTTTACAAATGTTGTAATAAGTAGAGTTGATTTGGATTATCTTTGTTCAATAGCAGAGGGCATTAATCCTTTAACAGGTAGAGAAACAAGAAATACCTTAGGATGTAATTAGTCATTTTGTATTTAATTCAATAACTTAGAGATAGCTTTTTCATAAATTTCTTTTTAGTATTTATTTTGCATCCAAGAAGACTACAATAGGATAAAATATTCTGTAAATATTCTTCTTTAGATTCTTGATTTCTTTTATTCATTATAATCTCTGATAAACTAAGTCTTAATAATTTAAACTCTCTCAGAGATGCTACCTTGCTACCGATTATTTCATACCCTTTAGATATATAAGATGATTTGGATTCTTCCATCGAAAACTTTAATTTACTATCATGGGCTCTAAATAGTATATACATAATATTATTACTCTTAGGCTTGAATAGATTTAGAGTTTTATAATTTCTAGATATTTTATATTTTTTCTGATTTAATATGCATTTCATTTCTCTATTCTCCTGCTTTAATATTTTTAGATTCATATCTATCCCATAGATTATTTACTTCAGCTAAGGCAATACGTTTTTTGCATGTTGAGTTGTATCGTTCAATAGCTACTGATGGAATTGATCCTTTGCTCTTCATTAGCCTTAGGCCGATCTCAAGACACTGAAGTGCCACACTTGACAAATCTCTTCCTTCTGCTGCAGCCCATGCTTTCATTAGATAATTTAGGCTAGAAGGAACAGAAACTTGAAGTTTCGCTGAATTTGTGGTGTTTAGAGATAAGTCGTCTAGATTATTTTCTTTTTTAATTATTTCGGTTTTAATTAGTTGCTTTAATTCTTTCAACTTTATATCAAGTTCATTATTGGGTCCTTTTTTTGCGATTTGCTCTATTTCGTATATTGCCTGTTCATTTCTATTCAAACAATCAATTGCCCATAGAGAAGTCTCTTCAGCAATAGTGGTTTTGCCAACCCATTCATCTCTAGCTGTGCCCCAAGTATTTTCCATAGAACTAAAGATTAGACCTATCCTAATATACTCTACATGGTATGTCTATAGACTGAATATAGATTCAATATAGATTGTGAGTTGATTTGTCTAGGAGGTCGCTTGGCCCCGGAGCGGTTGAGTAAGTAATGCTGGATAGACAGTTTTAGTATGCTTTTAATGTATATATTGAACTGGTCAGTAGTATTTCTCAGCATTAGATGACTTTAGATTCCTAAATTTGCTGATCATGTATGGATTGATGACATAGACTTGCAAAAAAATATTTATAAGTATTTACTGAATGTAATTTAATAAAATTTAGAAGTGACGAACGACAGATTGAATTTCAGTGATCTTACTAGGGATGAATTAGACAAGCTAAAAGATGTTTATGTTGATAGCCGCTTGAATTGCATGTCAAATGATGATATGAGGTCTTTTGTGAAAATTACAATTGAAGATCAAATTAAAGGAACAGTTGGTAATGAAGAAGAAAGAGATGCTTGGAAGGAGATGAGGGATCATTTTCAAACTGATTTTGAAGAAAAGGTTTTAAGTGTAAGAAAGGAGCAAGAAGGAAATCAAAATATTTCACCAGAAGAAATAGAAAAAGAGCGAAGAATCAAACTAGTAGAAAAAAGGAAGCAAGAGAAGGATAATAATGAAGATATGTGGTAGTAGTATATTGACTTTGTTTATGTTACTTATTAGAGAAAATTCCTTGAATTCACTTCCATTTAATATTTACCTTAATTCTTTTTCTTATTACTTTTAAAGGTATGATTGTTTGTATATTGTGATCAATTTGCTTTTTAATACTTTTCCTAAAAATATTAATCAATATAAATAGTATGATAACTCCTACTACTAAAGATAATTCTATAATAGTTGGATTTACAGAAGAAAAATAAAAAAAAATAAGTTTCACATTCTACTATTGTATTTATAAAGCTTTTATTGTTGAGTCCTTCCCACGCATAATTTCTGAGATTATTTGTGCTGCTCTTATATTTATTTTATTTTCATATTTCCTTGCAACGACTTTAGCTCCAGCTTCAAGAAAACAATCATCAACTATTGGATCAAATTCTGTATGAGGCATAAATAAATAATAATTATTTTCAAAATATAGCTTTGTCTTCATTTATTTATATCCGTCAAAACACCTAATTTTCTGCAATTCTTGTCAACCTATATTGAACTTTTTCTTATTGATATTTATATGTATTGCGTTTTTCTCAGGGTGATTCAGTTCTACGAAATTTTAATTCATGATTTAAATATTTTTAGATTTTTATAATAAGTAAATATTTCTAATTTTGGAGCCTGTTTTTAATAGATCTTGTTATCTTGCAAATAGTATGCCTAGGACTAGCCACTAATGTCAGATTCATTAATGAACCAGATTAAACGCTGGGTAAAAGGAGCAATGAAAGCAATGGGAGATGCTCTTGTTTCAGAGAAAAATAAAAATCAGCCCCCTGATAGTGGAGAGCAGCCATACAAAGACACTCCTAAAAAAGGCCTTTTTTAAGTCAATTTATTTTAAAATACTGCTTTGATAATTAAAGTGGTTTTTTAAAAAGATCTCTCAAATTCCCAATTCTAGGTGCTTTTGTTGTTAGTCGTTATGATTTTTTTAATTAGAGCATGAGTAAAAGGGTCTAGTTCGACTACTTCCTTCGAGCTGGACTCACAAATAGGATCTTTTGCTATAAAGCAATCGTCAATGAAGTCATTTAATTCTTGTGAGTACATTGAAGGAAATGTGATTAAGTAAAATTAGCTTTTCCGGCTATTATTTTAAATACGTCATAACACCTATTTCCAGTCAAAGAAGCTAGAGACTATCTCAATGTATTAATTGCTGGAGAAGCAGTGTGTATTAAAAGAATGACTAAAGAGTGTTATCAACGAACAGTCGCTGAACTATCTATAGATGGGACGAATATTCAAGAATATCTAGTTGATGAAGGCTTAGCGATCATCTATGAAAGATATGCAAGTCAATGCGACTGGTCAAAAAAAGTAAATGAAAAAGATCCCTACCGGCTGTCATAAATGTGGTGCGCCTCTTCTTTTTTTTATTTTCAGCTAATACGACTAGCAACTCCGTAATAGAACGGAGAGTGGGGGATTCGAACCCCCGAAGGACTTGCACCCTTGCTAGTTTTCAAGACTATAGACGCTTTAGTCATACCAATGGATTATAGGATTCTTTTGAAGTAAAAAGACCGAAGGATGACCGAAATTTACATGTGATTATTTGTCGTAAAATTGCTTATTTTTTTGGAAATTTTCTAAAGTATTATCCAATTCGGTCAACTTTTGGTCACTAATTAATAAATAGAGGGATATTAAATACAATCAAATATGGCCTGTATCCCCGTTATAGAACGGAGAGTGGGGGATTCGAACCCCCGAGGGACTTGCATCCCTGCTGGTTTTCAAGACCAGAGCCATAAACCACTCGACCAACTCTCCACTTTTGATATTACAGGCTTGGTTCAGCAAATTTCAAGCAATTACTTGAAATTTAGAATTTTCGGGTTAACTTGGCACCAAGCGAAGGTTGGAACCTTCAAAGAGTTTTTTTTAAAACTCTTCCTACTGACGAGAATTATCTCAACGGGATGACGGGCGATATCTGACAACCCCTACCTATGTATGGCTCGTAAGAACAATCGTTATCCTCAAAAGAATCAATCTCTTTTAAGAGATGGAACTCCAATAGAAGTTAAGTATTCACCTAATACAGAAGAATCTCCTAAGGCTTGGGATGCTTTTGTTTCTCAGGAAAAATACAATGGCATCAAATGGGAAGAGGGAAACGTACCTGTTTTAAATGAAGTCATCAAGGCAAAGGGAATATCTGCGTAACAGTAATGGAAGAGTTAAAAATTTCTCCTATTTGGAGGATTGGAGAGCGTGTCTTTCCAAATTATCAAGATGCGCAGGACTATCTGAACCTGCGTTATTTCGGCAGTGATTATTGCTGGAGGATCCTGGCTGACTGTCCTACTGATTTCGGGAGGGATGATGGCTAGAAAGAATCCAACCCCAAGCAAGAAATCTTGTTTGGAAGCAATTGAGATGCACCGTTTCTGCATTAAAGATGCCGAAAAATTCTATCGACAAGAAAAGCTAAAAGAGGTGAAACACCATCTCGATGCAATTGAGAATTACAAGAAAATCCTTTTTGAGAGCTACAACTACATAGGGGAGGGGCAGTGGTGATGACCAGCAATCTTGAACAAAAAGTGGATCTCCTTATTGGAGTTGTTCAACATTTAACTGAAAAAGTTAATGGTTATGGGGGAGTAAAACCTCCAGTTCATAAGTGGGTTAGCTCTGCTGAATTAGCCAAGATGCTTGGCATGTCACAAAGGAGCATTTTAAATCTGGTGCATCAAGGCAAGTTCCCAGACGAAATGATCAAGGCTAAGAAACGGGGTAAGTACAACATTTATAAGTTCGATTCTGAAAAGGTAAAACGTCACTATGAAGAAAATATTGGCTTTAGTTAGTGTCTATTAGTTCAAGTAATTTCTTATAAATTCTTGTAATCTTTAGTTTAACGATTAGGGAGGTTAAATGTTAACTAACCTCCCTACTTTTTGTTTACTATTTCTATATTAACCGTTAATAAACTGTGAACGCACAAGAAAAAGAAGATTTTTATCGCTCCGAGGTTTTTGGTGCGCCAACTAATCAACATATGAATTTCCGTTGTAGTAAACCTTTGAATACGTGGCTACGTACTCAAGCTTTGATGGAAAAGAGAGATTATGGCGCAGTTATAAGAAGGCTCTTGACCTGGGCGGCAGAGCAGGAGGGCTTCAGAAGAGATGGCTGCTGATTTAAAAGAACATTTAAAAGGTCTCCCAGAATATTGTCGGCTTGTTCCTCTTGGATTATCGGTAAAGGATGAAGTCACTGGAAAATGGGAGATAAATCCAAAAGCTCCTTTAAAACCCCCAAATGGTAAAAAATGGATAGATTGGCCCTACAGCCTTGAAGAAGTTTGCAAAATCAAGAAGACTGGTGTTGGTTGTCTTCATGGTGTTAAAGGTAATGGATTAGTTTTTATTGATCCTGATGGTGAAGACGCTCCAGAAAGTTTTGAAGATAAAATCGGCCGTAGCATAAAAGACTTACCTAAGACTGTTACCTGGACTTCTGGTACTCCTGGTCGTTATCAGTTGGTACTAAGAGTTCCAGAACAATGGTGGGGTGTCGTTGATCAGATTGATCTTCAAAAAGATAATTGTAGTAAGTGCCAAATCCTATGGACTGGTCAAAGTGTGATAGCTGGACTGCATGACTCAGGAAGACAATATCAATGGCTAACAGGTCGTTCTCCTGCTCAAGTTGATATAGCAGTAGCTCCAGAATGGTTTCTTGAAAAATGGGCTGAATTATCTGCTCCTAAGGTTCCACCTAAAGCAAATTTATTTAAGTTCAGAAGATCTTACGAGAAAGGAGTTAATGACTCTTCAAGGGTTGAATCACACCTTGAAAGATACTTAACGCCTCAGGACAACAATGAGGATTTTGAATATCCCAGAAAGGCTTGGCTTGATATTGGAATGGCTCTACATCACTTGTCTTGGGAATTAGGTGATGACTGGATGCACTATGAGCATTGGAGAGATTGGAGTGCTTTGCAAAGTAACTTCAAAGGTGATGATGATTGCTATAAAACTTGGGCGAGTTTTAAAGGTAGAAATGATGGAATTACAATAGATACCTTTTTTGGCCACTACTGTAAAAAATCCCCTCAAGGACTGATTGATTTCCCCGATAAAGAAGAACAAGTTGAGCAGAAAGACCCTGTTCAAGAAATTGCCGAGATTGTTGAAGAGCTTTATCAATTAGAAAAATCAAATGGCTCTTGGAACAAAAGGCATTATTTAAGATCTCGTTTATACGGCCGTAGAATCCCCAAAGAAGAAGTTGATAAAAGATTATTTGAATTATTCGCTGAAGAGCATGGTCTACCTCTTGGTAATCATGGAGGCGAGCGCAAACATAGAACATTAGGTTCTCAACTTGCACCAAATGAAGAGTTAAAACCTCAGCTAAAAGGCTTCACTCTTGCTGGTAGAGATCATGTTATTTATGGGCCTGCTGGTGCAGGTAAAACTACATTTGCCCTGGCTCTTTCTTATGCCGTTTTTACGGGCCATAACAACCTCTTTGATAAAGAAGATGGTGTTTCTATAGAGAATCAAGGTGCAACGCTTTGGTGCGGTTCTGATGGTGAAGATGGGGCGCTAGGTATGGCTCAGGCATATATCAAAAAACTTAAACCGCCTAAACAAGCTGAATGGGAAAAGCACACTACATTTTGGGGAGCAAATAAAGATACAGGTGAACCACCTTGGGGCTTCACTATTAGCAACCTCCATGAACTAATGAATCAATTAGAGCGTGGTCATCCTACTGGTGTTCCTTACCGCCTACTAGCTCTAGATTCACTTAAAAAAATACTGGAACTTGCTGGTATTGATTTTGGTATTGGCCCCGTAGGAACTGTAATGCGACTAATGCAAGCAATTGCAGCTCGCTTTAATGTTGCCCTGATTTGGATACATCACCCTAAGCCTGGTGCAAGTGTTGCAAATATGGGGATTGATGCTGCTGGAGGCAATTCAAATATTGTTCAAATACCTTATGCAATTATCAATCTGAGAAAAAAAGAACACAAGGAATTAGGCCAATATGCAGAGGTAGAAATTCAAAAGCTAAGAGGTGAACAATCCAGGAAATTTAATATCACCATGGATGAAAACTATGGGCTTTATAAATTAGTTCCTCCAGCAGAGGCAGAAGATAGAACAACTCTCATACTTGAACAAATTTGGATAAGACAAGACTCTGGTGCTTCTACTCAAGAAATTACTGAGGGTATTGATGGTGGAGTTAAAAACACTATCGCTAATAACCTCACCGCAATCCGTAATCAAAAACTCGTTGAAAACACTCGGAAAAGGTGGTATTTAACTAAAGCTGGTTGCAAAAGACTTCAAGTTGATATGACTACTTACCAGGATGAAATTAAAGAATATTTGGAAGGCCAGGGTAAGTCTATTCGCTAGGGATTTAGGAAAAAGCTCCAGAAGAGTTAATGATACCAATAGATTTTAACGAAATTTAGTCGGGATTTAGGTGGGATTAATTTGGGAAATTGGGATTATCTAAATCCTGAAATCCCAAGAAAGTCCCAGTGAAATCCTAAATACTAAATATCTATAAACAACTGATATAACTAACTTATTTTATTTATCCTTGTGGAACTTCCTGAAATCCTTTAGTCATACACTACCCTGCGCAAAACTAATCACCACCATAGAATTTTCACATTGAAAAAATTGCATTTAGACTGTAGGAAATGTATCGGCCCATTCATGTCTACTAGAAGAGAGCTAGAAAATTTAAGAAAGCGACTAAATCGGATCGTTCCTCTAGTTCAACCACCTGAGTTGAAGCTTCATGTTATTGGGGCTAATGATCCAATTCCAACTACTTCACCATGGGAATTGATTATCAAAGTTGAAGATCGAAATCCCGCCTTTAATACATAAAAGAAAGAAGTGGGTCGCCACCCAAGAGGGGACTTGGTCAGGCATCTTTCCCCTTCATCCCAAGTAAGTCATTACCCGTTGGTGTTACTGGTGGTTCCTCACCAGTTGTGCCTTTCGGCCTTGAAGGTTAGATAAGTTTGCTTCACAAAGATGTGAAGCGAATGTTCGCTTCTGAAAGATCAGAAGCAAAGGTTATGAAGGATCAGAAGCTTTAAGTCAAAGCGTCCAAAGCTTTCATCTTTTCCTTCAAGTCAACTGAGATGTAAGTAGATAATTGATCCAGGCTTTGATGCCCTGTGAAGCTGGCAATAGTTTTTAAGCCAATTCCTTTGGAGTGCATTCGAGTCGCAAGGCTTCGTCGAGGTGTATGTAAGCTTGTTCCTTTCCTTAAACCTGCTGTCTTAACTGATTTATTCCATACCTTGTGCGCCCATTGCCTAGTTAATGGCTCTGAGAAACCAAAGCGACCCACAAATAGAAAGTCCCTGGAGGTTGGCTCTTTCTTATAACGAGAAATCCAATATTGCCTGTAGTTTTTTAATTCAGTTACTACCCGATCATGTAGAAGAATCTCACGGCTAGTTTTTGTTTTTGTTGTTTCTCTTTTGAATATCAATTGTGATTCTTGAATCGCTCCCCATCGAAGCTGGAGCGACTCACTAATTCTCGAACCACTGAAAATCATCAGAGCAAATAATGCCCTACTTCTTGAGCAAGGAGCATTATCTAAAAGTTTTTCTAGTTCATCAGGCATTAAGACTTCAGCCTGACCTTGTCCATCAATTTTCATTTTTAATCACGGCTTGAGTTAACGAAATAAAGAGAAGGTCAACTGAACTGGTATCACTGGCATAA
Organism: Prochlorococcus sp. AG-436-C13; assembly: GCA_003212695.1. Classification (GTDB taxonomy): domain Bacteria; phylum Cyanobacteriota; class Cyanobacteriia; order PCC-6307; family Cyanobiaceae; genus Prochlorococcus_E. Next base: position 73,740 of record QCPC01000003.1, on the reverse strand, counting down.
AAAACGTAAACTCAGCAATTCCTGCAATAACTAGCGACCCACAGCAAAAAACGTAAACTCAGACCTACTCCTCTAGGACTGCTAAGAGTGTCCTGGCTGCAAAAGTCATAGCTGCATTTGTCATGGCCATAGCCAGGTCAAGTGGATGTTCTATAAGTTCAAATCGCAATGCTTCCAGTGTTGTCTCGAACCCGTAGGCGATTTTAAATTCTTCAAACATTTGAATAATGTCATCTTGATTTTCTTCCCACCGATCCAACAATTGATAGTTGTATGGCTCGCACATATTGAGCCAATCTGAAGTATCAAAGTCAGCTAATCCTTCAGGGCAATCTTCAAATTTTTCTATAACAGCTTGGAAGCAACTGTTAGATTCTTGAAGATCAAAGTCAGGGCAATTTTTACGCAGGAGTTCCCGCAAGCTGGATGTCTCCAGCTCTTGAATAGAGCAAATTGTCATTGGACTATTTCGTAAGTTTTCCTAAATTGATAAGTTCACACACGTATGTGAACCTTACGGATAATCATACCATCTATTTAACATTTAGTGAATCTAATTAAGGGGGGAGGGTAACACTTTTACACAGTTATTAGCGGCCTGCCTATTACTTAATTAAAGAAAATAAAGACCTTAATTATTAATTACTAACTACAATAATCTTTAGAAGATATTTATTAAGATAGAACATAGAAAAGTAAGCTATAGTTTGCATAGTCCCCCTAAAAGTTTGCATGAGCGATCCAACTTGGGAAGCATACATGCATCCTTCTAATTTGATGCAGAGATGTACCAAATGTGGCCTACAACTCTTTGGAACTAATACTAAAGCAGCATATCAATGGGCAGAAATGGCTTATCACAAAGCTCAGCAAGGGGGGACAAGTCCAGAAACACTTAGGGATAAAAGATTAGGTCATTATAGGCCAACTAAATCTCTATAAAAACAAATTCTATTTATTACTTACTTCATGGAACTTCCAGTTTTTGATAACACCGCAGGATTTCACAAATTCATCCAAAGTGAATTTCCTGATCTAGCAAACGAAATAGTTACACCAAAGAAACCTGACGATCTACCATTAACAGTTCGCTTAGCTTATGAAAATTACAATGGCGGCAAAGAGTACCAGAATCACTTTGGGAATAGCGGTTTAGGTTCTACACCTCTACCTGTTGCCGTAGAAATGAGACGACGAGCTGGAACTTTAGAAGCGGGTGATGCTCCTGCATTACGGGCTGCCAATCTGGAGCATCTTGCCCAACAATGTGAAACCTTAGGCGCAGAACAGGATGATGCACGGCTTGCTGTTGAAGCAGAGCAAGGCCGCAAAAGATTTCTAGAAGAGAAGAAAGCTTTTGAAGCACTTCAAGGCCAACTGCCAAACCTGCCTCAAGAACAAGTTATTTTTGCCAGGCAGCAATGGGGCGTTAGTGGCCTAGCTGAATGGCAAAAGTAAATGACTACATTAATGCCAAGAAGAAGAGGTAAACCGAGGCGGGAGAAAATGGATCTCCCCCCGAATATCCAAAAAGCCTTTATTGCTAGAGCAAATGGGGCTAATTGGATTGAAGCTGCTGCCATTGGAGAAACAACAACACAAAATCTTCGGGAGTGGCGGAGGCATCGAGATGCGGACAATTTCATACAACAAGCAATTAATCTGAATCTTTCTGATTCTCATCAGAAATTTGCAGATTCTGCTCCTGCACTTGCACAAGAGTTAATTGATATTGCTTTAGACAAAAACACTCGGTCTTACGCAAAAGTCCAGGCGATTGATACAGCCTTCAAAATTCTTCAACAAGGAATTGTTGATCGTGAGAATAGAAAAGAAATGGCAAAAATTCGTGAAGCTCTTGATGCTCTTGAAGGAGGAAAAGCACCAGAGGTAATTGATGTTCAACCTGGCTGAAGACCGATATCAAGACGAGGAATATCCACGAAAAAGGAACTCTAATTTGCTCAAGCCAGTTCTAAAAGGCCAGAAGAAAAATGATGTTCTTTCCAGATGGATTAAAAAAGTTACCTAGTCTTCTTACTATCGATTTAAAATAAAGGGCAATTAGCTCATCTTTTATGAATACGAATAAAATAACTGCTATAGGGGTTTGGATAATTGCAATCGGAGTAATCGCAGTAGGCGCAAAATATGGGATAAAAGAATATGAAAATTACTATTGGAAAAACAATCCGGACAGATCAACTTTTAGTAAAATAAATAGCGATTGTTTAAGGGAAAGTATTATGAATACATATACAAACCAAAGTTGGTGTATAGGTGAAGAATTAAGACGCAAAGGTCTTAGTGGTGAAAAATATAATGAATGGGTTGAATGGTACAACAATAAAAGACTTAGATAAATGATCAGTTAAATCTTTGCTTCTGCTGCAAAGATTGCAATGTCATTCTCATTTAAAGATTGGAGATAAGTTTCCTCGAAGACCTTGATGCTATGACCAAGACATTTTGCTGCTAATGCCGAAGGCACTCCAGCTTGAATTGATCTCGTAGCCCAAGCATGTCTTAAATCATAAAGTTGTAGGTCGGGTTTTTGCCTTTGCAACCATTTCCCCCAAGCTTCGGTAAGTCTTTTTGCTACTACTGGGTCGAAATCTTCTGGTTTCTTAAATTCCAATTCCCTAGAAATATTGTATAAATCAAGTTTCTTAACGTATTCACTAGGGAGTGCTAATGCTGTCCTTTTAGTAGGTAAGGCTTTTTTCTTTTTTAATGTAAAACAGGTGGCAGTTCCATTTTTATTAGGGTTGAGACTGAGTGTCTCGCTGGGTCTACATCCATAAACGATCATTGCAGCAGTAAGCCAGCCATATTTTTTGTTTGATCTTAATTTGACTGCTAATTCCAAGAGATCCTTTTGAACTGGAATATCTCTTTTCTTTGGCTCGTAATTTTCTGCTTTAACTTTGTCGATCTTGTCTATGTCTGGCAGGCCGATGTGCTTCCCAAGCCTCTTGTAATACTGATGTAGTTTGACTCGAAAATTGGGTCTTTCTACTCCAGTTATAGGGTGAGGTACTTCCTTTTGAAGTATCGCAATTAAATAGTCGCTGGTTATGTAAGCCCCAGAATCAAGTTTATTAAAGCAATTCTGCATAATGCTCCAAGTGTTCTTTCTTGATTTGGGATTTACAGTTTCAACTTTGAAGAAATCATCTTTTAAAAGTTTGATTGCTTCTTTAGCTTTTATTTTTGGATATCCCTTTTGAAGAGTTTTCTTATTTTCCCAAGGTAATGTTTCTGGAATTACTCCTAAATTTTTTACTGAAGTTAGTAAATCTAAGAGCCTATTCTCCGCTGTTGCGACACTTTTAATAGCAGCTTTTAGTCCTGTAGATATTCTTTTTCTAGTCTTAGTTCCATCTCCATTAGGAAAAGTTCCTCGGATAAAAATAGATTCTTTAACTATTTCTAGGCTGGCTTTATGTCCACGGAATCGTAAGTCTTTATTGGTGACATCTATTAGCTCTTGAGTTCTACTCAATGGTCTTTGGCTCTGGTCTTCAGAACCAGAGCTGCTTTTAGAACGTCGATGGTTTGGTTGACCGCTATTGACCACTGTCGGTAAAATGACCCAAGGTTGACCACTTTTTTATAAAACCATATAAGAAATTGCTTGTAAACTGTTGAAGTTGAGAATCTTACAAACCTAGTTATATCTTGATTTTATTAGCTGTATCAGTGTTTCTGGGCGTTTTCTAAAATTCTTTTTGAAGTTCGTCGGTAGTTTTCAAGACTAGAGCCATAAACCACTCGACCAACTCTCCACTTTTAATTTTACATAACTAGTTCAGAAAACCACAAGCAATTACTTGAAAATTAGAACTTTATGGTTAAGTTGGCTTAGAAAGCAGACTTAAGTGATCCAATTAGTCTTGAGTGTTTTTTGGAAGACCGATGACTGAACTATGTGCTGCTATTAAATGGTGAAGCCTAGGGATCAGTATCCAAGAACTTTCAAGAGTTTTTTCGGGCAAGGAAATATATGCATTGCCCAAATTGCAAGATCACTCCTTTTGAGAGGGTATAAAATTAATATCTCTACATTACAAAACACCCAAGTTTAGTTATATAGAAACTTTTATATGTATTAAATAGAAGAAAGTTGCTAATTTAAAGATTGTTATGGATTAGGAAGGGAAAGTAGTTAATGAGTTCAGGAAGGTGCTGAGATCACTTGAAATGTATTAATCAATGTCTACAGTCAGTAGACATTGATTAATAGTGTACATGCTATTAGCCTTGTTAAAGTTTAAAAGCATAAGAGTTGTAAGGCTTGTAGATGCCACACTTCAAAGTGAATTTGCATTTTTAGCTTCTGTTACTCTCCAAATAGATATCGCAGGAAGAGCGTTTTTTCGATACTTGTATTAAGATGAGGTTAATTAATTTTGTTGATTTTATGAAGGTAGGGATTGCTTTTATGACTGCTGTTTTGGTTAGTGTTGTGTCGATAATTACTCCCTCAACAGTAAATGCTGGCCCTAGATTGTATTTTGGCTCAGGAAGGATAGCAAAAAAGATAAGTTCTCAAAAGTGCGTTTCTCTTGGATACTCGGTTCTATCAGCTTATGAATTACAACCTATTTCTGGTCAGTCAGGATATACTTTATATGCATTGGCAAGTAATCAAGATATTACGGCGATTATTGATTGCACACTTTCAAAAAAAGAAGGGAAAGTTACTGTTATGGCATCTTCCTCTAAAGTAATATCGTCTCAATATGTTGATCGGATTTACTTTGATTTAAATTCAGCAATAAAGGGAGAAAAGAGTTTTAAACCACCAGTTGCTGAATCTAATAACACTAAAAAAACGGAACAAACAGAAAAAGAGACTCGAAAAGAAAGAAAAGAAACAAAAACTCGAGAAGAAAGAAAATATCCTCCAAAGCTAGATCCTTCTATTTCTATAGATGATTTACTGAATTAAGCTATTATTATTTTCTATTCTTTTTAGAAATAATTAATCTTCTTTATTTCTAAAAAGTAGCAATCGAATCTTTCAGTTAGTTAGACGAACGCTTATAATGACAATTATTATTCGGCAAATCTATCTAGACTGCTACAAAATAATAGTGGAGCCTTATAAAGACAGTTTGAATAATAGAGATGATTTGGTAGTTGTTGGCATATAAATTTCCTACGGGAATTGTGCAAGTATATTTAACAGACCAAAGAAAAATTTAAGAAAATCAATCCTATTTCTATAAAGCTCAAATAAAACAATCATTGAGAAGATAGTACATATTTAAAATGTCATTATCTAAGCTCTCATCTGATCTTTATGAGATTAAAAATAGATTTAATCACATGAATCCTCAGTAGTAGAAGCCAACGCAGCTCCTGCAGCAGCTCCAGTTAATGTACCCAAAGGCTTGTTTCTGCTCATTCGGTTTCCCATAAATCCACCTATCGCAGCGCCAATTAAGGCTCGATTCGCTTTATTACTGCCTTTGCATTTTTTAGATATAGCAACTTTATTAGTTTGTAAGTTAGCTTTTCTATTTTCATTTGCTGAATCATATAGAGCGGAACCAGTTACACCTTTTGCAAGTACTGAGGACCATATTACAGATGTTTGAGATGCCATAACAGGATTGCAATTGCTAACTGCGGCAAAACCAAAAACTAAAATAGTAGTCAACCTTTTTTGAAAGTTTTGCATGCTTTATATACAGCGTTTGTAGAAAATTTAGCGTAGTTAGACAGTATAAATTTCAGGTCGAAAGCTTAGTAACTTTTTTAAATAATCTCCTTTATCATTTGTAGATTAGTAAAGAGTTTATAATTTAGATGAGCATGCTTGAAGTTTCTACTTATTATTATAAATGAGATATCTCATAGTACTTTATGTCTGAATTGCCAAAACTAAGCAAAGAGGTCGTAGGTCTTACTTTGGGGTTCGCAGCAGTTGCTGTGGGAGGTGCTGTAATAACAGCCTATGCTTTGCCTAAAATAATGGAAAGGGTTAAACAACCAGAGGAAGAGAAAGATAGAATGCAGCTTGTTGATGGGATGATGGTCGATAGAGATAATGGAAATATATATAGTTATATTATTGGTAAGGGTGGAGAACAAAGGTTTGTAAGATTGGATAGAAATTCCGAAAACAAAGTACGCAGAGAAAGAGAGAAAGATGAAGAAAAAAAGGCTAAAGAGAAGAAAAGACAAGAAGAAGAAGCTTTAGCAGCTATAGAAGGAGCTTCTAAAGCCGCACTTAGAGAATTAAGAAGAGCAAGCAAGAAAAAACAAGATGTTCGATCTGAGAAAATATTCGAAAAGAATAGTAATTTTAAAGAATTTAATGTTAACAGTAAAATTAAATATAGATTGAGAGAAAAGAAAATGCTTTATAGGATTGCTATAGCATTAAAGCCGGTAAAAGATAAAGAAACTAAACTTACTTGCTTAAATGCAGTTCAGAACGAGAATATGATTAGTTTAATAGCTAATAAGTCAAATGAAGCTAGATTTAGATTTGAAGACAAGGATAATTTCTGGATAAAGGATAGTATTATTCCTTTAGATAAAGATAGAGCTAATAACAAGGAAACAACTGTAATTGATTCATCTAATGTAGACGAATGCGGCAACATAACACAGCTAGTTTTTCATGGAAGATTAGATGGATTTACTTTGCCAGATTACAGTTGGGTGGAAGATGGAAATTTATTATTTAAAGGAGTTAAATTAGCTGATAAAGAAGTTATAAAAGCTAAAGAATAGAAATTTATTGGTTAGTGCTATTAAGAAATCTTATTTAGCCATACATTCTAACCTAAGGTTAAATAATATTTATTAATTTAACCTTAGGTTAGTAGAAATTAATATCTGTTATTAGGCATTCTTAGACTCTCTTTATGGTTGTTTTAATTAGTCGTCACTGCTATCTTCTGAGGCTTCTTGATTCTTTCTTTCTTCAATCATTCTTTTAAGTTCTTGTTGCATAGCTTCCTTTTCAGCTCTTTTCCCTTGGGAATTTCCGCCGCCGCCACCGCATCCAGCAATTAAGGAAGAATTAATTTGAGGAAGCTCAGTCTCAGCAATGTTTGGGGTAGCATTTACACTTACTGATGCAATTACTGGACAAATAAAACCAATTAGACATGCTGTGGAGGTATTTAACTTCATTTGGATTTAAATAGTTACTGCTTTTATATTAAAGCACATTGGCAGAACTGGAATTTAAAATGATTATTTTTAATGTAAATGATGATACTACCTTTGTTTCTAGAATGCTCTTATTTCTTCTGGCTATGGAATTTTCTTTTATTGCTGTTGGGTTTCCAAAATCCTTAACAGAGCTTTTCTGAAGTGGGTGAGGGTTCTTTGGGACATGGTTTAAGCACGAACTTTGGCTGACGAATTTTATTTAAAAACGGTACACTAAATTTTTTTAATGAGAAATGTTAAACATGAGATTTTTTTAACCCAGTTATATTAAGTTTTTATGAAATTATTTTGATGCCCTTCATTAATTATAAAGACCAGAACTATTCTCAAAAGGAAGTACTATCTAAAAAATTGCAATAATATATTTAAAATTTTAACCAAGTAATAGTAGATTTAAGAAATCAGGTAATTATTTCGGTGGTAATTTTAGTTTTACTTATAGGTCTTTGCTTTGGAAGTTTTTCAAATGTTGTTATAGCGAGGCTTCCTCTTAAGCAATCTATTGTTCATCCTAGAAGTAGATGCCCTAAGTGTGAGGAACCTATCTTATGGTTTGATAATATACCTGTATTATCTTGGCTTTTGCTAAGAGGTAAATGCAGGAATTGTTGTCAAAGAATATCTTTACTATATCCAACTGTTGAATTAGTGCTTCCAGTTATTTTATTAATAGAATATTATTTTAAAGATAATATTTATCTATTTTCTTTCTATAGTGATTTGTTGGCCAGTTTAATATTTTGTTCTTTACTACTAATAATTTCTATTATAGATATTAAAACATTCAAAATCCCGAATTTACTAAATATAGTTACTTTAGTATCTGGATGCTTTTTCTCATTGTCTTTATGTATATTTGACTTTAGATTGATATTTAATATGTTCTTACCTAGATTGGGATTTTGTTTATTTATATATTTAATTCTTGAGGCTTTAAGAAATTTGATTAGAATTTACTTTGCTAAAGATGCTTTTGGAGGTGGTGATTCAAAACTACTTGCTTCTTTGTCTATGTGGTTAGGAATAAAAAGTGCTTTACTCTCTTTGCTAACTTCTTTTTATATAGCTGGTATTTTTGTATTGATTAGATTTTCTTTCAAAAAACTTAGTAAAAATCAGAGAATACCCTTTGCTCCTTTTTTATGCTGCTCATCTTATTTGATATGGGTTTTTGGACCTGAAAGAATTATTAGATTGATATATCCCTACAGTTAGTTGTATAGTTTGTATATAATTAAAAGGTAGATTTCCCATCATCATGAGAATAGCAATTTTGACAACTTGCCTCTCTTTTGGTTTGTTATCATTTGGCACGCCTGTACTTTCAGATCCGAGTTATAAAAAAGACTGCAATAACGATACTGCTTATAATATAAATCCACCTATGGATATTGATTGTAATGATGTTAATTATTCTTTTTTAAATTCTTTTTATGGAGATCATACACCTCGATCTTATAAATATAAGAATGATAGACTTTTCAAACAAACATCTTCTATGAAACTTTTTGGAGAATGGGCGGGATTCTATTATACAAATAAAGCAGGTAAATTCGGTTTTCCAGACCAACGAATTGTATATGATTCAAACAGTTTGTGGTCAGAATTTAATAGTCAGTTTGATAGAATAATTAGAAATCCTACTTATACTCAGGACCTTAGTAATGGATTTAATTCAAGCATCTATAAGGATAGTTTAATTAAATAAGCCTGAAAAGTAAGAATCCTTGACTAATAGTTTTAGCAAGATTTAGATTTATTCGCCTTTGTTTTTTTGTTTCTTTGATAATATTATTTCTAAATTCTAAAATCTTATTAGCTCTTTCTTCTTGATTGTTATCTCGATATAGCTTCTCAGCATGATGTAAATCTGAAATACTTTTATTTATATTACCTAATTCATAATTTATAATTGCTTTAGATAGAACTGCCTTCCCGTCCATAGGGTTTTTATCCATAGCAATTTCATATACTCTAATAGATTTTAAATATTTTCTATTAGTATAATAAGTGGCCCCTAAGTTACTAATCATATTTAGACTTAACATTTCTTTTTTTATACCAATTGCTTCTATTACAAAACTGTTGTCTAATGCCTCATAATCAAAACTAGCTTCTGTTAGATCTGAACCTCTGAAATCTGTGTTTTCTATTTTTGCACCTTCCATATTTGCCCCTCTAAGAGAAGAGTTTACTAGAACGGTATCTTTAAGATTACTTTTTCTTAGGTCTACATTGTCTAGTATACTTCCACTTAAATTACTATAACTAAGATTTACTTCATAAAGGTCTGCTCCTCTTAAGTCTATATTTGTTAAATCTAGACTTTCTAAATTACAGTTCCTGCAACTTTTCTCTTTTAAAAGCCTATTTAGGTTAATCAATCTATTATCATTGGCCTCAGAATTAGGTATTGAGATAATGCAACAGAAAGTTGCTAAAGGTAAGAATAACTTGAAAAAATTAAATTTGAACATGTTATTTTTCTAAATGTATTTTTATAGAAGAACTTGATTTAGTTTCATTTCTCTCACATTGTAGTAGAATTATATTATATATAGGATCTTAACTATTAAATTCAGCAAAAGAGTTCTTAATCATATCTCTCAAAATAATGATGAAGGTTTCACAATGGTTGAGCTATTGGCTGTAATTGTTCTTGTTGCTACCTTTGCAAGTATTTCAGTGCCAAGCTTATCTAAATGGATTAACAATGAGCGACAAAATACCTATGTAAAAGAGATAAGTGACTTCATACCTCTTCTAATAAGAGAATCCAGACGATGGGGAGGAACTTGCTCAGTGAAAATTAATAGATATATTCCTCCTGGCAAAGAGGGGTCGGGTTTAAAAATCGATTGTAAAGGAATAGGTCAATCAACTAAAAATAATATCAAGGCTGGACCAACAATTTCTAAGCATATTTTTCAGGAAGGTAGTAGTGACTTTACTATTACACCTAAAGGACAAATTTATAGTTTAAGCAACTCCCCGATTATCTTTATTGTTGGAGGTAGAAATAATTCAGGTAGAAAGCAACCAAAATGCATTGTTTTTGAAAAGCCAGTTGGATCTTCAAGAATTGGAACTTACTCATCTAATTACAGTTTTGCTAAATCACAAAATGGCAGCAAAGCAAATACAGGCTTAAGGTCCAATTATTGCAAATAATATGATTGATTCTGATATGTTCTTATTTTGATCGTTTCTTTCGTTTCATTTTCAATCTGTATAAAATGTTTGGCAAATAATTCTTTTTTTGCCATCCTTTGACCTATAATAAAAAAAAAAGCATTAGTCGAATGACTATTACTACCAATTTAAAAGCAAAATTAATTCGAAGGCTTCTTGAGAAGGATGAAAACAGCCAATCAGGTTTTACTTTGGTAGAACTAATAGTTGTTGTAGTTATAATTGGAATTCTCTCTTCAATTGCAATTCCAAGTTTCCAAAATGCCAGCGATAAAGCAAAACAAAAAGAAGCTTCAACAATTGTTGCCTCATGGGTCAAAGCAGCTCAAGCATATTACACGGAAGTTAGTGACTATCCAAAAAACACTAAAGATTTAGGCGGCTATATAACGGTTACAGGTTGTTCAACTAATAGACCTCAAACCTGTAAAACAGCAACAATGGTTGATTATTCTAATAACGCTTCAAGATCATGGATATATACTCCAAGCGGTAATTTCCAAGTTTATATGCAAAGAAGGCATCCTAGAATTCATATTATAGGTAGACCGACAGGTACTTACGCCTCTTCTGGAATGGGAGTTACTGGTTGCTATAACTATGTAACAGGTTCAACTAAAGTTGTCGATCAAACAAATAAAGGGGCAGGTGTTCCAACTACTAATTGCTAGTTAAAATTTAATTTCACTTTCTGTGAAAAACTTATTTAATAGATTTAAAGATCAATTTGTTAAAGAAGAGTCTGGATTTGCTATAACACAAATTCTTATAATTTCTATTGGATTGGCTATTGGTATCACCTCTTTACTTTCATCATCTATTATTAGGTTATCTACTTCTAAAATTAAAACGTTAGAAAACAACTCAAGAAACTCTACTCATGCTGCAATAACAAATTTAAGATCTTTATTTAACAATACAAAGGGTCCGTATAATTATTTTTGGCTTTCAAAGGTTTGTTCTTCTAATGTTAGTAATTACATAGAAGAATGTCCTTCATTCAATTCTTATAGAGAGAGAAAAATTTACCCTGGAATGCTTATGCAGGGTAAATTCCCAGATTTATCAAATATTTACTGGACAGACTCTTTCAATAAGTGGTGCCAAGGAGAAAGTAGATGTTTTGGAAGGCAAGTAGCTCCAAGCTGCACTTATTCTGGAAAGATTAACGGCACTCCAATTAACTGGATAAATACTACTAATAGACTTCAATTCATAATAGACAAAACGGAAGAAAAAGTAGGCAGAAATATTCCAAACGTTATAAAAGATTCTAATCAAAGTTATTTAGTAAAATCAATTAATTATGTTGGTAAAGAACATGGCGGAGAAAATACTATAGTAGTAGAAGGATTTACGCGATCAGCTAAAGGTAATCAAAATATTAGCTCTAGTAATAAAGCTAGAGTAAGTATGGCTGTAAATAAGGTTGTTCCAGATTCAGGTTTTGCCTTTATTAGTGCGGGTGAAAATGAGAAGGATAGATATAAATCCTTATATTTAGGAAATCTTTCTGTCGAAAAAGATAAACAAGGATCAATTCTTTGGAGAACAAATGTTTATAACAATTCTAATTGCACCCAAATGCTTTCTAAGGCTAATGTACTTAGACCAGCTCAATTACCGGACAATGCAAAAAGCATGGGAGGTCTTTGGGTACAGCCATTAGAACTTCCCTCAGAGCCAGAACATGGACAAAATTCTTCTGGATCAAAAAAACAACCACAGCATAATCTTTCTTCTGTTTTTTGCTCTCCTTCAAATTGGAGAGATAGAAGTTCAAAATGTACTGACTTAGATAATTTATCAAGAGGTGGTACAAATAATGGAAAAATATTAATTGATAATCTATTTGTTCAAGGAGACGGAGCAATCTTTTCAATTACTACCAATGAAAGTAATAGAGCAACTTTAGTCTTTAATGGGGATATTGAAATTAGCAATAAAGGTAAGTTTTGTCACAGGCACAATCCTGGTGGAGCTTGTGGATCAGGTAAACCTGAAAATCTAACTATTATTTTTAATCAAAAAAATATAGCTAAGCAAGAAGTATTTTGTGATCCTAAAGGAGGAATGACTTTGGCAAATGGATTTAATAATGCTAATTATACATTTGTTTTAAGTAGTACAGGAAGTAGTACTTCAGAGAAGTTTAGTGCTTTTGTATATGGGCCAGAAACTACAATAACAACGGCAAGATTAGACAATGATTATTATCAGGAACCAAATTCAAATACAAGACAATTAGTTATTACTAGGGGTGCTTTTGGAGTTATAGATAATCCTCATGGTTCAGATCCAAGCCAAAAAGTGCCAAAAGTTATTCGCTTTGGTGGAAGGAGAATATCTTTTAGTAATGAAAGAAGCCCTAATAGTTCAGTTGATTTGCAAGGATGGAAAATTATAGCAGTGGGAAATATTCAGGGTGGTTATCAGATTCCTTCTAACAAACCTATGGATACAATGGTATTGATTTGGCATCCTGATTATAATTATTATGTACTTTTCGGATTAGATTATAGTAATCAAGATTATGTTGAGATTAAAACCACTAGTCAAAATGGTAAAACTGCTCGAATTGATTTAGCTCGTAATCTAAATGCAAGAAATTCTAATGGTGATCGCTGGCTTGATTATTATGGTATTAAATTAAAAGAAGCTACAAATAATAACCCTGTAAGAGTGAATGGTGTGGCTTGGATGAAAAATGTTTGTTTTGATAAAGGATTAGTTAAATGGGACTTTGACAAGAAAACACCTGTTGAGATTCAGAAAAGATATTCAGATGAAATGAGGTTCGGTGTTCCTTATTATCGTGCTAAAGTTATCACAGCATGGGATACTTTAAGAGATTTTGATAGTAAGTAATATGAAAAAGGGTAGAAAATATTTACTCAAACTTTCACTAATAAATGATGAAGGATTTGGATTAACAGAATCTATAGTTAGCATCCTATTATTATCATTAATAGTTTCATACTCTACAGTTTTTATTTCAAAGAGATTACAAATAGTTCACAATGCAAATCTAATAAGTGCAATTAATGATGAAATTTATCGAGATACTCAGAAACTTAAATATGAGCTTTGGGAGGAACACTTAGTTAGATCAAAAGATGTTTCAGTGACAAGTTCTTTTTATAATGTGAATACGCCTGCCACTAAGAAGTTTTGTCTAAATATAGCAGAGACTTTGCCTTTGCTACCTAGTTGGTATCCTACAAAATGGACTCCTAATTCAAACAGCATATCAGTAGCAGGACAATTGAGAAATTCAATTTTTAAAGGAAAGCCTATTTCTATAAAAAGAGAACTTAAGTCATCTAGTCCATTTGATTTGAATTATGCTAATCTTGATAAAAGTTTAGGAAAAATTGTATATATTGTTGAATTTAAGGGAGAAACTAAAATCTGGACCAGCATTGATTTATTAAGCGATGCACATAGTTGGTGCTCACCTACTGGTTAAATCTTAATTATTTTTTTTCTATATATATGAAAAAAATCTTCCAAAAAATCAAGAATAACTTTAGTAGAGAAGATGGCTTTACATTAGCTGAACTTTTGGTTTCTTCTACTATTTCAATTATTGTTATTGCTTCTGGATATACTTTAAGTATGGTAGCTATTAATGCTAATTCAAGTGATAAGGCTAGGATTAATTTAAATAATAAGATTGATAATAGTTTTAACTATTTATTAGATGAGATCCAAAGTGGGAAAAGCCTTATTAAAGATAGCAGTAAAGTACCTTCAACATGTAGAAAGTATAATGGACTATTTGTTTTAGGTATAAATCTTCCTAAACAAGCAATTGATAAATCTTCTTATTCTGATAGTACAGATTCATGGAAGGCAGTTAATTGTCCAATTATATATTCACTTGAACAAGATGTTGCAAAGAAGAAAGGGCACTCTACAACTTTTAAACTGTTAAGGAAAGGGCCTTCAATCAATAAAAAAGGTTTTTATATTAGTGCCAATCCAGTCACAACTATAGTAACAGATTCTATAGACAAAGAACCAATGGATGATCTGATTTGCAGTCCACAATGGTCAAGAAGAAAGATTGCTGGGTTAATTATATGCTTTGACCCAGATCTAAAGTCAGCTGAAATAGCAATCTCAGCAAGAAATACAATAACACCTGTAAAGAATGTGACTTCTCGACAGACTTCTGGCTCTTTTTCTAGAATTTATGAAAGACAAATAATGGGAGATATTATTGGTGGAGATAACGGAGGTTCTCAGTGTAATGTCGGATGTCAATGTAATATGTATGGCACTCAAATTAAAAGTGACAGAGTCAGTTTTTCTATTGATACTTCTGGATCAATGAGTTGGTATAGGATTAATGGAAAAACATTAATGGAACATGCAAAAAGTGAGGCAATTCGAATTATATCTTGTTTGAAAGATGGAACAAAATTGCAAATTGATGGATTTGATCATCGTAAGAATTATTGTTTTCCTAAACCTATAACTCTTAATTCTTATTGGAGAAATAAAGCTATAAATTGTGTTTCTAAAATGTATGCATGGGGAGGAACATATCCTTGGAATGGATTGAATGAACTTATTCAGGACCAGGATGTAGGGCAGGCAGTAGTTATTTCTGATGGAGTTGCAAATCCTAGGGGCTATTGTTTCCACACTAGAAGATATGGATATATGGCAGATTGCTATAAAAAATATAATGAAGAAGTTAGAGCATCAAGTCCAGGCGGTAAAGTTAGGTTTGATACGATTTCGATTAAAAATAATTTTTGTGGAAATGGATGGCTTGGAATGCTTGCTTCAAGAAATGATGGTGAGTGTAGTCTTATAAAGTAAATCTAATTAGGATATAATAAAATTATGGTTCACCATAAATTAAATTTTTAGCATCTTTAGTACTAGGTTGATAATTAGAGTAGGTTTTTATTAATGAGTTTTGACCATCTTTGAGAATTTGTGGAGTAACTAAAATAACTAATTCTCTTTTTGTTTGGCCTGATACCGAACTTCTAAAGAATTGACCTATTAATGGAATATCTCCGAAGAATGGGAATTTAGTAACTGTTTCCTTGTCTTCAGAATTCAAAACCCCAGTAAGTATTAATGTATGACCATCTCTAACTCTAATTGAACCTGTATCCAATCTTCTTACTGAGAGTAAATCAATTTGCCCGCATCCTTCAATATCTCTTTTCTCAGCAGTAGCAGAAACCGCTGGCGATAATGTAAAGGTTACAAAGCCATTGTCATCCACGCGGACAATTCTTGCTCCAAAAGTCAATCCAGAAAGTCCATATTCAAAAGAAGGAATTGATGATTCACCCTCAGAAGTGCAATTAGTAGGTACTTGAGTTCCTACTATCACGAATGCTTCATTACCGTAAGAGCGTCCTATTGATCCAGTTTTTAATATTGAGTCTAGGTCAGATAGTGCTACTTCTTGACCTCCAGTTTTTCCAGGAAATTCATTTAATATTAAAGTCGGACTAGCTAAAATCTTGGTATTGGCTGAAACTATTTCGGCGGTAAGAAAATCTACAAATTTTTCATCCCCAATAGAACCAGGATTGAGTCTTTCTCTTCTCTCATATGAATAACCATCTGTGGCTGGCGAAGATACTGTATTAGTTTCATACCCTTTTGTAGTATTTGAATCTTCGAAGTCGGTACTATTAGCAGGCAATACGTCACCAAAGGCTCCTAATAGTTTGCCTTTGTCATTTACGATGAAATTGTTATTTTGTCTAAGAGCCCAACTGTTACCAAGTGAATTGTTATCACTTAAATTAACATCTAATACTTTTATAGTAATGGCTACTTGACGTTGTCTTAGATCTAGTTTTTTTAGGAACCCCTCTGCTACAGAAACTAATTCTTTTGAACCAATCATTGTTATTGTTTGGAGGCGGTCATCTGTTGTAGCAATTAATCCCACTAGTGGACCAATACCAGATCCATATACTTGTACAGTTGTCTTTGAACCACTAGTAGTCGTAGAAGCTGAGGTAGTTCCACTGACAGTTTCTGATTGAGTAGAACCTTCAGTTACAGCTGTAGTAATTGTTGAAGTACGTGTTACTTGAGCTCCTAGGTTTGCCAGATAAGAAGCTGCAGCATTTGCTGTTGTTTGATTAAGTCTATAAATCTTAGATATACGCTGCGTAAAAGCAGTTTCTCTTACATTAGGACCTACATAAACAATATCTTGATCTATTTTTGCTTGAAGGCCACTGGCAATTAATAAGGAATTGAAGGCAACCGAAAAAGGCTTATCTTCTATTGTCAGAGTTATTAACCTTGGACTGTCTTCTGTTGTTTCTTCTTCTTCTAAAGATGATTCTTGTGCTGGAGAACTAAGTGAAGTTGATAAGCTAGTTTGATTAACGTTATTTGTAGTAGTTAATGTATCTGATTTTGAGATAAATGAAGGATCACTTTGTACCCATGCATAGCTATAATTTGATTTAGAAAGCAAGAATTCAATTGCCTTTTTTGCTGGCGTTTGCTTGAAGACTAAACTCACATTAGGCCCTTCTATATTTAATAGATTGGGATTTGTTATTACTGTTGTTCCTACAGCCATATCTCCTAGTGGAGGAGCAGTTGCCCTATTAATCTTCTGACTACTAAAATATGTTTTTATAGGCTTTATTTTGAATATGTCTTGTTTATTCTTGCTTGTACTTGTTTCTAATAATTCATATACAAAGTGAAGTGAATTGTCTATATTACTGGTTTTAAGTGTCGATAGATTTACTAGATCAGAGAATTGAATTGCTACAATTAATTTATCATCCTGATTTTTGATCGATGCATTTTTTATACCTAATGAGGGTTTTGAAATGCTTTGAGGTTGATTTTGATAATTACTTTCAAAATATAGTAATAAAGTATTTCCATCTAAAGATTCTTTATAGGTTAGATCATTTCCGATATTAAAAATTCTTAAAGTTACTTCTTTATCATTATTGCTTAGGGAGAAGTTTGATTTCAAAATAGGCTTATTTTTACTAGCAGAATCAACACTTGCTAAATTTAGTAGATTCGAATCTCTAAGGTTAAAATTTTCCGGATAAGCTGAACTATTCCAGAAAAGAAGCATAAACAAACAAATTGTTGTTCTTTTATGCATTAATAAATTTCTTAGTAAATATTTATTCATAATTTAGCAGATATAATGAATTAGTCCAAAACTATTTTAAATTAGATATTTTTTCATTATTAAGTGTTGGTATGTTTATAAGAATCCTGGCCTGTACCAAACCAGAATTCTGATTTGCTGTATTTAACGCAGAGCCAACTCCACTTGTAGGAGATGTAGCTTTAGGCTCAAAACAGACTGGAAGAGTAATTATTTTATATTCTTGGATTGTTCTAAGAAAGTTTAAAAGGTTTGTATAATCTGCTTTAACCATAACCTTAAAATAATTCATTTCATAGTTATCTTCTATTGCTTGAGCTGAATATGATTCATTATCTAAGCTTATTAAAGAATCTAATAGTTGAGAATTATTGACTATGTAGTCTAATTTGTTTTGCAATTCGATATCTTCAGCCTGACCATCTTGAGTTGTATTAGGACCTGGTATTTCTTCATTAAAGCCTAAATCAAATTCATTATCTGGATTATCATCAAAATTGTTTATATCTAAACTCATTGAGTCTTCGTAACCGTATGACTCTTCATTTGAAGATGCAGTGCAGGATGCTAACTCATCTTTTTTTATAGGAGAAAATTCTGTTATATCTACTAAGCTTCTTTTGGCTGCATCTGTTATTAAAGCGGTGAGATTAACTAGTGTTGATTTGTTTGGAATGAGTGAAATAATCTTTTTATATTCAGGTTCAATTTGATTACTAATTTCCAAGCTTCTATTTATTTCATCTTCTAGCATTGAAAGACTATTAGACTCTATTGAGAATCTATTAGATACTGACTGAAGTCTTCTTAGTCCTTTGTATTGAGGAATAAATAAAGTTATTATTAGAATAATTGCCAAACTTATGCCTGAAACCGGTGAAACATATTTTGACTTACGTATATCTTCCCATTTTATTTTTTTTAGGTCATCTATGCTAAAACTCTTTGTGCTTTCAAAAACCTGACTAACATTAATGTCCTTAAGCCTTTCAATAAGTTGGAAAATACTTTTTTTATTGTTCATAATTTAAATAATGATAGAGCTTTCAAATAACTTTCTAGCTTTACTGTTTTACCAAAATTAAATGTTTCCTTATACATCTTTAACTTATCTTCCAGATCTATTTCATTTAAATTTCCAGAAATCTCAAGGAAACTATTATGAGAATTTGTGTTGTAATTTGATTGTTGGAATGTATTATTAGCAGGACTTTGTTTGATAAGCTTTTTAACTGATAATGTTCCTTCTTTAACTAACATTGATTTATCTAGCAATGATATAAATTCGTTGAGAGAATTCAGGTTGTCTGAACTAGCATTTATACTAAAGGCCTTTTCGTTGAGTGCGTAGTCTGAAAGTTTTACATCTGTTGGAATAGACTGTTGAAGAAAATAAGCAAATAGAACTGTAGGCGCCTCATCTGTATGAATTGGCTTCAAATTTATAAGCTCATTTGCAAAATATTTTAGTTTATTATTTATTTCTTGCAGTTCATTGTACTTATAATTGAATATTTCATGATTAGGGCTTAATCTTGCTATTCTAACCCTAGGAATTATTGAAATGATTATGATTAGTAATGTAGATGCAACTATTAATAAAGGAGGAATATAGAGAGATTTCTGTTTTTTTGAAAAATCAGATAGTAATTTATAGTTTAATCCTAAGAGAAATTTATTTTCTGATAGTGTCTGATCATTTGTATTTGTATATTTATTTCTGACATTCCTTTTCCATTTATTTAGAGAAGGGAAATTGTCTGCGAAATTAAATATAATCATTTTAATAACTCCTCAACATAATTACCAAAAATAGATAGAAGAGATTGGTATTTATTTGCCAGAGCTCGATCAAGTTCATCATCTAACATATTTTTTTTAAATAAGTAATCAGGTATTCTGGAAAAACCTTCAGGCAAAGTATTCTTTGCAATATTCATACTATCTAAACCAGTTCCATATACAAATGTTTTGTAATCTGAACGATATGAATTGTTTTCTAATATCTGTTTAATTGAATTTGCCAGTCTGAGGAAATACATATCTGACAATGAGTTATCATTAGATGTGTATAACGCCCCACCAAAAGGTAGCCTTGTACTAAAGAGTTCACATTTTCTGATTTGAAGATATATCGTGGTAGTTGTTTTCTCTATATCCGTAACAATTACCATTTCTTCTTTTATATCTTCTGAAAGAGTCTTAATTATATTGAATGCAGAAGATGAGAATGTTGCTACAGGTAAATTAACATCTTCTAAGACTTTCTCCCATGATGTAATAGCCTCTTTCTCAGCATATATCACTCTATAAAAAGCATTGAAATTTTTTCCCAAGGCCTTATAGTAAGACATTATTGTGTTATTAGGTAGAAAAGGACTCTTTGATAATACTGACGTAGATGTTTCTGCAAATATTCCTATTTCATCTTCTTTAAAACTTCTTGCTGTAAAATTAGAAGAAGGCAATAACACTATTAGAGCAGAATCTTCTAGATTAAGTACCGTAATTACATTGTCAATTATATTGCTAAGTTCATTTATGTTTTCAACTTTTGAGTCACCAATCACTTCTGTAGGAATATCTATTTTTATTATTTTAAGAAATTTAGTAATACTTTCAGAATATTCGATCGGAATTATAAATAATTCATGTTCACCATAATAAATACCTGTAAATTTCTCAGATGATTCATTTTTAGAACTAGCAATTTTCTTATTGAAATTTGCCCTAGTAAATAAATTGGCTTTATTTACAAAACTTCTTCTATAATGATTTATATTCCCGAGAATATATTTTATATACTTTTTACCTCTATTATCTTTTCTAAAACTGATCTTACTTTTCTGCTTGGGTTTGTTTCTTGGTTTAATATTGTAATTATTTAGTGATTTAATCATAAAGGCTTTATATTCTTTTATTGATGATTTGATTCGGTTGATTATATTTCTATCTTTTGAATCAAAGTAGTTATTTTTTTCTTTTTTAGAAGCTATGCTTTTTAGTTTTGATATTATGTCATCTTTATAATTCTTTAGTTTCAAATTGAGTGTATTTTTCTTAGCAAGATATTTAGATACTATACTTGTTTTTATCTCACTTAGTTTTTGCGTTGATGATTTGTATATATTTATCATTTCTCTTTAAGTAAATATGTCTTCTCTAGTTTCCCATTTGACAATGTTACTGTTGTTGGACTTGATGTAATTTCTTTTACAATGTAGCCTTCTCCAACTTCATCTCCAGTTTTATAATAGTCACTGCCTTTGAATGTTCTTATAAGTGCGGACTTCTCCTTACCTATAAAAATTGTTGCGGATATACTTGTACTTAGTAGGAACTTGGATGTTTCTTGATTAGAAGCTGAGAGAGAGGGCTCTGCAAAGGGATTCCTTCCGAAATTCAATCTATTCTTTCCTATTGACTCGCTTTTGTCAGGTATTTCTCTTAATTCATAAGATATTAGCTTTTTGTCAGTTGATATAAGAGAATTTTTGCTATCTATTGTATTGGTTCTAATATTATTTTCTGCTAGAGAACTATTAAGCGATCCTAAAAATACGTTTGATGCAAAAATTGAGAGTGCTAGGCTTGTAATCAAAGGCTTTCCTCTCAAGCCTATATTCTCTTTCTTGAGTTCCATGATTAATTTATTACGACTCAAAATATCATTAGAACAATATTTTAGCAACTAGCTTTTAAATAGATTTTGTATTGATTTATAGAAATGAATTCTAACCCTGAAGCTATTCCTGGAGAAATTCAAGATATTTCTAGGCTCTCTATTAATAACCTTTTAGACCAAAAATTGTGTGAATCGGCTGGAGTGATTCCATTATCTGTAGAAGGCAACACAATAAAGCTTGGAGCAATGAACCCTCTTTATGGACAAGTTACAGAGATTTCAGAGAAATTAAAATCAGAATTTGGTGCAAATGTTTTTGTAGATCAAATATCAATTGAAGAGTGGGAAAAGTGGTTTGAGAACTCTGAGCTTAATAATCCAGTTAGTTTGTCCTCTTCTATTGAGGAGGATACTCAAGTTCAAATCGATGTTCCAGAATCTAACAATTCAAATGATTTAGAAGATCTAAATAGATTAGAAGATAAAAATAATGATTTTTTAGAGTCTTTAAAAGATAAGTCAAATTTTCTTACTCCTACTGATGACTCTGCGGCTGATCAACAAATAAATAATTTATTTGACCTTATAGATTTCGAGGAAGATGACGAAGAGGAAGAAGAGGAAACTTTGGAAGCTATTGAGGATTCAGAGTTTTCTAATTCTAAAGACCCTGTAATTAAAGCAGTTGGTGCAATCCTCTTATTATCTCAACAAGTCGGAGCTTCTGATATCCATGCTGAACCTTTAGAAGATAGAATGAGAATTAGGTATAGAGTTGATGGTGTACTTAAGGAATATTTTACTTTACCTAAGAAGAAGTCTAAGGCTATAGTTAATAGATTAAAAGTTATGAGTAAATTAGATATAGCAGAAAAACGTCTTCCTCAGGATGGGAGGATTAGATGTAAATTAAATTCAATAATATTAGATTTTAGAGTTAGCACACTTCCAGGCAAATGGGGAGAGAAGATTGTTCTTAGATTACTTAGTTCAGACTCTTCTATGCTACAACTAGAGAAATTGATTACTACATCTACAGAGTTAGATCTTGTAAGAGAAATGGGAGGTTCTCCTTATGGAATATTAATTGTTGTTGGTCCAACAGGTAGTGGAAAATCTACAACTCTATATTCTATTCTAAATGAGAGAAACACCCCTGACGTTAATATCAGTACAGTAGAGGACCCTGTTGAATATACTTTGCCTGGTATTCATCAAGTACAGGTTATTAGAGAAAAAGGCTTAGATTTTTCAAGAGCATTAAGATCTTTAATGAGGCAAGATCCAGATATTATTCTTGTAGGAGAAACTCGAGATCGAGAGACAGCTCAGACAGCAATGGAGGCGGCTCTTACAGGTCATATGGTTTTTACAACTTTGCATGCAAATGATACTGCTACTGCTATAACCAGGCTTGCTGAAATGGGTATTCCTCCATATCTAGTTGGCTCTTCTGTTATCGGTGTCATGGCTCAAAGGTTAGTAAGAAAAGTTTGTCCTGCTTGTAGTGAGGTTAGGCGAGTTGATAAATCAAAAGATATACTTGCAGCGCGTTACGGAATTGAAAAAATTAGAATTCCTAGAATGGTAGATAAAAACAAAGAATCAAAAATAAATAAATGTTCAGTATGTAATGGATCGGGTTATAAAGGTAGAGTTGGCTTATATGAGGTTCTTAAAGTGACAGAATCTATAAGGGAATTAATAATGAAGTCTAGTACTGCAGATATAATAAGAGAGGCAGCTTCTAAGAATGGCGTGAAAAATTTACTTGGATATGGAATGGATTTAGTTAAAAACCAGCAAACCACTATTGAAGAAGTAGAAAGAGTTTGTATACAAGAGGATGTAGGTGAAGATCAATGACTGAAAAAATTAAAAGGTTAATGTCCTCCCTCGTTCAAAGAAACGGTTCAGATTTACATTTAACTGGTGATTCTGTTCCTTATTTTCGTATTCAGGGCCAAATTATTCCAGCTGATTCAAATATTTTCTCTGAAATTGAATTGAATAATGAACTTGAAACTCTTTTAAGTACAGAGAAAATGGACCAATTCAAAAAGGAAAAAGAGTTGGACTGCAGTTATGGTCTTGAAGGCGTAGCTAGATTTAGACTAAATATTTTTTATGATCGTGGACATGTCTCTTGTGTAATGCGAGCTTTGAGTACAAATATTCCTTCTTTTTCTGATATTGGTCTCCCTGATAGTGTTCAACAATTGCTTAATAGACCAAGAGGCTTGATGCTTGTAACAGGTCCAACTGGTTCAGGCAAAACTACAACATTGGCAAGTTCAATTGAATGGATAAATGATAATCATGCACATCACATTCTGACTATTGAGGACCCAATTGAGTTTGTATTCAAGAATAAAAACTGCTTGGTTAGGCAAAGAGAAGTTGGAGAAGATACAAATTCCTTTTCCAGAGCATTAAGATCTGCACTAAGAGAAGATCCGGATATAATTTTAGTTGGTGAAATGAGAGATTTAGAGACAATTAGCCTTGCAATAACAGCTGCTGAAACAGGTCACTTGGTAATGGGTACACTTCATACGTCTTCTGCTTCTCAAACTATTGATAGAATTATTGATGTTTTCCCAACAACACAACAGCAACAAATAAGAGTGCAACTTTCTTCTTCATTAATAGGTGTAATTTCACAAACGTTGTGTAAGACAGTTGACAATAAGAGAGCATTAGCCGCGGAAATACTTGTAAACAATAATGCTGTTGGTAATCTTATAAGAGAAGCAAAATCATCACAAGTATATTCTCAGATGCAAGTTGGAGCTAAATATGGGATGCAAACCCTAGAACAAGGATTATCTTCACATGTTAGTGCAGGAAAAATTACAAAAGAAGAAGCATTTTATAAATGTAATAGGCCTAATGTCTTAAAGGGGCTTCTTGAATTAACTGCCGAAAGTTAATTAAACTAAACCAAAATGGATTATAAGATCTCAGATCCTAAAGTTGCAGAATTAATAAAAAACAATAACGGGTTAAGAAGAAAAAATCGATCTGCTAAGTTTCCAAGTAATAATGAAAATACTGTTAAGAGTAAAACAGAAGATTCTAGTATTAATAATAAATCAAACAACATTAAAACGGATAATTCTGTCTATAAAAAACTTAAGGATCCTAAACAAATAAAGAAGAAAATAAAACTCAAAGCACCTTCTACGAAAACATTGGCACTAGCTACTAAACAGTTAGCATCAATGGTTAAAACGGGACTTCCTCTTCTTGAATCTCTAAATATTCTTTCTGATAGTAGCGAAGATAAGACTCTTAAATATGTTTATAAGGATGCTTCTAGAGGCATTAGCAGAGGCTCTACTTTTTTAAGCATGCTAGAGAAATATCCTCAAGTATTTGATGAAATGTACCTTGCCCTGGTTTCAGCAGGAGAAGAGGCTGGCCTTTTACCTGATGTATTAGAAAGGGAAGCACTTTTGTTAGAAAGTTTGGCGCAAATTAAAGGACAGATTTCTAGTGCAATGGCTTACCCAATAGCTATATTTGTCTTGACAATATTGGTTATAATTGTGATGCTAGTTTTCGTTATTCCTATATTTGTAGATATATATAGCAATTCAGGAACACAATTGCCAATGCTTACAAATATGTTGGTAATTGCCTCAGCGAAAATAAAGAGTATTTCTTTTATGTCTAAATTTGTTCCGTTTATTTTGGTCTCGGGTTATTTTATTAGGAAAGAACTTAGAAAAAATTATTTTATTAACTGGAAAGATGAATTTTTACTTAAGATGCCAATAACAAAAGATCTCGTAACTAAGTCTTCTTTAGCAAACTTTGCAAGAACCTTATCTGCTTTAAACTCAGCAGGAGTTCCTATACTTCAAGCTTTAAATATTTCTAGAAGGACACTTGGAAATCGTGTTTTCAAAAGAATCGTAGTTAGGATGAATGAAGAAATTCAATCAGGAGAGCCAATCTATAAAGTTTTGGCTTCCGAGAAATATATACCTGTAATGTTTACATCTATGTTTAGAATCGGAGAGGAAACGGGGGAATTAAGTGAAATGGTTAATAAATTAGCTGATTTTTACGAGGCAGAGGTTTCTACTAGTGTTAAGTCTTTAACATCAATACTGGAACCTCTTATGATAGTTTTCGTCGCAGGAGTTGTTGCAGTGATACTTGTTGCAATGTATTTACCTATGTTCAATATGATGAGTACTGTAGGTTAGATAATTAGGTTACCTTAATTGACTTGCAATAGTTTTAAAAAAGCTATGTAAATTATTTTCATTAATATCTTGATTAAAGAAGTTGTTAATTAAATCACTTTTTAGTTTATTTAAACTAGCATGTATGTTATCGCTTTCTTTTATAAATTTTAGAAAGTCTAGATTTGGCTGATTCTTTTCCATAGTCGCTTTCCAAAAAATTAAAATCGCCTGCCTTCCTGGAGTTAGATTGTTAATATCCTCTACTGGATATTGGCTACATATGCTTTTAAAAGATGACCAAAATGGGTAATTATCCAAATCTCTGTCTATTAAATCAATTGCCGCTAAAAGTTCCTGCTCATTCACATTAAGTACCTCATTTAGTTAGATTATACCTTCGATTAAGGCTATAGTTCATCCCTTGAGAGAGTATATATTGTTAACTAAAAACATATCTCGTTTATTTGTTTTTTTTTTATGGTTATTTTTAGCTAATGATTGGATCATTGTAGTATAAATTTTATTTATCATTTTTTGATTTAAACCCAGATAATGCTTGCTTCTCATTGCTTACTGATTGAATGAATTTGTCTTCTAGTAACCTTATTCTTTCATTATGAATAGCTTCTTTGCCTTTGCTTAGCCTATCTAATGGTTCATCTAATTGAGGTGCACTTGTTTGTTTTGATACGTTAAATTGATTAGAACGAGTCATACATAAAGAGGAGTTCAACATTCCATTCGTTTGCCACTTGCTATTTAAAAAGCTTTTTTGCTTTTTATTTTAAAGATGCAATACTCAAAGTCATTGAAATGGATAAGCTTTGAGGGTGATATTCAGTATTAAACTGAATAACTGAATGAATAAATTTGAATCTAACACTAGATGTTAGCCTTGTCAGCCTTGGATCCTGCTAACAACACCATATGCAGTGTTATTACCTATTCACCAAAGCATTTTAGAAGGCTAAGCTAAGTTCCCTTCAGTTTTTAAAAATGAACAAATACGAAATTGACAGATCTATGGATAGAATTTTCGACGGTGCGGAAAGAGTCAGAGCAAAGAAGTATAAAAGTAGAACAAAAGCAATTTCAGGAAGAATAATGTCTCAAATGTGGGATGAAGAGAAGACAAACTTTCAGGCAGCTTAGTTTAAGAACAATTTTTTATCTTAAGGAAAAAAAGAACTTTTTTAAATTCAATAAATAATTTTATGGTAAAACGATTATTTAACTGTCTAGTTTGATCTTGTGATAATTAAAAGAAGTTGTTTCATAAAGAAAATATTATTCTAAAAATGTCTAAATACCCTAGGAAAATAGAAAAAAGCTTTAATAAGCTAGCCTCTGAAATGCAAGACGGCTTGTCAACATATGATATTCAACTCTTGGCTTTAAGAGTAAGAAGGAAGAAAATGAAAAGAGTTGTTATTGCTGGTCAACTTGATGAACTTTTAGCAGCTTAATATTTTAGCATTAGTTTTTTTAGTTTAGTTGAATCTAAGGTGATCTTCGGAAATTTAATAACCAGCCCTATGAGCAGATGGATAATAATAATTGTATTGTTACCATTAACTTTGGATTCACGGCAAAGCATGTGATACCTTGCACTACTGAGTGTTTAGAAGAGCAGATTGCAAGTAACTATAATTATTAAGTGGATGTATTACATAGAATAAATATATTTTATTGCCTCAATCTTGTTAAATTAATATTAACAAGTATATTGTTTCTTTCAGCTTTATCTTTTGATAAGACAAGTTTAAGGTTTAGTAAGAATTAAATTTATATTAATAATAAATATATTTTATTTTCACTAAAATGATTATGTATAACTGCAATTCTGTTAGACACTATCTTATAAAGATTTGCTTTATAGATATCTCCTAAAATAAAATACTTAATTTCTTATATCTTTAAAGGTTTTAGTTTTCATTTTGTTTTAATTTAAATTAATCGAGTTTTATTTCCATTACTATTCTTATAATTCACAATTAAGTTGGCTACACGAGAAGTTTATTTAGAGTTAGCACAATGTTAAAATTTTAGATCAAATGAATTTTAAGAATATGAAATCCTTTGCCTTAACTCTGGCTAAGAAGGAGTTGTGATTCTTTGCACGGAAATATTTGGAGTTTTTATGACAGCTCTTAGTACCATTTTCTTATTGATAGCGTTACAAGCAAATTACGTTGAGGTCATTTTTGCTCTGTTTATGGCATAATTAACGGAAGAAATTTTTTTTACATGGCTAGCTCAAAGAGTGATCAGTCCCGTTTTTTAGGCGATTTGCCTATGGCTGGGGAAATATCTGAAAAGGAAAAAGTACGTTATATATCTCATCTTATGTTCTTTATCGGATGTGGTTTATTCTCCTTTGGAATTTGGGCTCTTACAGGCTTTACTCCTTCAACAGGCGCTACTGGCCCATTCCCTTTTTAAGAAAAGATTCTTTATTAACGAAGTTTTCTTTAGTTATAAAACCTAATTACCTATAAGCTCTTTAGCTTTTCATCTCTATTTTTAAGTAGGGTTTCAAACCATTTTGAGGCAGTACCTCTTGAAATAGATCTATTCCTCAAAAGATCGCATATAACTGAATAAAGAGGACCTATTTTTACTGTTTGATCAAACCATCTTTCAAAAGCCAAGATTTCAGATGGGGTATGACATGCCCTTAGCTGATCAACAATTGCATCATGAGTGCCTTTGCTGAGCTCAGGTGATTGTTTTTGAAGAGTTGTCATTTCTAGACTTTCTAAATCAGGTTTTCTTCTTCTTCTACCTTTAATCATTAAGGGACCATATGCCAGTGTTTTTTTTTTAATTAATAACTAAATGTCATACAAAGTTTATTGCTTAAATCAAGCTTGAAAATATCTTGGTGAAATGGTTTTAAATATAATGATTCTTATTTGGGCTTCGCTAAGGGAAGTAAGCATTTGTCAGAATCACAACCTGCAGGTCCAGCTTCGGTCAATTCTCCTTGGTCATATTTACTAAGAGCTTCAAAAAAATCTTCGCTAACTCTTCTTTCTAATACCTCTGATTGGAGTCGCTCAAAAGTTTGCTCATCTATAGGTTCAAAAGGAAGTCTGGGGAATGTTGCATTTGCATCAAATCTTGCTAACAAAGCGGCTGAAATATATCCTTTGTTGTCCGTTATTGTCTTAAATATTGCTTCCGAAAGAGGTATGATCTCATCCTCCCTAAATTCAATTGTTGCAGAAGTATTATGATCTGTGTAGAAACTTTGTACCTGCATATAAAAGTCAAATTGTGCAAGGGCTGAAAAGTTATTTATGTCAATTTCATCAGCTCCAGCTATATTTGCCCAGCTAACTTCAGTCGGAATCTCAACTAGCCATTCAGTACATCTGGGGTCAAATGGATTGTCAAGCAATCTACCTTTTTCATCCTTATCTGATTGAGAAGGAACAATGGTATAACCGTAGTCCATGCATGCCATTGCAACGGGGTCACTTTTCCTAAAAGTAATTCTTCTAATGAACCTTTGTGCTTTAGGTGGGTGCCATCCAGGAGCGGCTCCAGTAAGTAAGCTCTTTGTTCCTGCAGGCTGCACTGTTGTACATCTATTGGGCCTAAGTAAATTATGTTTATCGCAATAATCCCAAACTGTCTTGTTTACAGTTTCTTTCCAGCTATTTAAATATTCTGATTCTTGTTTTTTGAAAGCCTTGCCTTCTTCTGTATTTGGCCTCCCTTGCTCCCACCATTTTAGCCAAGGAGTTCCAAAAGCATGAACGAAGAAATCAAATAAGCCAGTGAAACTGACACCTACAATTGGATCATAAGAACGACTTTTTCTATAGCGGTCTACTTCAAAACGATGATTAAGAAGACAGGCTACTGATAACCCAGCTGCTTTAAAGGCATCTTTCTGGCCTTCTTTGTCAGATGGCTTTATTTGGTTTAAATGAACTTCAGCAAGATTACAGTGAAAATTTGTTCCAATAATTTCCCCACAAGGATTTAACCCATATCTCCCTAGGCGATGATCCAATTCATCTTGATTACTTATACCATGATTATTTTGTAGCCATTTTGAGGCTTCATACCTTCCTTGATCACAATAAATTTCTATAAATTCTTCTCGTAATTCTTTTGTTGCAAGTATGTCTGCATTTGAACGCGCTATCGCCTCAGGTGCGAACTGGATAGCTCCTTCTCCTGAATTAAATTGTTTGGTTACAGCCTCTTCAATTTCTTTTAGTGTTGGTCTCGTGTGATAAACACGAGTATGGTTAGCCATCCTCAATGCATCTCTTTCAGGATCAATTCTCCAATTACCTTGTGAGTCCTGATGCCATAGATTCTCTTTCGCTGAAGAAGCAAGTTCGTCATTAGATGAGAATTGGCGCATGCCTGCACTGCGCCTAATGTTTCCAGCAACTATGGTTACAGCTGCTTCGTCAATTAGTAAACAACATTCTACAGAAGTTAGTTGTCTTCCTACTCCGTTGGTGAGAATTGCAGCAACTCTGGGGTATAAGTCTTTTAGCTTTACAGGATTAGCCATCCCTCCAAACCCTTTTAGGGATTCTCCTGCTGGTCTTACATCATTTAAATCAATAGTTACTTCTATAGTCTTTCCATTAAATTTTTTATTGCTACTTAACTCCAGCAAATTCTTATAGCTATCTACCCAACCCCTACGGCTATCTCCAACTTTAATCAGAACATTGTTTTCGGTTATTTCTACTGTAGTTGTTTCTGTCCTTTTTATTGCTTCGGTAACTCCTATGGCTGATATATCTTTTATTTTTATTGGATTTAATATTACTGGTAGTTTGTTAATTAAATGGGGTTCAATTATTGCTCCTGTGCCACATCCCATCATCGCTAAATCCATCATCAAAGCGAAGGCTTCCCAACTATCAAGGTTGGTTGAAGTACAGTTGTAAGCACCTGAGTAATTCTTTTCTTTACTGATCCAGTCCGTACCCCCAATCCAAAGCCATCTTCCAGATGGAAGGGCTTTTTTCTCTGATTGCATTTTAGACATTAAGTTCACTTCTTCTTGACTTAAGTGTCCAAGTTTGATCAGACCTTGAAGGTTCCTTTCGCTAACCTGACTCCAGCTTTCTCTACCTAATGCTGTTTTTCGGCTATATGTTCTATAGAAGACGGGATTAGCAGCAGGAGCTGTTGATGGAAAAGTCTCAGAATGAATTTGGTTATTTGAAGAGGCTTTTTTTGATTCTTGTTTGCTAGGAGCTAGTGACAAAGTCTTTGATTCTGCAAGTACTAAGCACGCTAACTCCATAACTAGCGTATGCAAGTAATTTTTACCACCATTGACAGTGTCATGCTTAATAAGGCTGTTTTACTAGGGTTTTAATTGTGAAACGTGTTACAGAAGAAGAATTAATGACTGATCCAGATCAAGTTAAAGCATATATGGAGGCTGATTTTTCTCTATCAGAAGAGTCAATGGTCAATCAGCTCGCAGAGACGTTAAGAAATTATGAATTTATGCTCGAAGAGCCACTTATACTTGATCTTGGCTGCGGGCCAGGAAATATTTCCGAGCGAATTGCCTCTAGATGGAGAAGAGCAAAGGTCTATGGCATAGATGACTCTATTGAGATGATTAGAGTTGCAAATGAAAGAAAAAGGTTAAATGATCGAAAAACATCTTTTAAAAGACTTGTCTACAAAAAAATGAATATTTCTTCGTTAACGACAGATAAATCATTGTTTAAAGATTGTGCTGATGTTGTTGTGAGCAATAGTCTTATTCATCACATACATGATCCATCTTCGTTCTTTTCTGCTCTGATAAATATCTCAAAAAATGGTGCTATTCATTTTCATCGAGACTTACGCAGACCCAATACATTTGAAGAGGTTTTAGATATACAAAAAAGAAACCTTGTTAATGCACCTGAAATTTTGGTAAGGGATTTCACAGCTTCTTTGTTAGCAGCTCATACCTGCAAGGAGGTTGAGGGCTATATAGAATCAGCCGGTATAAAAAATCTTAGTGTATATGAAAAGGATGATAGGTATATAGATATAGTTGGATATATTTCTAAATAAAATATATCAATATTATATTAATTCCAAATTATTTTGCAATCCATATCTGACTTAACTTGTCTAGGTATTCTTTTTGTCCTGAAATACTAAGTAAGGGTTTTTTAAAATACTTTAGAGCACAGATTCTTATCTCTTCGGTTGTTATATGCTCAAGCCTTCCTAAATTATTATAATCAATATTTGAATTAACCTTAATACCAATAAGATGTGCTTTTCTTTCTGCTCTTTGAGATATTGTCTGTGAATTATAAGCTAGATTACCTTTAAATTTAGATTTGGCTAGATCTAGCTCTTCTTCTGAAATTTCTATGTTCTGAATATCTTCCCAGCATTTCTTAAGAAGTTTAAGTGAAAGCAAAGATTTCTTATTACTAGAAGAAGCATGAATTAGGAAAGGTGATTCATATTCTCTTATTGGGTGATATGCTCCTACATCATATGCTAATCCATTTTTTTCTCTTAATGTTTTAAAAAGTACGCTAGACATACCTGCTCCAAGATGACAAGCGAGAAGTCGAAGTATTAAATCATCAGGATGGCAATGGGGTATTGTCAATGTCCCTATTATTATTACAACTTGATTTGTCTCTATAGGAGAAAGAACTATAGATTTTGAATAGCTCTTATCTGAATTAAATTTTTGCAATGGACTTAATTTTAAACCTTTATCTATAATTAAATTACTAGAACTCTTACTTTTTAAATCCTGAAGGTAACTTTCTGTTTTTTTGGGTAAAGTTCCTGCTATTATTATTACTTTTTCTCTGTGTAGAAACTTCTTAGAAAGCAATTTTATCTCTTCTATCTTTATGGATTTGAGTTCTTTTTCTTCTCCAATTGTCTCATGACTATAAGGGTGATTATTGTAAAGTACTTGTTTCCATTTTCTAAAGGTTAGGTTGAATGGATTTTCTTTTTGCCTATTTATTGATTGAATTATAAGATTTCTTTCTAGGTTTAATTGAGATTTTTCAAGATGAGGCGCTGTTATCATATAATCTAGTATAGGCAGAAGTGTTGAACTTTTTGTTTCAGTACATTTAAGCGATATCATTAAGCCATCTTCATAGGTCTCGCATAAAAGTTCAGCTCCAGAACCTTCAATAATATCTGCAAGATCTTCATTATTATAAGGACCACAACCTCTAGATAATAGTAAACCTAAAAGATTATGCATACCTTTTTTATTAATTGGATCAGCTCTGCTACCCTCTCTAATCCATAATTTTGCTGAAAGTATTCCAGGGGATGCACAAGGATCTAGAATAATATTTAATGAGCTCATTTATTTCTTTTTTTAGCTGCTCTTGCTATTAATGTATAACTACATTCTGGTTGAATTCTTGTTAGTAATTTTGATTGAATACTTTCACTTTCCCAGTAATCTATTAGTTTTATAGGCCCTAATAATGTTTGGTCTCTATTCCATAAAGTTTGTGATGCAATTGTTCCAGTAATCTGGGCAGGAAGTTCTAATCCAAAACAAATACTGCTATTTACTAATTGCTTTGCTCTAGCTATTTCTTTATTACTTGGCTTATTAATCAGACAGTCTTTAAGTATTAGGTTTATCTCCCTCTCAACTTTATCTAGATTATTTTCTAAACATGATGCTTCTAAAATTACAAGGCTACCTTGTTCAAGAGGGGTAATATCCATTTCTATTGAATCAACTATTTGCAGATTTTCACGTAAATGCCTTACTAGTCGGCTAGATCGGCCTTCTGCAAGAAGTGATGTCGCTATATCTCCTCCTATGATCATTAATTGGTTGCTGGCAGGAGGTAAAGGCCAAGCCATAGTGATACGTGATGATTCGAGCCTTTTTATTTCAATTTCTTTTCTCCCGCAAGAAAATGAAGGTGTTAAACAACCTGTCCTAAATGGATTTTCTAAATTGGAGTTTTTTATTTTGGAAAGCTCGCTTTTATTTAAAATATTTTCTATGTCTTCAGGGATATGACCAGCAATTCCTAGGCACAAATTTTCTGGCCGATATTGCCTTTGGTGAAATCTTCTCATTTCAGAAGGCATAATTGAATTTAATGCTTTTTCAAAACCTAAAATTGACCTTCCATAAGGATGATTTGGCCAACATTTTTCTAATAGAATTTGAAAAATCTTTTCTTCTGGTTGATCTTTGTATTGAGCAATCTCTTCAAGTACAACTTCTCTTTCTAACAAATAAGTATTTTCTTCTATTGATGGAGTTAGAGCTAAGTTTAGTAAAAGGTTGATTGCCTCTGAAACAGCATTTTCAGGAACGAGTACATAATAATGGACGTCATCTAATCCTGTAGCTGCGTTACTACTTCCGCCAAGAGCTTCAATTCTTTTATCAAATTCACCTTCTTTTAATGTACTGCTCCCTTTGAAAATCATATGCTCTAAAAAATGCGCTAATCCCTCCTCACCTTCGTTTTCAAAATAGCTTCCTCCTTTACACCAAAGATCAACACAGGTTAGTGATGCATTAGGCATATCAGCCAGAATGCATTTTGATTTGTTTTTTAGCGTCAAGGTTTTAACGTTTGGCGCTTGTATTGAATTCTCCAGAGTTGAATATCAAAGTTCCATTGTGATCGTTTTTCGCATAATGTTGTGTAAATGTTTGCATAATCTTTTCCTCTGAACCCTTTATTAGAGTCAGTAGCAGGTCGGATTAGGGAACGAGTGAATGGCTTGACAGATGTTGAGGCATTAACCCTTGACCCTGATTTAAGGAATATTTATGGGAAATCAGGGGGAGATGATTTCTTTATTCTTAATGAATTGCATAAAGCTAGAGGCTTTAGGAAGCTACATATTGAGAAAGCAGTTTTTGGATCTTCCTTGGAAATCTTGCATGCTGTATTTTTTCCTCAACCTGCTTTTGATTTGCCTATCTTTGGAGTTGACATTGTAGCTAATCCATTAGGCATTTCAGCAGCAATAGTTGATCTTTCCCCTGTTAGGAAAAATCTTCCTTCTCAAATTGAAATTGAGTTAATGAAAGCAGATATTCCTGACTTCGAAAAAGTTAGGAAATTACCTGATTGGGGAGATATATTTTCATCGTATGTTCAATTTATAACTCCTATGAACACTTTAGAAAATGATTATTTTTTAAAGTTAGTAGATCAATTTATGGATATACTTTTAAGTTATAGGGATTCTATAAAACCTGATCCTAATGATTCGTCTATTTCTTATGAAAGGCTGGAGAGACAAATATATTATTGTCAACAGCAAAAACTTAACGATAAAACTAGAAATGTTTTAACTAATATTTTTGGATCAGATTGGACAGAAAAATATATTGAAATGGTACTTTTTGATTCACCAGAAGCAATTTTATAATGAAGAAGTTTAGTCAAATCTTTTACGCTGGATTTGCTCTTTTAGGAATATTATCTATTTTTATTTTTTCAAGAAGAACTCCACAAAAAAAAGAAATTGTTAGCGATGTCAATATGGTTAGAACTATTGAGGCTGTTGCTGCTCTAGGTCAACTTTCTCCTTCTGGAGAGATCAGAATGCTAGCAGCCCCTATAAGTGGTTTTGGAGGAACTCCTAGGATTGCTAACTTATTAGTTGAAGAGGGTGATGAGGTTGTAACTGGGCAGATACTTGCCATTTTTGATAATCAACCTCGTATTCTTGCTGATTTGGAAATAGCTAAGGCACGTTTAAATACACTGAATAAAAATATCAGCGCTCAAGAAAGGCAAATTTCTAGATATATAGAATCCGTTTCTCAAGGGGCTTCTCCTAAAATTTTTCTTGAAAATAAGAATGATGTTCTAAATGATTTGTTTGGTAAAAAGGAAGAACTTCTAGCAGAAATAAGTGGCCTCGAAGTTGATTTTTCAGATAGTCAATTAAAAAGTCCTATAGATGGAACAGTTCTTAAAGTAAATTTTAGAGAAGGTGAAAGACCTAGTTCAGATGGTGTTCTTCAAGTTGGTTCAAATCAGAGAATGGAAGCCATTATTGAAGTATATGAGTCTGATATAAATAGAGTTAGTCTTGGTCAGAAAGTATCTTTGATTAGCGAGAATGGGGGCTTTAGTGGAGTCCTTTTTGGAACAGTTGGAAAAATTAGTCCTCAAGTAAGCCAAAGAAAAGTTTTAGCAACAGATCCAACAGGTGATGCAGATGCAAGAGTTGTGGAAGTAAGAATTACACTTGAGCCAAGTTCGTCATCAAAAGTAAAAAGCTATACAGGAATGAAAGTAATAGCAAGGTTTAAACCATAGTGAAAAATAATTTTTGGCAGAATCGTGGGATTCCTTTGGCATGGTTGTTGTTAACAAGACAGCCATTGCGATTATTAGTAGCAATAGCAGGGATTTGCTTTGCTGGGATTCTTATGTTTATGCAATTAGGTTTTAGAGATGGCTTGTTTGATGCAAGTGTTACTGTTCACAGATTGTTTGACACTGATTTGGTTTTGATGAGTCCTAGATCAATGAGCTCAATCAGTATGAGCGGATTCCCAAGAAGAAGACTTGTTCAGACAATGGCACATAAGGATGTTATTGGTACAACTCCTGTAAATTGGAACTTTTTACTTTGGCGAAATCCTCAAACTCTTTCCACTAGGGCGATATTAGCTTTAGGCTTTGAACCAAGTGATCCACTTTTATTAGATCCTGGTTTTCAGATTAAAGCTCAAGCACTTAAAAGTTCAGGCCGAGTGTTATTTGATGTACTTTCACGAGAGGAATTTGGTCCTGTTCCTAAATGGTTTGCTGAAGGTAAGGTTGTAGAGACAGAAGTAGCAGGAAAAAGAGTTCGCGTAGCTGGTTTAGTTAGCCTTGGACCTTCATTTGGCGCAGATGGAAATTTGATTACAAGTCGAGAAACCTTTCTTAAGTTATTGCCAACCACACCTCCTGGGAGCATTGAAATTGGTCTTATTAGATTACGCCCTGAGGCTGATCCAGAACAAGTTATTGAATCATTAACAGCCAGCTTGCCTAATGATGTAAAGGTTTTTACAAGAAAGGAATTTATAGATTTTGAAAAAAATTATTGGCGAACTAGCACCTCTATTGGATTTATCTTTACACTTGGAGCTGGTATGGGATTTATTGTTGGTTGTGTAATTGTTTATCAGATTCTGTATAGCGATGTTAGTGATCATTTAGCAGAATATGCAACATTACTAGCTATGGGATATAGGCTTAAAACTTTATTTGGTGTTGTAGCTAGAGAAGGGATATTTCTTGCCATTATGGGATATGTACCTGCTTATATCTCTGGACAAGCTTTATATGCTTTGGTTAGGAGTTCTACTAAATTGCCAGTTGAAATGGATTCACAAAGAGCTTTTCTGGTTTTCTTCTTGATCCTATTTATGTGTATGGCATCTGCTTCAGTAGCAATGAGAAAATTAGTTGATGCAGATCCAGCTGAGATTTTCTAATTTACTTTTTATTGTGAAATCTTTCAATAACTCTAAATTTAATATTTCAACAGTTCAGATTGAATCATTAAGCCATTGGTATGGGAAAGGAATAAATAGAAAACAAGTCCTTCATAATGTTTCTATGAAAATCGAACCTGGAGAAGTAGTTTTACTTACTGGTCCTTCAGGTTGCGGGAAAACAACTTTATTAACTTTGATCGGAGCTTTAAGGAAAGTAGAACAAGGAGATTTATTTGTTCTTGGGAATCAACTAAGAGGTTCTTTAAGGAAAACTCGTCAAATTCTTAGGAAAAATATTGGAATGATTTTTCAAGGGCATAATCTTCTTCGGTGTTTAACTGCAGAACAAAATGTTCAAATGGGATCAGATTTATTAAGAGGACTTTCCTATAGAGATAGACGAGATCACGCAAGAGAATGGTTAAGAGCAGTTGGTCTTGAAGATCAGATGAGCAAATTGCCTCATGATCTTTCAGGAGGACAAAAACAGAGAGTTGCAATAGCAAGAGCTCTTTCTGCTCGTCCAAAATTGTTACTTGCTGACGAGCCAACTTCAGCTCTTGATAGCGTTACAGGAAGGGAAATCGTTTCATTATTAAAGCGTTTAGCTGTAAATCAGCACTGTTCTGTCTTGATGGTTACTCATGATCCAAGGATACTTGATGTGGCAGATCGTCTAATAAAAATGGAAGATGGAAGATTGCAGCCTGTTATTGAGTAGGCTGTTTAATATATAAATTTAAAAGTATGTCAAAGCGAAGAAATCTCAAGAAAGAAAAGCAAGAAAGGAATCGTGCCTATGCAAGGAAGTTTAAGAAAAGGAAGCTTCGTTCAGATGGGTCTGGCGCTGGTAACGGAGTTACTGGTACAGCCAACAATGGAGGTGCTGCAGATTAGGGTTTTGGATTTTAAATTAAACCCTAATTATTTGCCAGCGTTACCTCCTTATAGAGATTTGGATTTGCATCTTTCAATGAGATTGGAATTTTCTTAATGTTTGTAAGTGTTGTTATACCAACATATAATCGCTTGTCGATTTTGCAGAAGTGTTTACTTGCTTTAGAAAATCAAAAAATATTTAATGAAGTTAATCAATATGAAGTTTTAGTTGTAGACGATGGATCAGATGATGGAACTTGTTCTTTTTTAGAAAATCAGTCTGATCTTTTTAGTCATGTGCGTCTTATAAGGCAAAATCATGCTGGTCCAGGAGCAGCTAGAAATAAAGGGGTTTTAGAGTCTAAAGGAGAAGTAATAGTTTTTATTGATAGTGATTTGGTTGTTACTGACTCTTTTCTTGAAAGTCATGCAAGCTCTCTTAGAAAAGCTTGGTTAAGGAGGGGGAATAGGATTTGTTTTACTTATGGCGGAGTTGTCAATACAAGTAATTATGATGAGCCCACTTCTGAACGCTTTAAGTTCTCTGACCTTTCGTGGGCGTATTTTGCAACTGGGAATGTAGCAATTGATAAAAATCTTTTAAATGATTCAGGCCTTTTTGATCCTGCTTTTAGCCTTTATGGATGGGAAGACTTAGAGCTAGGAGAACGCCTTCGTCAAATGGGAACTGAGTTGATTAGGTGTCCTAAAGCGGTTGGTTATCATTGGCACCCTGCTTTAACGATTGATCAAATTCCAACACTTGTTCGTATAGAGATTGAGAGAGCAAAAATGGCAATTGTTTTCTATAGAAAGCATCCGACTATAAGGGTAAGATGCATAATTCAGTTCACCTTGCTTCATAGGTTTATTTGGGAAACCTTGACAGTAGGAGGATTAATTAATGAGTTTAGCCTTAGACCTTTGCTGAAATTTTTAATAAAAAGGGGGTATCCAGGTTTTGCTATGGAGTTACTGCGCATTCCTTTGAATCGTATAAATGTTAGACAGATTTATAGGGAAGCGTCATTAAATCGATTTTATTGACCTTGTATTTGATAGATTAAATAAGTAAATTAACTCCGCACATCTGACTGTTTCGGGTGATCAAGGATTATTTCTTTGTATCCCTGTCAGGTGGAGGCCAACCCGAAACCTATTAACAATGGCTGTTGTAACTCTCTCAGAGATGATGGAGGCTGGTGCTCATTTTGGACATCAGACCAGAAGATGGAACCCTAAAATGTCTCGTTACATATATTGTGCGAGAAATGGTGTACATATTATTGATCTTGTTAAAACTGCAGTATGTATGAACAATGCTTATAAGTGGACAAGGAGTGCAGCTAAAAGTGGAAAGAGATTTTTATTTGTAGGAACAAAAAAACAAGCGTCAGAAGTAGTAGCTCAAGAAGCCTTGAAATGTGGAGCTTCTTATGTGAACCAACGATGGCTCGGCGGAATGCTGACAAATTGGACAACCATGAAAGCAAGAATAGACCGATTGAAGGATCTTGAAAGAATGGAGTCTTCTGGTGCTATTGCGATGAGGCCAAAGAAAGAGGCTTCAGTATTAAGACATGAATTGGAAAGATTGCAAAAGTATCTTGGAGGTTTAAAAGGAATGAAGCGATTACCAGATGTAGTTGTTTTAGTTGATCAAAGAAGAGAAACCAATGCAGTTCTTGAGGCTAGGAAATTAGACATACCTTTAGTGTCAATGTTAGATACGAATTGTGACCCAGATTTATGTGAAGTACCTATTCCCTGTAATGACGATGCCGTAAGATCTGTTCAACTTGTCCTTGGAAGACTTGCTGATGCAATAAATGAGGGAAGACACGGTTCTAATGAGCAGCGTAATAGACAAAAATATTCTTAGGTTTAATCTTTTCTTAGGGGTTTGTTTGCTATTGCCCTAAATACAAAAACAAACGGCATATTTTAATTTTTCACATTTAAAAAAATGGCTGACATTACAGCAAAGCTTGTTAAAGATCTTAGAGATAAAACAGGAGCAGGAATGATGGATTGCAAAAAGGCGTTAGGAGCATCAGATGGAGATATAACAAAGGCTATTGAATGGTTGAGACAAAAAGGAATAGCTAGTGCAGAGAAAAAATCAGGAAGAGTTGCTGCAGAAGGCGCTATCGGGAGTTATATACATACGGGATCTAGAGTAGGTGTACTCCTTGAGTTGAATTGTGAGACTGATTTTGTTGCTCGTGGAGAAATATTCCAAGGTCTTTTAAAAGACATAGCAATGCAAGTTGCTGCATGCCCTAATGTTGAATATGTAACTGTTGAAGATATTCCAGATGAAATTGTAGAAAAGGAAAAATCTGTAGAGATGGGAAGAGATGATCTAGCTGGAAAACCAGAACAAATTAAGACAAAGATAGTAGAAGGAAGAATATCTAAAAGGTTGAGGGAATTGGCATTAATAGAACAACCATTTATTCGTGATAGCTCCATATCAGTTGAGCAGCTTGTAAAACAAGTAGCAGGACAAATAGGAGAGAATCTTAAGGTTAGGAGATTTACTCGTTATACACTTGGGGAAGGTATAGAAATAGAGGAATCTGATTTTGCTGCAGAAGTAGCTTCTATGTCTTCATAATATTTTGACATCAAATTTTGAAAAACGGTCTTCTTATGACCCTTTTAAGCAACTGGAATTGCTTAATCTGAAATGTGATAATTTTAAATCAGATTTGTATAAAGTTAATGCTTTTTATTTGCAATTAATTAGATCAATTCTTCCTGATGCTGTAAAGGAAGCAGTATTCCAAATAGTTTTGTCCAACAAAACTAATCCTAATATACTTTCTATAGAGGATAAGAAAGTATCTTTTCAAAGAAGAATTAATCAGATCATTTCAGAATATATTTCACTACTAACAATTGAAAATTTAGTTATTTTTTCAAGTGATTTGGATAACGATAACACATTATTATCTAATGATAATAGACTTTTTAGTGAAGACATAGAAAAGAAATCTCATGATAATGAAGTACAAAATAAGGAAATTCCTTCTCAATCTATAAAATTAAGTTTTTCATTACCTACTCAAAATAATATTGATATAAATAGTTGGGAGCCACAAAATCATTTGATTTCTTCTTGTTCTTTTAACTCAGAACCAGATGATGAGTTTGATGAGATTTCTAATGATGAATTAGATCAAGTTGATATTAATCAAGAAGTATCTGAAATTTCAGCAGATCAAAAAAACTTGGATGTTATAAAGTCTATTTTTATGATGGCTGGTGATATCTTGTCTCCTAGAAAAAAAAATGGAAATGGAAATGGAAATGGAAATGGAAATGGAAATATAGAAGATAAAGATAATTTAGCCTTTGCTTCCAAAGATCAAAACCATAATGATAGATTACTTCCTCAAACTCCAGATGAACTTTATAAGTGGTCTTTTTCAATAGAATCGGCTCTTGTAAGAAGAATGAGAAATTTTTCTCATTTAATTAATATTGAATTAATTCGGGTAGGGTTAATTAATAGCTTTATTCCACCAACACTTCTGGATGCAGCAATAACTGGGCAACTAGATTCAGTTAATGCACCATCTAATGTCCTTAAGATACGTTTACCAATAACCCCTGCTTCTAAGAATGAAATAGATTTGTCTTGTTTGTTGATTCGTATATCAGAGCTGGAGTTTGATCACCTAAAACTTAGACAATGTAGGCAAAAAATGACTCAACAAAGAAATATTTTGCTTAAAATGGTACGACAGCAACATTATTGGCAAAGCAGATCACTAGCCAAGGAAGTTAGAGAACAGTGGTGGAAGAATACTCAGACAAAACAGTCCAAAAAACTATAGAGCTCGTTAAAGAGTTAAATAGCTGGATTGCTTTTGTCCAGAAAGGATTAACTATTGAGGCCGAAAATGGATTCAGGAATATTCATGGTAGGAGTGAGGTCTTTAGTTCTTTTGTCGCTAGAGAGATTTTATCTTTAAAATCTGCTCTTTTTTCAGAGGCAGTCTATAAGAAGTTGAATCTTTTATCTAAATCTTTCGAGGATTATCCATCAAAAGATATCTCAATTAAAAAAAGATTAGTAATTGATACAAGGAAGTACCTTGAACAGTTAAGGAAAGACAATACTATTCCAGTTTCAATATCAGCTCCAATTTTACGACTATCTAAACTAGAGGATGATAATCGAATATCTACTACAAGTTCTCGATCACGTTTGTCGATAAACAGTCAATTGGTCGATGTTCAAGGTATTGGATCAAAGATGGTTGAAACTTTGGCTTCGTTAGACCTTTATACAATTAATGATTTATTGGCGTACTATCCTAGAGATTATGTTGATTATTCAGCTCTTAAAAGAATAGGATTTTTAGAGGAAGGACAAACGGCTACCATAGTTGCGACAATAAGAAGAACTAATTCTTATATAAGCCCACGTAATAAAAACTTGTCAATTCTGGACCTTCAGCTTGAGGATAATACAGGGCGAATAAAGATTACTAAATTCTTCATAGGAAAAAGATTTAGCCATATATCCTTTCTAAAGAAACAGCAGTCATATTATCCGAAAGGGGCGGTTGTTGCCGTTAGTGGGCTAGTTAAGTCAACTAATTATGGGATGTCATTTACTGATCCATTGATTGAAATACTAGAAAATAAGTATTCACTTGTGCAGTCTAAAAGTATAGGCCGTCTATTGCCTATTTACCATTTGACTGAAGGACTATCGGCAGAAAAACTAAGAGCTTTTATAAGATCAGTATTATACTTGGCTCGAAGTTTTAGGGATCCCTTGCCAATTGAAACAATTAAATCACTTGCTTTATTAAGTAAGCAAGATGCTATTAAGCAAATTCATCAACCCAATAATTCTAAATCTCTAGCAGAAGCAAAAAGGAGACTTGTCTTTGATGAATTCTTCTTTTTACAACTTGGTCTATTGAAACGTAGATTTGAACTTGAAAAATGCAAGGCACCTTCACTCTCTATTTGTCAAGAAACTGATGGTTTGGTTGGTCGTTTCTTGGACCTCTTGCCTTTCTCTTTAACAAATTCTCAGGCTCAGGTTTTACAACAAATTCAATCAGATCTTTCATTAACAAAGCCAATGTCACGTTTAGTACAAGGTGATGTTGGTAGTGGTAAGACTGTTGTTGCTATAGCTTCATTATTAAATGCAGTTGAATCTGGATGGCAAGGTGCTTTGATGGCTCCAACTGAGGTATTAGCTCAGCAACATTATTTGATGCTTTGTCAATGGTTGCCTCATCTACATGTAACCGTAGAGTTGCTTACGGGTTCAACACCCTTGAAAGATAGAAAGCGAATTTTAAATGATTTGCTTGCAGGTAACCTTAAAATCATTGTTGGGACCCATGCTCTTTTAGAAGATAAAATCTCATTCTTATGTTTGGGGCTGGTAGTGGTTGATGAGCAGCATCGCTTTGGTGTTAATCAAAGAAATATTTTACTTAATAAAGGTCTTAACCCCCATCTTTTAACTATGACTGCAACTCCGATTCCAAGAACCTTGGCTTTATCTATTCATGGGGATTTAGATGTAAGTCAGATTAATGAATTACCACCTGGAAGAACGCCAATTAAAACCTTACTAATACAAGAATCACAAAGGGAAGATGCATATCAAGTTATTAAAGAAGAGATTGAATTAGGGCATCAAGCTTATGTCGTACTACCTTTGGTAGAGGTCTCTGAGAAACTAGAACTACGTTCAGCAATAGACGTATTTCATGAATTATCTACTAAATATTTGAATAATTATAGTTTGGGTTTATTGCATGGAAGGATGCATAGTAATGATAAGAAGTCCATTATTAAAAAATTTGCTAATAAGGAAATACAAGTTTTGGTCTCTACAACAGTTATTGAAGTTGGAGTGGATGTTTCAGAGGCAACAGTAATGGTAATTGACCATGCTGATAGATTTGGTCTTGCTCAGTTACATCAATTGAGAGGACGTGTTGGTAGGGGTATTCTTAGTTCTAAATGCATTCTTATAGATACAGCTGGCACAAGAACATCAAAGAACAGATTGGAGGTTTTGGTTAATTCTACTGATGGATTTGAGATTTCAGAAACTGATCTTCGTTTAAGGGGCCCTGGACAAGTTTTAGGCACAAGACAATCAGGACTTCCTGATTTTGCTTTGGCAAATCTTATTGATGATGAAGGAATTCTTAAGTCTGCAAGAGAGGAGGCTTTTAAATTTCTAAAGAAAGATCCTGAAATGATTCAGAATAGCTTTCTTAGGGAAATGTTAGATGATTATTGGGATAAAGTTGTTTCAAGAAGTCAGCTTAATTAAAGAAACTTTGCTTATTCTATTAATGCACTTTATAACTTAAATATATATTTTATAGGAAAGACTTTTAGATGTTATCTCTGTGTTAAAACAATGGCAAAAAATTCCAATAATTTATTCAAGTGAACCTCTTGTAGATTTACCTGTTCAATTTTTGCGTATAGACCCTCATCAATATCAAGTTTTAGGAGCACCTTATGGAGACAATATTTCCCCTTGGCAATTAAGAGAGAATGTAATTCAAAGGTTAATTTATTCTCAGGAATTTCTTCAGTCTATATATCCTGA
The DNA here is from genome assembly GCA_003212695.1 of Prochlorococcus sp. AG-436-C13. GTDB lineage: Bacteria > Cyanobacteriota > Cyanobacteriia > PCC-6307 > Cyanobiaceae > Prochlorococcus_E. The sequence goes on along the minus strand of QCPC01000003.1, from coordinate 29,421 downwards.
ACTTGTTTTATTGGTATTTGATTGCTGGCGACCAATAAGAGTTCAAAAGTTTATGTATGAATACGCAATAAATCAAGAATGTATATCAAGGGGTATTGCTAATGATGTAACTATCAATTCTAACGAAAAGGATTTTAACAATATTACTAATAAAGTAAATAAGTTCTGGGCATTTCCAAGTACGAACAAGAAAATGCCTCCTCCTCACAGTACAGGAGCGGCTATTGACTTGACCCTTTCGATAAAAAATGGATCTCCTTTGAATATGGGAGGTGATATAGATTGGATAGGACCTGAATCAGAACCAGATTATTACTTGGAATTTGCAAAATTTGGAAAGAAGTCTTCAGCTCATTTGTGGCATTCTAGACGTCTACTTCTGAGAGATATTATGCAGCAGTCAGGATTTGTTCAGCATCCTAATGAGTGGTGGCATTTTAGCTTTGGAGATCAACTATGGGCCTGGCTAACTAAATCAGATGCTGCCTATTATGGTGCTGTGGAAGGTGCATGAAGTAATTTGGTTACAGTTTGATCGCCTAAATTACATATGTGGTCACCAAAACTATTCTCTTTAGCTGTGTCTTTCCAGCTTAGAAATAATGGTTCAAGAACTTCTTCTAATTGTTGTATATGCATTCTTTGAAGATAAGGCTTAGCTAATCTTTTTAAATCTGAACTTCCTCCTAGCCACAGTTGGTATTGATCAGGACCACTACCTACTAATGCGAGCTCTGCCATGTAAGGCCTAGCACAACCATTAGGACAACCTGTCATTCTAAAAAGAATTGACTCCTTAATCCCAATGCTGTTTAATTGATCCTCTATGCGACAAATTATTTTTGGGAGCAATCTTTCTGCTTCTGTTATTGCTAACCCACATAATGGTAGTGCTGGACATGCAAGAGCGTGCTTGGCAATGCTATTTTTCTTTAATTTAATATCTATACCTGCTTCTTTTAGTTCTTGTGTAATGGAGTTGCGTTGAAAGGTTCCTATATTACAAAGTAATATGTCTTGGTTGGGAGTTAGTCTTAAGTCTAGCTTGAATCTTTCAACTATTTGTCTAATCTTTATCTTCGTTTTGCCACCAAGCCTACCGGATAATAGCGGTATGCCAAGAAACCAAAGATTTTCTGATTGTTTTCTCCAACCTAAATAATCTTCTAGTTTAGCCTTTGGTTCTGGTTGAGAAGGTTCTAGCTTTTGTTTAAAGTATGTCTTTGTAAGCTTTTCTTTAAACCATTCAATACCATGCTTGTGAAGCAGATATTTCATTCTTGCATTCTTTCTTAGTTTTCGATTTCCGTAATCCCTTTGAAGTGCAAGTATAGATTGAACTATATTTAATATATTGCTTGATTTTACATAGCCAAGAGGGTCTGCAACCCTAGCGAATGTTGTGTCACTATTATGCATTCTCCCCATGCCTCCACCAACATATACATTGCAACCGATTATTTCGCCATTAGCATCGGGAAAGGCTACTAAACCTATGTCGTGAGTTAAAATATCAACAGAATTATCCCCTGGTACAGTTACTGCACATTTAAATTTTCTTGGTAGGTATGTTTGACCGTAAAGAGGCTCTTCGTTATTTCCACTAAATATACCTTTTGAGAATTGTTCTTTTCTCGCTTCCTTGACTTTTTTAGACGGCTTGATTTTGTAAGCTAGATTCCCATCAGTCCAAAGTTCTAAATATGTCGCTTCTGCTGACATAGGGCTCAATAAATCAGCTATCTCATTCGCTAATTTACGAGCAGCAGGATAACCTCCTTTTTGGAAAGGAGCTGCTGGTGCCATTACATTTCTATTTATATCTCCGCATGCAGCAAGGGTTGATCCCATTGATTGAATAATCGTATTTATTACTTCTTTTAAATTTTCTTTTCTGATCCCGTGCATTTGAAAAGCTTGTCTTGTGGTTGCTCTAAGAGTTTGGTTACCAAGGCGGTTCGATAAATTGTCAAGTGCAATGAACAATGAGCCAGGTATAAATCCCCCTGGGCTTCTGAGCCTGAGCATCATTTGCCAATCTTTATCTTTCCCTTTTTGCCGATTTTCCCGATTGTCTTGTTGATAACTTCCGTGAAACTTAAGTAATTGAACACCGTCTGGTGAAAAATTTGTTAAATCATTCTTGAGTTCCGATGAAAGAGGCTCTTTTAGAAAATTACTATCAGCCTTAAATTGTTCAAATTTGGCCCTGTCTTGCCCATTTGCAACGCAGGGGTATAGATCTACCTTGTCACTTTCATTAACTTTTAATTTCTTTGTTGTCACGAATTGGTTTTTTTATCAAACCTAAACACAACAATCATACTTTTTAATTGTATTTTCAATAAAGTGTTATTGAATATTTCTTATTTTTGTGTCTAACTTCTTACTTGAAATTGGCACTGAGGAGCTCCCTGCACAGTTTGCGCGATCAGTTATTACTCAACTTGAGGAGTTGGTAACAGGAGATTTTCATGATTCTCGCTTAGGATTCGAGGAAATACGTTGCTCTACAACCCCTAGAAGGATTCTGGTTTTTGTTAAGGGGGTATCAGAGTTTTCGGATGATTTTGTAGAAGAACGTAAGGGACCTCCTTCTACAAAAGCATTGGAGAATGGATTGCCAACTAAAGCTGCAATAGGATTTGCTAATCGATATGGTATTTCTGTTGATGACTTGGAGGCAAGAGAGACTCCTAAAGGTTCATTTCTATTTGGGAAAATTGTTGAAAAAGGAGAATCTTCTTTTGCTGTTCTTAGTAGATTGATCCCTAAATGGATAAATAAGCTTCAGGGTAATCGTTTTATGTATTGGGGTGTAGGCGATATGCGCTTTGCTCGTCCTATAAGATGGCTTGTATCACTTATTGATGAAAAGGAATTATTTATAGAGCTTATAGGCACTGATCCAAAAGTAACTTCTGGTTCTTTAAGCAGAGGACTTAGGCTTAATCACAATTATGTCTCAATAAAGTCTGCCAGTAGTTATCATTCCGATATGCGTGAGGCAGGGATTGTTGTTGATAGGGAACAGCGAGTAAAAATTATTAAAGATCTAGTTCAAGAGTCATCTAATGAACTTTGTGTTAATGCTGATTTAACAAGTAACTTATTAAATGAATTAACTGATTTAGTCGAGTCCCCTTATTTGATTAGAGGGGAATTTGATCAATGTTATTTAGGGCTTCCGCCCGAGGTCCTGAGTACCGTTATGAAAGTGCATCAAAGATATATTCCTCTTTATGTTAGAAATATTGAGATAGATCCTTTATCCTTAGATGCAAGGAATGTTTTGTCTCCTTATTTCTTATGTGTATGCAACGGATTAAATAAATCAAACGATCTTATTAAAGAAGGTAACCAGAGAGTTTTAAAAGCTAGATTTTCAGATGCTCAATTTTTTATAGATGTTGATAGATCATCTTCTAGTTTAGATCGTATTGAGCAACTAAAGAAAGTTACTTTTGTAGATGGCTTAGGTTCATTATTTGATCGGGTTAAAAGAATCGAATGGCTTGCAGATGTTTTAATCGAGCATCTTAATTGTTCGGATATTAATTTAGATCATTTAAGAAGAGCAGCCAAGCTTTGTAAGCATGATCTTGTGAGTAATATGGTTGGAGAATTCCCTGAACTTCAAGGCATAATTGGCGGTAAATATTTACTTGCTGAAGGTGAGCCTAGAGAGGTTGCCTTGGCCGTGTTAGAGCAATATTTACCAAGAGGTCAGGGCGATAATTTGCCAGCATCATTATTAGGATCATCACTTTCCATTTTGGATAGAGTTGAATTATTGCTAAGTATTTATGCCAAAGGAGAAAGACCAAGCGGATCTTCAGATCCTTATGCTTTACGTAGAGCCGCTAATGGTGTCGTACAAATTATTTGGGAAAAACAGTTGAAAGTAAATTTGTTTGAGATGTTGAGCTTTTCTTTAGATAATTGGAGCAATCATTTTCAGGCATTTACATTTGACAGTAAGAAAATAAAGGAAGATATATTTGAGTTTTTTCATCAGAGGATTTTTAATTTATTAGATGAATCAGGATATGATTTGGATTTGGTTCATGCGGTTTCGGGGGAAACAATCTCTAATCGAAGAATTTTATCTGATCCTAGTGATGTTCTAAAAAGGGTTGACTTGTTAACTGAAATGCGAAAATCAAACTCTTTAAATCTTGTCCAGTCAGTTGTAAATCGGGCTTCAAAATTAGCAGAAAAGACTTCTTTATCTTTAGATATTTTGAGTGCATCTAAAATTGTGGATACATCTTTGTTTGAAAAAGATAGTGAAAGTTCAATGTTGGAGGTGGTTAATTTTCTTGAACCTATAGCCAAAAGTGATTCTCCAGAACGCTATCAGGAGTTGGCTAATGGATTAGCATCGAGTTCGAAAGTGCTATCTGAATTCTTCGATGGAGATCAAAGTGTTATGGTAATGACTGAAAATTTAAGAATTCGGGAAAATAGGTTGAATTTGTTAGGAGTATTAAGAAATCAGGCATATATAATTGCTGATTTCAATGTTATTAATAATTAAATATGTTGCAATTAGCTGTCTGATTCCTTATTGCCTACTTTTGGCTACTGCTGATCCATCAACATTAATACCGCCTTTTATAGTACTTACAGCTAACATTTCGTTGACTTCAGCTTCTTTTCTTACGGCACTAGGAACAGGTTTGTATGTTTTAGGAGCTAGTGCTCTACCTCTCAATACAGATCCTAAGGTCATAAATGTAAGTTTTAATTGCTGTAGTGGCTTCATTGCAACAACAGTTTTGTATAGGTAGCTATCAAAAGTAAGACGTTGTACATCTATGTCATCACACATTTCAACAAAAGCTTCTCTAGCACCATCATTTGAATAAAAGATGTTTTGCAGTATTTCTAGAACCTTATAGGTTGCACCATATTTCTTATCCCATTTTTTAATGTATTTCTTCAGATCTGCTTCAGTAGGTATTATTTTGCCACTTTCACTTGATTCAACTATTTGTTCTGCACACATCCGCCCACTTTTTGCAGCAAAGTAGATGCCTTCTCCTGAGCTTTTTGTGACATAACCTGCGGCATCTCCTACAAGGGCCATACCACCTACAACTCTTCTAGGCCTAGGGTGTTCTGGTATGGGATGAGCTTCTACTTTTATAACTTCTCCATTTACTAATCTTTTTTTTGCCCTCTCCCTAACACCTACTTGTAAACCTTTGATAAGGGATTGGTTCTTTTGCATTGTGCCTGTGCCCACTGCTACATGATCATATTTAGGGAAAACCCATCCATAGAAATCAGGCGATACGTCTGTTCCCACATACATCTCTGCTAGGTCTTCGTAGTAATTCATTTCTTTTTCAGGCAATTTAATTCTCTCCTGAAAAGCAATTGCAACGTTATAATCTCCTGCATCCATTGCCTTGGCTACGCGGCTATTAGCTCCATCAGCACCAATTATTAAATCCACTTCAAGAGTTTTAGATTCGCCTTTTGATTCTCCGCTCGAATAATCGGAATAGCTAAGCTTGTACGGACCTTGACGATTGTTTCCTGTTTCGATCTTAGTAACAAGTCCATTAATTAAGGTTGCACCTAATTCTGCAGCGCGATTTCGCATAAATGCATCCATTACCTCTCTTCGGCACATCCCTATATATTCGTTGTCTGTTTCTCCGTATACTTTGTCAAGACTAATGTTCACCTCTCGGTTAGAGGGAGAAATCATTCTCATATTTCTGACTTTCCTATCAATTATTGAATCAGGAAGATCAAATTCTGAAACCATGCACAATGGTATTGCTCCACCGCATGGCTTGGCATTGTCTAGTTTTCTTTCAAATATCCATGTGCTTATACCTGCTTTTGCAAGGATTTCTGCTGCACAGGAACCACTTGGGCCTCCACCGATTACCGCAACACGCAACATCTTTAGATCAAATTTATTGTCTTATTTTAAAACCTACATCAATAAGAATTACTGTATGAAGTAGTTAGCTAAGACCGTTACGATCGAAACAAGTTTTTAGTTGTTTTTGTGAGTTTAAGACCACCCACAGATGGCAATAATTCTGAAGAGATCCCTTTTGCAAGAAGGCTTGTCGCTTCAAGAAGGATTACTTCTTCAAGATTTAGATACTTTTTGCTTGGTTCCGTATTCTTAACTTTGTTTACAGTTTTTATTGCATTAAATTTTTTTCCTAATCCAGAAATTTCTATCTCAACAAATAGAGGAAAGTTAAAAGCTAGAATTTCTAAAGACGGCCTTCTCTTGGGTCATTTTCCATATAAAGAAGTTTCTAAAGATAAATTGGCATCGGTTTATCCAGGAATGGAAGTCCATAAAAGTGTTGCTAGAGATTTGGCAAATATGAGAGCTTCTGCTGCCGCTCAAGGCGTGCAGCTAATTGTAATAAGTGGATTTAGATCGATCGATTTGCAAAGGCAAATATTTTATGAGAATAAATCTGCTCGTAATCAAATAGCAATAGAAAGGGCAAAAGTTTCCGCACCGCCAGGTTATTCAGAACACAGCACTGGTTTTGCAGTGGACTTTGGAGATGGAACTATGAGATCTACTGATTTTGAAGTGGAATTTGAAAAAACTCCTGCATATTTATGGCTTAAAAAAAATGCAGCAAAGTTTCATTTTGTTCTTTCTTTTCCAAAGAATAATATTCAAGGAGTTAGTTACGAACCTTGGCACTGGAGATATGAGGGTACTGTCGAAGCCTTAAAGGAATTTGAACCTGCTAACAGAAAACGCCGGAGGAAGAGATAGCAAGCTGATATACCATTTTGCTTAATATTGCCCATTTTGAGATATTCTTTCATTTCTATGCCTTTAATCTTTTATTTTTTTAGAGAGTTTTCTTTTTCATGATTTTAAATCAACAAGCTCTTCGAAATATTGCAATAGTTGCTCATGTTGACCATGGAAAAACAACTCTTGTAGATGCATTGCTAAGTCAATCAGGAATATTTAGAGATAATCAGGCTATTCCTACTTGTGTAATGGATTCCAATGACTTGGAACGTGAAAGGGGAATCACAATTCTTTCAAAGAATACAGCCGTTATTTATAACGAAACAAGAATCAATATTGTTGACACACCAGGACATGCTGATTTTGGAGGTGAAGTTGAAAGAGTCTTAGGAATGGTAGATGGGTGTCTATTAATTGTTGATGCTAATGAAGGCCCAATGCCTCAAACTAGATTTGTACTTAAGAAGGCTCTTGAACAAGGTCTAAGACCAATAGTTTTTGTTAATAAGATTGACAGAGCAAGAGTAGATCCAGAGACTGCTGTGGATAAGGTTTTAGATCTTTTTATTGAATTAGGAGCTGATGACGACCAGTGTGATTTTCCTTATTTGTTTGGGAGTGGGTTGGGAGGTTTTGCAAAGCCTGATATGGCAACAGAAAGTCAAACAATGAAACCGTTATTTGATGCAATTATTCGCCATGTTCCACCTCCAATTGGTGATATAGATAAACCTTTGCAATTGCAAATCACATCTTTAGATTATTCAGACTTTCTTGGAAGAATAATTATTGGCCGAGTTCACAATGGTGTAATTAGAAGCGGACAAAGTGCGATATTAATTAAAGAAGATGGAAAATTGAAACAAGGAAGAATTAGTAAATTAATGGGCTTTGAAGGACTACAAAGAATAGAGATAGAGGAATCTCACGCAGGCAATATTGTTGCAGTGTCTGGCTTTGAAGATGTGAATATCGGAGAAACAATTGCATGTCCCGATGAACCAAAAGCATTGCCGCTAATCAAAGTTGATGAACCAACTCTTCAGATGACATTCGTGGTAAATGACTCACCATTTGCAGGAAAAGAAGGGAAATATGTTACTAGTAGACAATTAAGGGAAAGATTATTTAAAGAGCTGCTTACAAATGTTGCTTTACGTGTAGAAGAAACAGAATCTCCAGACCGTTTTGCAGTATGTGGTCGAGGAGAACTACATCTTGGAATATTGATTGAGACCATGCGTAGAGAAGGATATGAATTTCAAGTTTCGCAACCTCAAGTAATATTTAGAACCATTGAAGATATACTTTGCGAACCTTTAGAAACATTAGTTCTAGATGTTCCTGAGGAATCTGTTGGAACATGTATAGAAAAGCTGGGTTCAAGAAAAAGTGAAATGCAAAATATGATTACTACTAATGATGGAAGAACACAATTGGAATTTTTGATTCCTTCAAGAGGTTTGATTGGCTTTAGGGGGGAATTTATAAGAGCTACTCGGGGGGAGGGTATTATGAGCCATTCATTTTTTGAATATAGGCCCGTATGTGGTGAATTTGAATCACGTAGAAATGGGGTTCTAATTTCTTTTGAAGAGGGCGTCTCAACTTTCTATGCTTTAAAAAATGCAGAAGATAGAGGCCAATTTTTTATAAAACCGGGAACTAAGGTTTATAAAGGTATGATTATAGGAGAGCATAATAGACCTCAAGATTTGGAAATTAACATATGCAAATCTAAACAATTAACAAATATGAGATCTGCAGGTGCAGAAGAATTAGATACTTTACAGTCGCCTGTTGATATAAACTTAGAGAGAGCACTTGAATATATAGGACCCGGGGAAATATTGGAAGTTACACCTGAATCAATCAGATTAAGAAAGTTAAGTATGAAGAAATCTAATAAGCGTTAACTTTTTTATGTCTGCATTAGAATTTGGCCTGGAAGATGAATCTAAATTCTTTAAAGCAGTTAAGTTGTTTAATGAAGGAGAGTGGTATCTAGCCCATGATATTTTTGAAGAAATATGGCATATTACAAATGGCTTAGAAAGAATTACTATTCAAGCTATTCTTCAAATAGCTGTTGCAGAAGTACACTTGTCAAATGGCAATATGTCTGGTGCAGTAATACTTTATGGAGAGGGATTAGGACGTATTAAAAATAATGAGTTGCCTAATTTAGGGATAGATATTGATAGCTTTTCTTTGGAAGTCGAAAAAAGATTTAAGATTTTACAAAATGGTGGGAATATAGAAAGTTCAAAATCTCCAAAGCTTAAACAAATTTTTACTTAAAGCCGAGATCATTGTTTTAATTTATATTTTATAAGGCTTTTAGGATATTCTTTCTTATTTTAATTGCAAATTTTAACTATGCAAGATGATTTTCTCTGCTATAAATAAATTATATTTAATAAATCTTTCCTTATCTTGTGTGTCAGCTAAATTAGATTAATTATGGGCTTAGTTCTTGAGAATGTATCTTTAGCTTTACAAGGCAAGAGCCTTGTAAGTGATATATCTTTAAATATTAGTCCAGGTGAAATAGTAGGACTATTAGGACCTAATGGTGCAGGAAAGACAACTACTTTTAATCTTCTAATAGGTCAGTTGTACCCCGACTCAGGAGCAGTGCTCTTAAATGACAAAGAGGTAACTCAGATGTCAATGCCTTATAGGGCGCGTTTGGGTATTGCATATTTACCTCAGGAACCAAGTATCTTCAGGAATCTTTCTGTAAAGCAAAACCTGGATATTGCTCTTTCGCAAAGTTTTCCTAATTCTTCTCGACTTCGTGTTCGTAGAGAACAATTGATCAATGAATTTAATTTAAGTTCTTTTTCTGATCGAACAGGCTACAAACTTTCTGGTGGTGAAAGGCGTCGATGCGAGGTCGCAAGGGCTTTGGCTATAGGTCGTTTGGGACCCAAATATCTACTCTTAGATGAACCATTTGCTGGGGTTGATCCAATGGCAGTAGTTGATCTTCAAAATCTTATACAACAATTGAGAATGAGTGGCATGGGCGTATTGATTACAGACCATAATGTTCGTGAAACATTAGCTATAACAGATCGTTCTTATATTCTCAGTAATGGAACTATTCTTGCTTCTGGAAACTCTTCTCAAATTTCTAAGAATCCATTAGTTAAGACTCATTATCTAGGCGAGGGATTCGAGCTTTGATTATGTTTAAACCGAGTCAATATTTAAGTAGTTCATTTTTATTCTTCCAAATATATAGGCAAATTGTATCAAAGTGGAAGAAAATTCCTCTTTTGGATAGATGGATTTTGCAAGAGCTTTTCCCTTCATTTTGCTTTGCAGTTTCAGCTCTTACTTTAGTAGCACTATCTGTAGGAGTAATGTTTGAGTTGGTAAGGAAGATAGTTGAATCAGGCCTTTCTCTTGGATTTGCCTTGCAGGCTTTTATTCTTAAACTTCCAAGCTTTTTAGTAATATCTTTCCCTATGGCCATACTTATGGCTACTTTGTTAACTTATAGTAGATTGTCATCTAATAGTGAAATAAAAGCCCTGAAAAGCCTTGGTATATCAACAAAAAGGATTGTAATTCCTGCATTGGCGTTGGGTGTTTTAATGACAGGTATTACGTTTATATTTAATGATTTAATTGTACCTTCTGCTAATCAATATGCTAAGGAAACATTGCAAAAAGGCCTTAGAGTTTCAATGAATTCTAACTATGTTAAGGATATTATGTATACACGTAAGGGAAAGATTATAGATCCAGACTCTAAATATAATTCAGGTCCTGGGTTCGGAGCTGCTGGAGGAGAAGTTACTCATTTGTTTTATGCAAAGGAATTACAAAATAAGCAAATGATTGATATTACAGTATTGGATTTTTCTAGGTTGGGATATAAACAAATGTTGACTGCTAAGAAAGCTTATTGGAACGATTTAGATGCAGATTGGGAATTTGAAAATGGAGAATTGCTTACAATTTCTCCAAAAGGAGGAACTACTTTTATAAGATTTGATAATTATATTTATCCATTAGACTCTGCTCCGCAAGAAATAGCACAAATGCCTGATGATGCAAAATACATGTCTCTATCAGATGCTTATAAGGCAAAGGAGTTTTATAAATCTTCTGGTAATAAGAAGGATACACTTAGAATGAAACTGCGTATTCAAGAAAAGTATGCACTGCCAATGTCATGTATTGTTTTCAGCTTGATAGGTAGCTCAATTGCTTGCAGAGATAATTTAAGAGCTAGCCAAGGCATGGGTTTTTCCTTAAGTATTATTTTAATACTCTTCTATTACCTCTTAAGTTTTATCTTTAGCTCTTTGAGTATTTCTGGAGCTCTAAGTCCTTTCTTAGGTGCATGGGTTCCTGTACTTGTTTCCTTATCAGGAGGAGTTTACTTACTTAATAATGCAGATGATTAGTTTTCTCTATTTCAAATACTATTAGAAATATTATGCATTTAATTGTCCTTAATAATTATATATCAGATCCTGTTACCTTGATAGGTTTTATATCATTTTCACTTTTATTATTATCACTTCCTATTGTTTTCTGGAATGCTGGGGAAAAATCTAGTTCAAATTTAGTTCGTTTCTTAATAGCCTTAGCTAATATTGCTATTACAACGCAGTTAATTATTCGCTGGTGGCAATCTGGTCATTTCCCTATAAGTAATCTTTATGAATCATTGTGTTTCTTGACATGGGGTTTTACTTTAACTCAATTATTAATTGAGAGAGTATTGCCAAGTCCATTAATTCAGGCAACTTTAACTCCTATTTCTCTAATATCTATAGCCTTTGCAAGTTTTGTTTTACCAGAAGAACTTAAAGTTGCATCTCCTTTGGTTCCGGCTCTAAAATCGAGTTGGTTAGTTATGCACGTAAGTGTAATTATGTGCAGCTATGCGGCCTTGATCTTGGGATCTTTACTATCATTGGCTGTATTTTTTACATCTGATAATGGACCTTTACAAATTAGAAGTAATTCAATGGGTATTGGCTCATATCGACAAAGTTCTTATAAAGAAAATTTACTAGCAGATTCTGCTAGTTTTTCTTCTGTTGTTTTTTCTAAGTCAGAAGAAATTGATAGTTTAAGTTATAGAACAATTTCTTTAGGCTTTTTACTTTTAACCTTTGGCCTTATTAGTGGAGCTGTGTGGGCTAATGAGGCATGGGGAAGTTGGTGGAGTTGGGATCCCAAAGAGACGTGGGCATTCATCTCTTGGTTGGTTTATGCAGCCTACCTTCATACAAGGTTAAGTCGAGGATGGCAGGGTAGAAGACCAGCAATTATTGCAATATTTGGATTATTTATAATTATTATTTGTTATTTAGGTGTCAATCTTCTTGGTATTGGACTTCATAGTTATGGATGGTTTCTATAGGAATTTATAAGATTTAGTGAGGTCGTTTACTATTCCTTATTCCTTCAATAGCATCAGCATAATTTGGTTGATTAAATACACCTGAACCACTCACAATTGCATTTGCGCCGACTTCTATGACTTTCCATGCATTATTAGCCTTTATACCCCCATCAACTTCTATCCATGGATCAAGACCTCTTTCATCGCAAATTCTTCGAAGGTCTCGAATCTTATCCACTTGATTTTCAATAAAGCTTTGTCCTCCAAAACCAGGGTTAACACTCATAATTAGAACTAAATCGCATAATTCTAAGCAGTATTCAAGTGTGTCCAGAGGAGTGCCGGGGTTAAGTACGGCTCCGGCTTTTTTCCCTAAGTCTTTTATTTGACCTAGGTTCCTGTGAAGATGCGGGCAAGCTTCTACTTGAACATAAATATGATCTGCGCCAGCTTTTGCAAAATCGCCAACGTACTTTTCTGGCTCAACAATCATTAGATGTACATCTAATGGTTTTGTTGTAACTGGACGAAGTGCTTCAACAATTAAAGGACCAATAGTGATATTTGGAACAAATCTTCCATCCATTACATCTACATGGATCCAGTCAGCACCTGCTTTGTCTATAGCTTGAACTTCATCTCCTAGTCTTGCAAAATCTGCTGAAAGAATGGACGGGGCTATGGCAAGTGATTTAGAGCTCATCAATATTTTAAAAATTACTTTTATTCTATAAAATTGAGGTTCTTTTAAGGCTAAGTCTTCAACTTAAAAGTTTTATATTCTCAGATGAAAAAGTTTTTTTTGTCCAGAGTGTCTCGTCAATCATATATAGTCCTCCCATCATGGGTTATTTTGCTTAGCTCTCCCTCTTACCAAAACGTTTAAAAAGTGGATCGCACTCTTATTCAAGAAATTCTCGAAGTTGTCGAACAGGCAGCTATTGCTTCTGCCGAACTTACTGGTTTGGGTAAAAAAGATGAAGCGGATGCAGCTGCTGTGGAAGCTATGCGAAAAAGAATGGGTAAGATTCAAATGCAAGGTCGAATAGTTATTGGAGAAGGAGAAAGAGATGAGGCACCAATGTTGTATATCGGAGAAGAAGTAGGAAGTGGTTCTGGCCCTGGGGTTGACTTTGCTGTTGACCCATGTGAAGGAACTAATCTCTGCGCTAACAATCAGCGAGGCTCTATGGCTGTTTTGGCAGCATCTGATCGTGGGGGATTATTTAATGCCCCAGATTTTTATATGAAAAAACTTGCAGCTCCTCCTGCGGCAAAAGGGAAAGTTGATATACGTAAAACTGCAACGGAAAACATAAAAATCCTTAGTGACTGTCTAGGTATGGCCGTTAGTGAATTAACAATTGTCGTAATGGATAGAGCAAGACATAAAGATTTGATTTCCGAAATTCGTTCTACAGGAGCAAGAGTTCAGCCTATTTCTGATGGAGATGTTCAAGCAGCAATAGCTTGCGGATTCGCAGGTACAGGCACCCATTGCTTAATGGGTATAGGGGCAGCACCAGAAGGTGTTATTTCTGCTGCTGCAATGAGAGCATTAGGAGGGCATTTCCAGGGACAATTAGTTTATGACCCAGCAATTGCTATGACAGAAGAGTGGGCCGACTATACAAAAGAAGGAAATATTGCCCGTCTGAATGAAATGGGCATAACTGATGGAGATAAAATTTATGAAGCAAATGAACTTGCTTCAGGAGAAAATGTTGTTTTTGCTGGTAGTGGAATTACTGATGGACTTTTATTTAATGGAGTTAAATTTGAGAAAGACTGTACTCGTACCAGTAGTCTTGTAATTAGTACACTAGATAGTACAGCCAGATTTACTAATACAGTTCACATTAAAGATGGAGCAAAGAGTATAGCTCTAAGCTGAATACCCTCTAAAATTAATTCCAAAACTGACTTATGAACATAGCTGTCGTCGGTCTTAGTCATCGGACGGCACCAGTTGAGGTCCGTGAAAAGCTCAGCATCTCTGATGATCATATTGAGGAATCTTTCAAATCGTTAAAGTCGAATGATCAGGTACTAGAAGTTTCAATTCTGAGTACCTGCAATAGACTTGAAATATATGCATTGGTTAAAAATCAGGAATTAGGTGTTTCAGCGATTAAGTCCTTTTTAAGTAATCATTCTGGTTTAAATAAAGATGATTTGTATCCTCATCTTTTTAATTTCAATCAGTCTGAAGCCGTAAATCATTTAATGAGCGTTGCAGGAGGTCTAGATAGTTTGGTTTTAGGGGAAGGACAGATTCTTTCTCAAGTAAAAAAAATGGTTCGTCTTGGTCAAGAGCATCAATCAATTGGCCCAATTTTTAATCGCTTACTTACGCAAGCTGTTAGTACAGGTAAAAGGGTTCGCTCTGAGACAAATTTAGGTACTGGAGCAGTTTCAATTAGCTCTGCAGCTGTAGAACTTGCTCAGTTGAAACTTGGACAGTCACAAGGTAAAGATCAGTTGATGAGTCTTGAGTCTGAAAAGGTTGTTGTAGTTGGTGCTGGAAGAATGAGTCGATTGCTTTTACAGCATTTGCAATCGAAGGGATGTTCAGAATTAACGCTAATAAATCGCACTTTGAGCAGGGCAGAAACCCTTTCTGCTGATTTCCCTAATTTGAATGTTAAATGTGATTTATTAGATAGTCTTGATAAGTGCCTTGAGTCCTCATCCTTATTATTTACAAGTACAGCATCAGAATCGCCAATCATTAATGCTGAGCGATTAAAGAAATTTAAAAGATCAACTATTCTTCGACTTATTGATATAGGTGTACCTAGAAATATTTCTGCTGATGTTGCAGAGGTTTCAGGTTTTGAGGCTCATGATGTTGATGACTTACAAGAAGTAGTTGCACGAAATCAAGATGCACGTCAGCAAATTGCTTTAGAAGCGCAGGCATTAATTGATGAAGAATCAAAGAGCTTTCTAGAGTGGTGGGCAAGTTTAGAGGCTGTACCAACAATTAATCGTTTGCGATCTGGCTTGGAATCTATAAGAAAAGAGGAATTGCAGAAAGCTTTAAGTCGTATGGGGCCAGATTTTTCTGCTAGAGAAAGGAAGGTTGTAGAAGCGTTGAGTAAGGGAATCATTAATAAAATCCTTCATACTCCTGTAACAAACTTACGCGCACCGCAGCCAAGTGAACAAAGGAAGGAATCATTGAAGATTATTGAGGCCCTTTTTAACTTAAGTCTTGAAGAAGAAAATTAGTTTTCATTTTATTTGAATTGTTTCTGGATGGAACTCTTCAATTAACTGTCTATCAATTTCGTTTTATTTGCCCATCATCAAGTAAGTTTGCAAAGTCTGTTTAATGATGTATGAAGCGGGTACTGGCCATAATTCTTGGGGGAGGTAAGGGTTCACGCCTTTATCCCCTAACTAAAATGAGAGCAAAGCCTGCTGTACCTTTGGCAGGCAAATACAGATTGATTGATATTCCTATAAGTAACTGCATTAACTCGAACATTACAAAGATGTATGTTCTTACGCAGTTTAATAGTGCTTCACTTAATAGGCACTTAGCTCAGACTTACAACTTAAGTTCTCCTTTTGCACAAGGATTTGTCGAAGTTTTAGCTGCTCAACAAACTCCTGAGAGTCCCTCATGGTTTGAAGGTACAGCAGATGCGGTAAGAAAATATCAATGGTTGTTCCAAGAATGGGATGTTGATGAATACTTAATTCTCTCTGGGGATCAACTTTATCGAATGGATTACAGCTTGTTTGTTAATCATCATAGAGAATCAGGTGCTGATTTAACTGTTGCAGCTCTCCCTGTTGATGAAGAGCAAGCTGAGGGATTTGGTTTAATGCGTACAGATAATGATGGAAATATAAAAGAATTTAAAGAGAAGCCATCAGGTAATTCTTTAAAAGCTATGGCAGTAGATACTTCTCGTTTTGGTCTTAGTAAAGAATCATCTAAAGAAAGGCCATATTTAGCTTCGATGGGAATATATGTTTTTAGTCGTGAGACTTTATTTGATCTTCTAAATCAACATCCTTCCCATAAGGACTTTGGTAAAGAAGTTATACCAGAGTCTTTGCAGAGAGGAGATAAACTTAAAAGTTATGTATTTGACGATTATTGGGAAGATATTGGAACTATAGGCGCTTTTTATGAATCTAATTTGGCTTTAACCAAACAGCCAAAACCCCCATTTAGTTTTTATGATGAGAAATTTCCTATCTATACCCGTGCAAGGTACCTTCCTCCTTCAAAATTAGTAGATGCCCAAATTACTGACTCTATTGTTGGAGAAGGTTCTATTCTTAAATCCTGCAGTATTCATCATTGTGTTTTAGGTGTTAGAAGTAGGATTGAAAGTGATGTGGTTCTAAAAGATTCCTTAGTAATGGGATCAGATTTCTTTGAATCTGCTGAAGAAAGGATTGCTTTAAGAAACGGCGGAGGAATACCACTTGGAGTTGGTCAAGGATCAACTGTTACACGGGCTATTTTGGATAAAAATGCTCGTGTTGGAAATGATGTGAAAATAATAAACAAGGACAATATTGAAGAAGCTGATCGTTCTGATCAAGGTTTTTATATTCGCAATGGAATTGTTGTTGTAGTTAAAAATGCAAGTATTGCCGACGGCACTATCATTTGAATCTCTAGCTTAAACTTAGGTTTTCAAATTTTTTAAGGTAATAAATTGAGTTTATTTTTAGAATTTCTTGAAACTTATCAATGGTTCATTCCTGACATTCCAAAATAAAAAGCAGCATGTTTATAAAGCATTAGTCACACTTGTCAAAGTTAATGTACGTTTAAATGACCAAGGCACATTTTGGTTTGATAGGTCTTGGTGTTATGGGAGAGAATCTCGTCCTTAATGCAGAGAGGAATGGATTTTCTAGCGTTGTTTACAATAGAACTTATTCAAAAACTGAGGATTTCTTAAAATCTAGAGGAGCAGACAAGTCAATATCAGGTGCTATTGATTTAAAAGATTTTGTTGAAAAATTAGAGCGCCCTAGAAGAATATTGATGATGGTAAAAGCTGGCAAAGCAACTGATGCGGTTATTCAACAAATATCTCCTTTTTTAGAAGAAGGTGATCTGTTGATTGATGGAGGTAATTCATTGTTTTCAGACACAGAGAGGAGAGTCTCTGAGTTAGAGAGTAAAAGTTTTGGATATATTGGGATGGGTGTATCTGGAGGAGCAAAAGGAGCACTTCAAGGACCTAGCATGATGCCTGGTGGCACAAAGTCTTCTTATAAAGCTATTGAACCATTATTGAATAAAATGGCTGCGCAAGTAGAAGATGGACCTTGTGTTACCTATATCGGACCGGGAGGTTCAGGTCACTTTGTAAAAACAGTTCATAATGGAATTGAATATGGTATTGAGCAAATACTTGCAGAAAGTTATGACTTAATGAAAAGGGTTTGTGGTATGAATTGTGATGAAATATCTGAGGTTTTTGGTTTTTGGAACAAGACTGAAGAACTATCCTCTTATCTCGTTGAAATAACAGAAATGTGTTTAAAAGTAAAAGATCCTGAAGATGGATCAGATCTTGTAGAGAAAATAATGGATAAAGCTGGACAGAAAGGGACTGGGTTATGGACTGTAGTTAGTGCACTACAGCTAGGTGCTTCTGTCCCAACTATTTATGCTTCTCTTAATGGGCGTGTCATGAGTTCTATGAAGTCTCAAAGACAAAGGGCTGAATCACTTTTTGGTTCCCCGAAGACCTATTCTTTTAATTTGGGTTCTAAATCAGATGGAATGGCTCCAATAATGGATGCTGTGGTTTTGTCTACTATTGCTAGCTATGCGCAAGGTATGGAGATTCTTCGCTTGGCTTCTGAAGAATATAAATATGAGCTTCATATGCCATCTATTGCACAGATTTGGAAAGGTGGATGCATAATTAGGTCAACACTTCTTAAACGCATTCAAGAAGCTTTCATTCTTGATCCCCAATTGCCAAATTTGTTGTTAGATCCTTGGTTCTCCAAACAAGTAAAAGAACGTTTAAATGGACTAACGAAAGTAGTCTCAGCCTCTGCTGAGGCTGGTATTCCTGTACCATGCTTTAGTAGCACTCTTGATTATATAAATAGTTATAAGACTTCTAGGTTGCCACAAAATCTTGTACAGGCGATGCGTGACTGCTTTGGATCGCATACATATGAACGTATAGATAAAGTTGGATCTTTTCATACTGATTGGGATGTTTAAAATTAGAAATGGTTGCTTATAAAATACAAACGGCTAAAGATTCAAACGAATTGTCTCGGTTAACTAGCCAATTGATTATTGATGAAATTAGAACTTCATTGACTACAAAAGATAGATTTAAATTAGCTCTGTCGGGTGGTTCAACTCCATGTACGACGTACTCATTGCTTGGAGAAGAACCTTTGTCTTGGGATCGAGTAGATGTTGTTTTGGGTGATGAAAGATGGGTATCTTCTTCTGATGAATTAAGTAATGCTCTAATGCTAAAAAGAACTTTGCTTTCTTCTGGCCCTGGGAAAGAAGCATGTTTTTATCCCGTTCCTACTACTGAACTTGATTCACCTATTGAAAGTGCTAATTACTTCTCTAAATTAATAGGGCAAATTTGTACTGGCAATCCTCCTTGCTTTGATTTGATACTCCTTGGTTTAGGAGAAGATGGACATACGGCATCTTTGTTCCCTTGGAGTTCATCTCTAAATGTAAAGGATACTTTTGCAACTGTAGGCGAAGGGAAAGGTCAAGCGAGAATCACACTTACAGGAGAAGTTTTAAGCGCGGCTTCCAAGGTCATATTTTTAGTCAGTGGAAAGTCTAAGCAGATGGCCTTAAAACGTTTGTTGGATCCTAATGAATCATATGAGAGAACCCCTGCAAAGCTGGTAATGCCAAATTCTGAGGTGCTTATTATTTCTGATGAAGATGCTGCAGAATTGATATAGTAAAAATTTTATCTAAACCTTTAATTTTTAAAGAGGAAACTATTTATTGTTTACATGAATTCTAAAAATTTATTAATTGCAAGTTCTGAAGAGTTTCGGAATTGGATGACTATTAATGACACTATCATGGGAGGTTCAAGCCAAGCGAGATGTAAATCTGAATCTGTTGGGCTTTATTTAGAGGGCAATTTAATTGAGGAGAATGGAGGTTTTGTTAGCTGTCGATCACCTTTATTTTCTTCTGCGTTGGATCTTTCATCTTTTAGTGGAATTCAAATTGAAGTAGATGGACAAGGTAGAACATTAAAACTTGCAATCTCTTGTGGAGATACTCTTACTCGCTTTTCAGAATCATTCTCAGGAGGAGTGAAATGGGTTGCTGAATTAACTACTAAAGAAATAGGAACCACATTAGTAAAAATCCCCTTTAAAAAATTTCAGCCTAATATTCGTGCAAAAACTGTTTTATTACCAATAAAATTTGCTTCTAATTCGATAGTTCAGTTCCAACTTCTTTTTTCAAAGTTTGGAATTGCCGGAAAATTAAATTCAGGTTTTAGACCTGGTCCTTTTAGCATTCTGCTGCGCTCAATCAGTGCCTATTAAAAACTCAAATCAAGATCTTTTATCTGAAGTTGCTAAAGCTTGCGAGGCTTGCTTTAAGCCTTGGAGATATTCAGTAATTGATAATTCAATTGAGGATAATTTTAGCAATGAAGATGAAACTATTGATTTGACTTTAATAGTTGAATGTAGATCTAAAGAAGGTAAACGCTTCCCTGCAAATGATTTGGAAATTGAAATTTATCGGAGTGGTATAGACCTAAGCATTACTCTTTCTTGGCTTTCCTTTCCAAATAAACCAATTCTTTGGCATGGAAAACATTCTGTATGGATGGATTCAACAAATGGCTCAAGAATAAAGACTCCTAATGGATCATCTTCTCTAGAAGCTTTAGCGAGGAAACTCAGAATGTCTTTCTTCTTGGATTAATCAATCTATTTTAAGTTTGATCAGTTACGGCACCTTTACTTGAACTGCTAACTAAGCGAGCATATTTACCAAGAATTCCTGATGTATATTTTGCTTTTGGCTTTACCCAATTCTCTCTTCTTCTTGTAAGTTCGTCTTCGGCTACATTTAATTGTATAAGTTTCTTGTTGGCATCAACAGTTATACTGTCACCGTTTTTTATTAACGCAATATTTCCTCCAATAGCGGCCTCAGGAGCGACATGACCTACTACAAGTCCATATGTTCCACCACTAAAACGACCATCAGTTATTAAGGCAACTTTATCACCTAGTCCTTGACCTACTATTGCTGAAGTAGGTGCAAGCATTTCTCTCATTCCAGGACCTCCTACTGGTCCTTCATTCCGGATTACAACAACATCACCTTGAGCTATTTTTTTATTTAAAATAGCTTTAAGGCACTCTTCTTCGCTTTCAAAAATTTTTGCAGGTCCTGTTAAGGCAGGTTTTTTTATTCCGCTTATTTTTGCAACACTACCTTCAATAGCAATATTTCCTTTGAGTATGGCTAAATGCCCTTTCTTATAAACAGGAGATTGTATGGGATGAATAACCTTTTGCTCAGATGGTGGATCTGATGGTATTTCTTCAAGTACTTCACTAATCGTTTTATCTTCAATCGTTCGACAGTTGCCATTGATTAAACCTGCATCTAAAAGAATTTTCATTACTTGTGGAATACCTCCAGCTTTATGGAGATCAACCGTGACAAATCTACCACTAGGTTTTAAGTCACAAATAACTGGAACTTTCTGGCGTATCTTCTCAAAGTCATCAATTGATAGTTCCACTCCTGCTGAACGAGCAATTGCCAAAAGATGAAGAACGGCATTGGTTGATCCTCCTACAGCCATAACAACACTTATTGCATTTTCAAAAGCTTCTCTTGTAAGCAAGTCACGTGGACAGATTTGTTTTTTTATAGCTTGGATAAGAACCTTTGCACTCCGTTCAGTACTTTCTAATTTTTCTTGATCTTCTGCTGCCATTGTTGAACTATGAGGGAGACTTAGTCCCATGGCCTCTATCGCAGCAGACATTGTATTTGCTGTAAACATCCCGCCACAACTACCGGCTCCTGGGATGCAGTTTTTTTCAACCTCAATTAATTCTTTTTCACTAATCTTTCCGCTAGTTAATTGGCCAACAGCTTCAAATGCACTTACAACAGTCAAATCTTCACCATTTAGCTTACCTGGTTTAATTGTCCCTCCGTATACAAAAATTGCGGGAATATTCATCCTTGCCATTGCAATCATTGCTCCAGGCATGTTTTTATCACAGCCGCCTATAGCAAGTACGGCATCCATACTCTGAGCATTGCAGGCTGTTTCAATAGAATCTGCAATTACTTCTCTAGAAACCAATGAATATTTCATCCCTTCTGTTCCCATTGATATGCCATCACTAACAGTTATGGTGCCAAACATTTGAGGCATCGCCCCAGCTTCTTTTATTGATTTATCTGCCTTTTTTGCTAATTCATTAAGTCCTATATTACAAGGAGTTATTGTGCTGTATCCATTTGCAAGGCCAACAATTGGTTTTTTAAAATCACCATCAGAAAAACCTACGGCTCTAAGCATTGCCCTGTTTGGTGATCTTTGAATACCTTGAGTTATAGCGCTAGATCTAAGAATCATTTATATAGTAGATAAAGGTTGATTTAGAGAAAATTTTCTTAATCGTTTTCACCAAGCTCTTCAAGTTGTTTTCTTACATCAGCTATAGCTGCGTTTAGCTTTTCTACACGTTCTTCAAGATTTACATTTTTTTGATCATTTGAATTTGTGGTTATATTTTCAAATGCCTCTGATCCATCTTGTATCCGTGGAGCATAAAGCATTGCCTTTTGCTTCCTTGTTTGTTGTCTTTTTTCTGCTTCTGAGAATAGCCACCAAGCAAGACCAGCTGCTCCTAATATCGCCCCACTTATAAGAGAACTTAGACTGCTTCCTGTTGAATCGCGATATTTATCCATAGTAATTTTTATCGTTATTTAATTCTAATGCGATCTAGTAACTCTTGTATTAAGTCGATGAGATGGAATTC
Source organism: Prochlorococcus sp. AG-436-C13 (assembly GCA_003212695.1). Taxonomy (GTDB): domain Bacteria; phylum Cyanobacteriota; class Cyanobacteriia; order PCC-6307; family Cyanobiaceae; genus Prochlorococcus_E. The sequence goes on along the minus strand of QCPC01000003.1, from coordinate 7,255 downwards.
CTATACCGGGAATGATTTCTCCATTTTCTGATAGGGATGGATCTATACAAGACGTGTAAATTTTTAGTTCTGGAAATGATTCTCCAACTTTTTTTAACCCATTATTTGAAGCTAATGAAGTTATTACACGAATGCGTTGCGAGTTAACTTTAAAGTCTTTCAATTCCTTTAGTGTCTTCAAAAGTTGATCACCAGTGTCAATTTGGTCACAAAAAACTAAGATCCCAGCATTTTGTTCGATTTTTCCTGGTACGCCACCTAGGCATAAAGTGGCATTTGGCAGTACTTCTCTGGCTCCTTGCCACATTTGCAATCCACCAGGAATGTTCGGGATAATTAATAACGGGATGCCTTGTTCAATAATTGTTCCTTCGGTAGTGGCTTGGCTGGTCTTGATTTCTGTTTTGCTATGTGGCAGCCAATCTCTTAATGCTTCATATGTAAGCCATTTGCCCAATTGTTCTAAAGCTGTTGCATAAATAGCTGAGGGAGTCGATTCTATTCTTAGGATTGATAGCCAATGTCCTATTAAAGGATGTGGTGGAATTACAACATGTAATGTCATCGCCATAAGCTTTTTCCCTTTTATTTGCAATAACGTGGATAAATAAATTACTAGCTTTTTGCTCGATTTACTTTCTATGGACAAAAGTAATTCTTTTTTATCTCGATTTCAGGTCTTTTTTGTAATTGGATTTTTTATTTTGAACCTTTTTTCGGGGGTTCAGCCAAGTTTGGCTAAAAGACCTCCTGAAATAAGGAATCAAGACGATTTAAATATCTCTCAAGATATGCATGCACAGGACCTAAGCGGGTATGAATTCGTTAAATTTGATTTAAAGGGAATAAATTTTAGCGATTCTGATCTTACAGGTGCTGTTTTTAATAACAGTCAATTGAACGGAGCTGATTTACATGGGGCTGTTTTAAAAGATGCCTTGGCTTATGCAAGTGATTTTGAAGATTCTGATTTATCAGATGCTGACATGACTAATGCTTTATTAATGGAGAGCAATTTTGAAAATGCATTGATTGTTGGAACCGACTTTACAGATGCTGTCTTGAGTCGTATTCAACAAAAACAGTTATGCTCCATGGCCTCTGGTACAAATTCTTCTACTGGCGTTTCGACCTCATATAGCCTTGGCTGTTGAATATAAATAAATTTATATATGAACTCTCGTCTTCCTGTCACTATAGTTACTGGCTTCCTCGGCTCAGGTAAAACGACTCTTTTAAGACATCTTCTTGCAAAAGGTAATCAACGCTTAGCAGTAATGATTAATGAGTTTGGAAGTGTTGGATTAGATGGAGATTTGATTCGTAGCTGTGGATTTTGTCCAGATGATGAAATCGAAGGAAGATTAGTTGAATTAAATAATGGCTGTTTGTGTTGCACTGTCCAAGATGATTTTATTCCTACGATGGAGAAGTTGCTTCTACGTTCAGAGTCATTGGATGGCATTGTTATAGAGACCAGTGGGCTTGCTTTACCAAAACCATTGCTTCAGGCAATTGAATGGCCTCAGATAAGGTCACGAGTTTTTATTAATGGTGTAGTTACTTTGGTTGATACTCAAGCTTTATCTCTTGGTAGTCCTGTTGGTGATATAGAACAATTAGAAAAACAACGCAAAGATGATGAAAATATTGATCACATCACATCTATTGATGAATTGTTTGCTGATCAACTGTCTTGTGCAGATCTTGTTTTATTGAGCCGAACAGATTTATTAGATGATCATTCAGTTGAACTACAAAAAAAGGTTGTCTTAGACAAATTGCGAAAAGGTACACCTATTATCCCTATTTCAAATGGCCAAATAGATCCTTCATTAGTACTTGGACTTAGAGATGATTTGCCAGGAGAAGTCCTTTTGCTAAATCATTATCAAAACCATGACCATGACCATGACCATGACCATGACTATGATCATGATCACAGACATCTTGCCGTAAATTCATCATCGATTCGCTTAGAAGGCAAATTTGAACAATTAGAATTGGAGAATATTTTAAAAAAGTTGGCAATTGATTTTCAAGTACTTAGGCTAAAAGGTCGTTTTTGGTTCCCTGGGAAAGCTCTACCTCTTCAAGTTCAGATGGTTGGCCCTAGGCTTTCAACTTGGTATGAGAGTGCACCTCAAGATGCCTGGAGGCCATTGGAAGCAGCAGGAATTGATTTTGTAGTTTTAAGTCTTATAGATGGATTTGATAAAGAGATTAAACGAAAGCTTAAAGAAAACTTTAGTTAGCAAATTAATAGAAACTTATATGACTTTCTAGTTGTTTATTTTAGCAAAAGCCGCGAACCTAATATTGAATGAATCATTCCGTTCCTCTAATCCTTCTATCTAACTTTTTAGGTGAGCTCTCCATTAACAAAAAAAAATAAGGAAGCAATCCCTTTGAAATCAAAAGCAATAGTTGAACAAATTTTATGTTGTCATTGTGGGGGGAATGGCTATACCAAGAGCAACCCAAATTGTTATCAAACCTGTTTAAACTGTTTTGGTAGAGGTTTAATTAAGCAAGAACTTGAGAAATTTGTCTAATGTATATTGATATTATTTACTTAGCCTCTAACCTTAATTTTAACTCTTAGATTCAATTAATAGAGTTTTTTCCCAACTGAATTTACCTAATACAAAGTGCCTAATTTTCGAGCTAACATTCAAGTAAGTCTAAGACCTTCTGTTTTGGACCCTGCTGGAGAAGCAACTAAATCAGCGGCAATCAAACTTGGAATAAGGGGCCTTACAAAATTAAGAATAGGTAAATCAATAGATATTGAGATAGAAGCTAGTACAAAAGAAGAAGCAAAAGGCCAAGTTGAACTTCTTAGTGATCGCCTTTTAGCTAATCCAGTGATAGAAGATTGGACCTTAGAACTCTTCTCTGACGATTTATCAATTGATGTTTAATTTTTAAGTTTATGACCATTGGTATTGTTGTCTTTCCTGGTTCTAACTGTGACAGAGATGTCCAGTGGGCTACAGAAGGATGCTTAGGAATTCCGACTAGATTTCTATGGCATGAATCTACAGATCTAAGTGATCTTGATGCAGTTGTAATACCAGGTGGCTTTAGCTATGGTGATTACTTGAGATGTGGTGCGATTGCTCGTTTTGCCCCCATACTTTCATCTTTGATTGACTTTGTGAATAGTGGAGGAAAGGTACTTGGAATATGTAATGGTTTCCAGATTCTTACAGAACTAGGATTGTTGCCTGGTGCATTAACTAGAAATCAAAAATTACATTTTATTTGTGAAAATATTCCTCTAATTGTCTCAAGTACAAGAACTGAATGGTTTGAAGGAGTTAAATGTGGAGATAATATTTATCTACCTATAGCTCATGGTGAAGGACGTTATCAATGCAATAAAGATACACTTAAGAAATTACAAGATGATGATTCTATCGCTATTAGGTATAAAAATAATCCAAATGGATCTCTAAATGATATTGCTGGTATTACTAATAAAAAAGGCAATGTTTTAGGTATGATGCCTCATCCAGAACGAGCATGTGATGATGTTCTCGGTGGATTGGATGGACGTTCTATCTTACAAGCATTGTTAGCAAAATAGATATAATTTAAAGAGAATAAGCTATGTATTGAACTTACTCTCTTTAAATTATTTGACTATTAAGCAGTAACTGCAGATTTTGGATCAAGAGAACCGTTTACATAAAGATCTGCATAGTAATTAATACTTTTTTGTTTTATTTTACTTGCTTGTCCAGCACACCAGAATTGTTGATACCTGTCAAGACAAACTTGCTTCATGTATTTGCGTGCTGGTTTGTTGAAGTGCCTTGGATCAAAGTTGGTTGGATCGGCTTGGGCAGCTTCTCTTACTGCAGCTGTGAAAGCAAGCCTATTGTCTGTATCAATATTCACTTTTCTAACCCCATTGCGTATTCCTTCTTGTATTTCTTCTACAGGTACTCCATATGTTTCAGGGATTTTCCCACCATATTTGTTTATCATCTCAAGCCATTCTTGTGGCACTGAGCTTGAGCCATGCATAACAAGATGAGTATTTGGAATTGCCTTGTGTATTTCTGCAATTCTACTTATTGCAAGAACTTCACCAGTTGGTTTCCTTGTGAATTTATAAGCACCATGACTTGTTCCTATTGCTATTGCTAGAGCATCGACTTTTGTTTTTTCTACAAAATCTGCAGCCTCAGCAGGATCTGTTAACAACATATCTTTTGATAATTCACCTTCAAACCCATGACCATCCTCAGCCTCACCCTTACCTGTCTCTAATGAACCTAGGCAGCCAAGTTCACCTTCAACACTTACTCCTACTGAATGAGCAAAATCTACTACAGTTTTAGTTACATCAACGTTATATTCGTAGCTTGCAGGAGTTTTTGCATCAGCTTCTAGTGAACCATCCATCATGACAGATGTGAATCCATTAATAGCCGCTGAATAGCATGTAGATGGATCATTACCATGATCTTGATGCATTACGACTGGAATATTTGGATAGGTTTCTGTTGCAGCAATAATTAGATGCCTTAGGAAAATTTCTCCGGCATAACTGCGCGCTCCTCTTGAAGCTTGGAGAATTACTGGACTGTCAGTCTCAGAAGCTGCCTCCATGATTGCCTGAACTTGTTCCAGATTATTTACATTAAAAGCTGGAATGCCATAGCCATTTTCGGCTGCATGGTCAAGGAGGAGTCTTAGTGGAACAAGAGCCATGAGTTTCTCAGTAATGTCAAATAAGTCCGGGCGAAAAAAAAATCCAGGACCAAACGGACCAGGACTTTAGAAGATAAAGGTATGAAATGTCACGTAATTCAGAGACAAAAATACCTTTTTTGAGTAAAAGTTATTTATTTATAATGTAAAAAAGATCAGTATTTGTAACCTGCGACAAATAGAGCTTCATCTGACGAAGGCTGAGAACCTGCTATATAGCACCCTTTTGAAGCTTCTGAATTGGCTTGTGCTCTTGCTAGAAGTGCTTTTTGTCCAGCGGAATCATTGTTCCCATTCCATTCCTTTAGGCATGAATGTTGTAGTGCTCTTCCATATGAAAAACCAACATTCCAATTAGCTTTCCTTATTTGTTTATTCATTAAATTTAGATATATGGATGCGGCTTCTTCACCTAATCCTCCTGATAGAAAAACAATTCCTGGAACAGAAGCAGGAACCGACCTTTCCATTGTCCTTATAGTCATTTCTGCAATCTTTTGGGGATCATTTTGCTCTTTGGAGTCTGCTCCTTGAACAGTCATTGATGGTTTTAAGAGAGAACCTTCTAAATAGACACCATTTAATTGGCAAGCCATATAAACTTCTTTTATAACTTCTTCTTGGATCGCTGCAGTTTTATTTATTCCATGAGATCCATCCATTAATATTTCAGGCTCAATAATTGGCACCAACCCAGATTCTTGAACAGATCTTGCATATCTAGCTAACCCCCAAGCATTTTCTTTGATAGATAGTTTTGAGGGACAACCATCTTCGGTTATTTGTAAAACTGCTCTCCATTTAGCAAAGCGTGCTCCTTGTGAATAATAGTCAGATGCCCTCTCAACAAGTCCATCTAAACCTGAACAAAATGTTTCAACATCGTTGCCTCCTGATAATGGTCTTAAGCCTTTATCTACTTTTATTCCGGGAATAACTCCTAGTTTTTCAAGTTTTTTTACCATTGATTCTCCATCAGTATGATTTTGAAAGAGAGTTTCTTCAAAAAGAATTGCACCACTTATATATTCACCAAGACCTTTAGTTGTAAAAAGTAAGCCTCTATATGCTTTCCTATTTTCTTCTGTATTTTCAACATTTATAGATGCAAGTCGTTTGCCAATTGTCTTTGTAGATTCATCTACAGCGAGGATTCCTTTACCTGCCTTTGCAAGAGATGCAGCCGTATTTTTTAATTCTTCTTTGTAATAGTTAAGAGTCATTGTTCAAATATATGAAAAAGGTGAGTAGATCATTTCAGATCATTGATCAAATTAAAGATTTTAATTTTCTTTTCTATGTATAAAAAATCACTAAATTGCAGTTCAATTTGTCAGATATTGATTGAAGAATATTTTATAAGGAAAGATTCATCCCTGAATCGCTTGACTCTTTTATTCGCTCACAAACTTTTTGACTTAAGAGACCTTCTGCTAATCCAGGTATCATAGGAGATCTTTTAAAAATACTCTCTGCCCACCAACTTTGGACACGAGCAACTGGTGCAATACGTCCATCTTCCCATGTTTTTACAAAATGATATTTTCTATCAGCTTTTATACTAACTAGGTTTTGGCCTTTTTCTGCGAACCAAAGGCCAAAACCATGAACATAATCTTTTTGATTGTCACTGCCTAGAATTAAAGTTCCCTTACTACCAAATATTTCTAGCCAGCATCCTCTTCCTTGTCTTGATACGGAAGAAAGTGTTACTTGAGCTGGTATATGTAAATCTGCTGATAGGCCTGCCATCTCTATCTGAGCTAAACATATATCCTCACTAGTGACTTTTTTAAGTTCATCATTGCTGTGAAAAGGTCTTTCTTTTATAGCTGTGAATGTTTTACCGGTTACATATTTAGTACTACCAAAAAGCCAGTGCAATAAATCAAAAGCATGCGTACCAAGTGCACCAATTACTCCCCCACCCTTTTCTTTTTCTGAATACCAATTCCATTCTCTTGTCTCATCAGCTCTACTACTCATTAGCCAATCAAGTTTAATTAACCATGGTGTACCAATAATATTTTTTTTCAATAAACTCTTTAATTGCAAAAATATTGGAACAGCCCGATATTCAAAATCAACTGCTACGGAAAGTTTATTTTTCATGGCTAATTTTTGAATATCTATAATCTCCGTACTGGTTAATGCAACAGGTTTCTCTAACAAAAGATGTTTGCCTGCTTTAAGTGCTTCTATAGCAAGTTTATATCTTATCTCTGGTGGCGTAGCTATTATAATTCCTTCTATCTGAGGATCATTTATCATACTTGACCAGTTTAAATGACCTTTTAAGTTGTGTTTATTACAAGCATTTTCTAATTTCTGACTTTTAGGGTGCCAAAGTGCAATTGGATTTAACAAACTATTGGCATATAAAGCAGGCAAGTGGACTTTTTCACCGAAACCTAAACCAGCAACACCTATGCCAATAGATTTCTGTTTTAATTCTGTGCTTCTTATATCCATTTAGCTGAAATATGCAAACTTGCTTCATTATCTCACTTGGGAGTCGATTATTTATATA
>QCPC01000002.1 GCA_003212695.1 Prochlorococcus sp. AG-436-C13 | reverse complement strand
AATCCCATTTTTGCTAACTGAGTTCCTATTTCAGTTACCATTTTGAGCATCAATTCTCCTGAAAGTGAAAGCGTCCCTGGAAAACTCAAGTGTTCAGGGGAAAATCCTATTGACTGGGTAGGTAAAATCCATATTGGCAAATCACTAGGCAAGCGCTCAAAAACATCACTTAAAATCTTTTCAGAAAAAAATGTATCTGTAATCAAAGGCAAATGTGGTCCATGTTGTTCACATGCACCAAATGGCCAAACCAAGGTAGAACCCTTTGTCAATGCAGCTTCAGAAGCTTCTTGCCAATTAAGAAAGGCAAATTGTTTTAAATTAGAACTAATAGAACTGACCTCCAAAAATGAAATAATTTAACTTTTCCTGCAAGAATGACTTATTAACACCCACATATAAGGCCCAATGGCCGGATCAGCAAGCCCCCAACCTCGAAGACCTAACCCTCCAAGGCAAAAGCAGAATGACCTGCGAAAGCCTCTTCAGGTAATGCACATTAGTAGGAAAGAAGAGCAAAACGATCCTAACGGAAAAACAAGCGAGACATCAAACACAGAATTACCAGATCAACAAAGTTTAAATTCAAGAAAAGCAAAAGGAAATCTAGTCACTCCTTCAAGGCCTTCAGGATATAACGATCCTAAGATTCAAGAAGATTTGCCTTTAAACATGGGAGATGAGGAAATATCCATGGGAGATCTTCTTGCTAAAGAAGAACGACTTAAACAAACTGATCTAATTCCTAACAAGAATAATTTCAACTCAGTAAATTTTGTAGAAAGAAGTGTTGATGATTTTGACTTTGATGAAGGAGCTTTCCTTGCTGCTCTAGATGAAAACGAACCAATTGGAAATACAGGAGAAACTGCAAAGGGCCATGTTATTGGGATTGAGAGTGATGGAGTTTATGTTGATATTGGAGGTAAAGCTCCAGGCTTCATGCCAAAAAGCGAATGCGGCTTAGGAGTAATTACAAATTTAAAAGAGAGATTTCCAAAAGGGCTAGAAGTAGAAGTACTTGTCACACGTGAACAAAATGCTGATGGGATGGTAACTATCAGCTGCAGGGCATTGGCACTTCGCAAAAGCTGGGAAAAAGTTCTTGAACTTGCCCAAAAATCAAGTGTGGTAGAGGTAAAGGCAAATGGATTCAATAGGGGAGGACTAACATGTGACCTTGAAGGTTTAAGAGGTTTTATTCCTCGCTCACAGCTAAAAGAAGGCGAAAACCATGAGTCTCTAGTAGGCAAAACACTATCTGTCGCTTTCATAGAAGTAAGTCCTGACAACAGGAAATTAATATTGTCTGAGAAGAAAGCAGTTACTGCAGCTATTTTTGCAAAGCTAAAAATCGGACAATTAGTTGAGGGTAGGGTTGTTTCAGTTAAGCCTTATGGTTTTTTCATTGATCTTGGTGGAATAAGCGGCCTACTTCATCAATCAATGGTCACAAATGGCAGCATTAGGTCACTTAGGGAAGTTTTTAATCAAGGCGACAATGTAAAGGCACTAATAACTGATCTTGACTGTGGGAGAGGACGAATAGGATTAAATACAGCTCTTTTAGAAGGAATACCAGGAGAGATACTAATTGATAAAGAAAAGATTTTAGCCGAGGCAGAAGAAAGAGCTAAAAAAGCTCAAAGCCTTTTCAAAGCAAATGATGATGATGATGAAATCAAATGATTAATACAGCTAAAGGCCAAGAGAAACAAACCAGAAAAACAGCTGATTGGGAATTGGACTTCTATTCACGGCCAATTTTAGAGAGCGACGGAAAGAAAAGATGGGAATTACTTATTTCAAGCACTCAAGACTTCTCAGGATCAAAAACTTTTCAATATGCAAAAAGGTGCCCAGCGAGTGATGTTAATTCAATATGGCTCAGCAAAGCGTTAGAAGAAGCGTTGAAAGATGCAGAGGATAAAGGATGGGATCCTCCAAAAAGGCTTAGGTGCTGGAGATCCTCCATGAAAACAATGATAAAAAAAGCATCTGAGAAATTTGGCATACAAGTAATAGAAAGTCGGCGAACTTTTTCACTTTTTCAATGGTTAGCCCAGAGAGAATTAGAAATTTATCCAAATGAACCTGGCTATATTTCGGGTCCATTACCACCTAATTCTCCTGCAATAGCAAACCAACCAGAGCCTCTACCCGAAGCACTAAGAGGAGATGCATGGGCTTTTTCTTCACTTGAACTTGGTATGGTCCGTGAGGCAAAAGAATGGTCTATGGAATTCAACTCCTTACTACCAATAAATAATTCAATAAATGATGAGATATATATTCCTGGTTTACGTTTATTCAGCAAGACAAGAGCACTTGCATTATCCGCATGGCTTAGTGGGCTGGAGCCAGTTAGGCTAGTAGTAGAAAACAATCAACTACTTTTAGAGGCAGGTCAGGAAGATAGATGGCTAGTAACTGAAATGAATAAAGATTATTCAGAACAAGTGAATCTTAATCTAAACAAAGCGAAAGAAGAAGCTGATGGGCTTCAATTTATTGCCATTCAAAGTTCTCCTGATGTAGAAAATTTCACAGGTTTCTGGATGCTTAAAGATATAGAGTAAATTTAATAAGCTTTCTTAAATATATTTGAACTAATCATTTAATTTCGAATATGACCACAAATATAGATTCTTTATATCAAGAAGATTGGCTCATTAGGAAGAGCTTAGAAACAATATTTCTTCAATCAAGACTGTTGTTAGACAATAAGTTTAACCATGCTTTCTTCACAAATAAAAAAATAGAAAACAATCCTGAATCCCTAAACAAACTATTATGCAACAATTCTAGTATTCATTTTCTTCATCAGATACATAGTAAAAAGGTTGTAAATGCGTCTCAATCTAATTACCAATCAATTCAAAGAGGAGATAGCCTTATAAGCGACAAACATCTTCAGAGCCTTTGGATATATACAGCTGACTGTATACCAATATTATTAGGAGATATAAATAGAGGCAATGTAGCAGCTATTCATTCTGGATGGAAAGGATTGGCAAAAAATAACATTAAAAGCACTATAACGAAATTAGAAGATCTTGGATCAAATAAAAAAGATTTAGTAGTAGCTTTAGGTCCTGCTATAAGTAAAGAAAATTACATTGTAGGAGAAGAAGTTGTAAGCTCAATATATGAAAGTTTAGAGCCTAATCAATATTTAGAAACCGAAAATATATTAGATAGAATGACCAGCTTAGAATGTCTTAAAATAAATAAAGATAAGACTTTGGCGGTTGACATTAGAAAAGCTGCACAAAAGCAGTTAATAATGGAGGGGCTAGAAGAAAGTCAAATCAGCATAAACAAAAATTGTACATTCTCTGAAGAAAAACTATTTAATTCTTGGCGCAGAGATAAAACCTCATCAAGGCAGTGGAGTTTCATAGAAGCAAGATAAATTAACTAAGGTAATAATTTTAAATTAAAATAAAACACAATCTAATGATTAAAAATTAGTTATTCCTCGCAGGAAAAATCTCCGAAATCAAACTCTACCATTAATTTAGAAATATCTTTATTTGACTTTAAATTTATTAGCTTAGCTAGCAAAATGCCATTTTCTGATCCTTTTGGTAAAATATTAACCTTAGATTTCCTAGGTAATTCTGATTTCAACCAGATAGTTGCTTCTTCTTCTTTATTGGGATCAACATTAATGCATGCAATCTTAACCTTATAATTTCTATTTTGATCACCAATTTGAATAATTGATGAACTTTTTATCTGCAACACCTCTGCAGAAGAGACTCTAACTGGTAGCAAAGTAACAAAGAATAAAATACATAATAAGATCTTTAAATAATTATAAATATTAAACATCTAAGCTTACTTCAAACTGATTATATTTAATCAAGAATTGCCAGGTAATCCTACCATCTCAGCATTACTTTTACCAGGAGGAACCATTGGATAACAATTCTCATCTCTTCTAACATGGATATCTATTAGCGTAGGTCCTTTAATACTAAGAGCTTCTTTTAATTTTATTTGCAACAAACTTCGGTCATCGATCAAATAACCTGAAACGCCAAAAGATTTTGCCAAAGACACAAAATCTGGCTCACCTTTTAACATATTTGTTGCTGAATATCGTTCATCATAGAATCGTTGTTGCCATTGCCGCACCATACCTTGCCAATGATTATTTATGATAATTATTTTTGTATTTAATTGGTATTGAGAAATAGTTCCCAACTCCTGAATATTCATAAGAATACTGGCATCTCCAGCAATACATATAACTTGTTGATCTGGTAGTGCTATTTGAACTCCCAAGGCTGCAGGGACTCCAAAGCCCATAGTGCCCAAACCTGCACTACTTATCCATTGACGTGGTCCGTTCCTTAAGTACTGAGCCGCCCACATCTGATGCTGGCCAACATCAGTAGTTATGTAAGCATTAGGAGCTAAATCTCTAACTTCTAACAAAACTTCTTGAGGATATATTTCTCCTTCTTTTGAAGGTATAGAAAGAGGGTATTTAATCTTCCATTGCTCTATTTGATCTAACCATTCCTCTGTAATTGGTTTAACTTCTCTTTTGTCACTAAGTTCAAGCAACTTCTCAAGACTTACCGATAAATCTCCAAGCACTCCAACATCAGCATTTCTGTTTTTATTAATTTCAGCAGGGTCAACTTCAAAATGAATAACTTTTGCCATTGGGGCAAATGAATCCAATCTTCCAGTTACTCTGTCATCAAAACGCGCACCAATAGCCACAAGCAAATCACATTCCATAACTGCAAAATTTGCATATGCAGTTCCATGCATTCCCAACATTCCTACAGAAAGCGGGTCTCTTTCATCAAAGGCGCCTTTCCCCATCAACGTTGTAGTAACAGGTAATCGATATCGGTTAGCAAGAGCAGCCAAGCTATCATGAGCACTAGAGGAAATAACCCCTCCTCCTACATAAAGCAAAGGACGCTGAGCTATTTCTATTAAGTCCAATGCATTAGATATTGATATCGCATCAGCAGAACATGGGGGTTTAAAACCAGCAGGTATTACAGACCTCGGTTCTACAGCCTTATATTCAAATACCTCTTGACCAACATCTTTAGGAATATCTACTAATACAGGACCTGGTCGTCCAGAAGAGGCTATTAAAAAAGCCTGCGCAATAACTGAAGCAATTTCAGCAGGATCTCTAACTACCCAAGAATGCTTGACAATAGGCAAAGTAATGCCAAAAATATCTGTTTCTTGAAATGCATCAGTTCCAATAGCTGGTCGTGGTACTTGACCAGTAATTACGACCAAAGGAACAGAATCCATTTGAGCGGTTGCAATCCCTGTAACTAAATTTGTTGCTCCTGGACCTGATGTTCCAAAACATACTCCAACTTTACCTGTAGCCCTTGCATATCCATCAGCAGCATGCGCCCCCCCTTGTTCATGCCTAACCAATATGTGTTTTAACCAGCCTGCTTTTTCTGCTTTATAAACAGCGTCATAAATAGGAAGAATTGCTCCTCCTGGGTAGCCAAAAATAGTATCCACTCCGTGTCTTCGGAGAGAATCCATAAGAGCATCAGCCCCGAGTATCTGATTTTGCCCTTGATTCACTGAATCACTTAGACTTAAAGATAAAGATGAAAGGTTCACAGGAGAGAAACATTTAATCTCTTCAGGATGCTATATGGACAATGGTTGTTTTGCCGAAAAAAAACTTATTTAGAATAAAAAATTATTTTCTTCCTAAATATTCCTATTGAATTACTAAGCTAGAAATTTTTTTATAATAATCCTAGATAATGCAATGGACCATTACCAATGATCAACTCTAAGAAACAAATAAAAAATACAAACATTGCTACTCTTCCATTCCAAACTTCAGCGCTATTATTCCACCCCCACTGCCATTTTTCCTGCGGGTAAAGCTTAACCTTCTCTGGCAACCTTGAAGCAACATCAAGACTAACCTCAGGCCCCTCAAGGCATGTAGTTACCAAATCGGCAAGACCCTTAATAAACAAAGGGTTAGTGTCCAAGGCCTTAACTCGTCTGAAATTAATTATTCCATTCTTTAAAGCAATCTCTTTATATTCAATATCAATTTCCTGAAGAGTTTCAATATGCTCACTAACAAAACTAATTGGGACAACAACCAATTCTTTTATGCCTTGTTTACCTAAATCCTCTAAAACATTTTCAGTATATGGCTGCAGCCATTCCTCTGGACCCACCCTACTTTGATAAGAAAGAGTATAAGAATTGCTAAATCCTAATGATCTTTCGATTTTGTCAATAATCAACAGCGAGCAATCCTGAATCTCATCTCTATAGGGATCACCAGCCTCTTCTACATAACTTTTTGGTACACCATGCGCCGTAAAGCATATATGAGCATTCTTTGGCGAAGAGCAAGCTGAAATCTCATTCTGAATTAATTCAGCCATAGAACTTATATAGCCATCATTGTCAAACCAACTTCGAATGCACCTTATTGATATTTTTTCAAAAGCTTTATCTGCTGCTATTAATCTTCTAAGTTCTCTAAAGCTAGATCCACTAGTACTAATTGAAAAATGAGGATAAAGAGGAAGAACTACAACCTCACTAATATTATCTGCCTTGAGATCTTCTACAGCTGACTCAGTAAAAGGATGCCAATATCTCATAGCAACATAACTTGTTGCATCAATTCCTCTTTTTCTAAGTTCACTTTGCAATTCTCTCGCTTGTTGCTCAGTAATTCTTCGAAGAGGAGAACCTCCTCCAATTGCTTGATAAGCTTTTTGCGATTTTGAACTTCTAAGGGTACTTATAAACCATGCTAAAGGTCTTTGGAATATTGGTATAGGCAGCCTAATTATCTCTGGGTCAGAGAAAAGATTGTATAAAAATGGTCCAACATCCTTAATTCTTTCTGGCCCCCCAAGATTCATTAAAAGGATGCCAACACGAGTCATTAAGAAAAAGTCCTAATAAGGGGTTGAGTTTAACGCCTATCGACGTCAATGTATCTGTAACCATTGAAACCAATGAATTTTAAAAGTGAACTGTTAGATATAAATCAAAAGCTTTCTGCTAGAGGAGTAAAGCTTCGCATTGAGCAACGAGGCAACAAACTTAATCTAAGAGGACCTCTACCTTGCCAAAACAATCCAAAAGAAATCAGAAACCAACGATTAAGCTTAGGCTTAAATACAAATTTAGAAGGACTTAAACAGGCAGAACAGACAGTTAATTTCCTTTTTTTACAAATAGAGCATAACCAATTTGATTGGAAAAACTGGTCTCAAAAAAAAACAAAGGGTTCCTATAAAGAAAATCAAACTGATATTGAAAAAGTAATAAAAGATTTCAAGTTAAATTTCTTCAATGATCCTTCTAAAAGCAAATCAAAATCTGGCAATAAAACTAATTGGGATTCTGCCTATCTTCCTTATTTTCGCAGGATGATATCTATTGCTAAGGATAATAATTATACTCTAAATAAAATATTATTTATTGAAACTTTATCTAGTTATTCAGAAAACAGTCGTAGCAGGAAGCAATGTGGGACATCACTTAAAGCATTGGCAAAACATTTCGATATAAAGCTACCTGAGAGTTGGAAAGAGATGTCAGATGGATATGGATTACATAAAGCACAGTTCAGGCAATTACCTAGCGATAGTATTATTATAAAAACATATAACTTAATTCCAAATCCTAAGTGGCGGTTAGTATACGGCCTAATGGCAACATATGGGCTAAGAAATCATGAGGTTTTTTTCTGTGATCTTTCATGTCTAAATGACAATGAAGACAAAATTATAAGAGTCTTTCCAAATACCAAGACTGGTGAACATCAAGTCTGGCCATTTAATCCTGAATGGATAGATCTATTTAAACTAAATAAGATTAGAATTGATTCAAATTCACTGCCAAATATAAATACTGATCTAAACTCGACCACACTGCAGAATATAGGTAGAAGAGTATCTGAACAATTCAGAAGGTACAAACTTCCACTTACACCATATGACCTTAGACATGCATGGGCTGTAAGAACAATCCATCTAGGACTCCCTGATACAATTTCAGCAAGGATGATGGGCCATTCAGTCTCTATTCATACTAGAACTTATCATCATTGGATCACTAGAAGAGATCAGCAAAAGGCTGTTGACGAAGCATTAAGCAAGAAAAAATTTCATTGAACTAGAATTAACTTAGGACCTAATTAAATGAATTTTGAAAAACAAATCTATGGATAAAGAATCAGCACTAAAAAACCTGGACAAAGAATCAAAAGAGCTAGGAATGGGTGGATTTTTAGTTTCAGAGAGTGATGAAAAAAAATATAAGGAACGAATGAAGCGTCGAAAAGAGATCCAGAGCAAAAGAGTAGAAGAAAGAAATTTAGAAAAAGGCCTGATAATTGTTTTCACAGGCCAAGGAAAAGGTAAAACGACAGCAGCTTTAGGGATGGCCTTAAGGACACTGGGGCATGGAGAAAGTGTAGCAATTATTCAATTTATAAAAGGCGGTTGGGAGCCAGGAGAATCAAAAGCATTAAAAGTATATGAAGACTCTTTGAAGTGGCATTCTCTTGGAGAAGGGTTTACTTGGGAAACTCAAAATAGAGAAAGAGATAAAAAACTAACAATGGCAGCTTGGCAACAATCAATTTCTTATCTTTCAAACTCAAATTTCAAGCTAGTTATTCTTGACGAAATAAATATAGCTATAAAGCTAGGATACCTTCCAATAACAGAAGTTATAAAAGAAGTAAAAAAAAGGCCTGCCTTAACCCATGTTGTCTTAACTGGTCGTGGAGCAAAAAAAGAGCTTATAGAAATCTCGGATCTAGTAACTGAAATGAGTGTATTAAAACATCCTTTTAAAGAGCAAGGAATTAAGGCTCAAAAAGGCATTGAATTTTAACTCCATCTAAAGAATCATTTCTTTTAACTATTCTTTTAAAATTTTCCCTTTTACAAGTCTCGAAAATTTTTAAGAAGACTTTTTATAAAAAGAAGACTAGTTAAAATTTAAAATATGTGTTCGTTCTCACTAATAATCCTAAATAAATACGATGCTAAATAAAAATCTCTTGCTACTGTCATTGAGATATTAATACTTAATGGCTTACTCACGTGTCCTGATAAAACTTAGTGGTGAAGCCCTAATGGGAAAGAAGCCATATGGAATAGACCCGGAGATAGTTCAATCAATTGCCAAAGATGTCTCAAAAGTAGTTAGTAATGGTACGCAACTAGCAATTGTAGTTGGAGGTGGAAATATTTTCAGAGGTCTAAAAGGTTCTGCTGCTGGTATGGACAGAGCTACTGCTGATTATGTAGGAATGCTGGCTACTGTAATGAATGCAATTACGCTTCAGGACGGCTTAGAACAAGCAGGGGTCCCTACAAGAGTTCAAACAGCTATTGAAATGCAACAAATAGCTGAGCCATATATACGGCGCAGAGCGATTAGACATCTGGAAAAAGGTAGAGTTGTTGTTTTTGGAGGAGGATGCGGCAATCCATTCTTCACAACAGATACAACATCTGCATTGCGCGCCGCTGAAATCAATGCCGATGTAATTTTTAAAGCGACAAAAGTTGATGGTGTATATAATAAAGACCCCAAAAAATATCCTGAGGCTATTAAATTCGACACTTTATCTTTTCAAGATGTATTAAGTCGTGAAATTACTGTAATGGATAGCACCGCAATTGCCCTTTGCAAAGACAACAATATTCCTATAGTTATCTTTAATATCTTTGAACCTGGGAATATTAATAAGGCAGTTAATGGAGAAAATATAGGCTCTCGCATTTCTAATACAGGGTAAACTTATCATTAGACAAATTTTTTTCCTAGTACCTCACATCTTTTTCTTATATAAATCTAATGAATACTCAAGAAGTTGAATTAAACATGAAGAAATCTGTTGAAGCATCTCAAAGAAATTTTAATACTATAAGAACTGGTAGAGCTAATACATCACTTTTAGATCGTTTAACTGTTGAATATTATGGAGCAGATACACCGCTCAAGTCCTTAGCAACTATTTCAACTCCGGATTCGCAAACAATCTCCATACAACCTTTCGATTTAAGTTCAATAGGATTAATAGAAAAAGCAATATCTATTAGTGATCTTGGCTTTACTCCCAATAATGATGGGAAAATTATTCGCATTAATATCCCACCTTTAACAGAAGAGCGAAGAAAGCAATTCTGTAAATTAGCGTCTAAGTATGCTGAAGAAGCCAAAGTTGCTCTTCGCAATATTCGAAGAGATGCTATTGAAAAAATAAAAGCAGGCGAAAAAGAAGGCGATTTTTCAGAAGATCAGAGTCATGATCAGCAGGTTTCTATTCAGAAAATAACTGATAGCTATATCAATGAAATAGAAAATAATTTAGCTAAAAAGGAAGCAGAAATCCTCAAAGTTTGAACTCTAATGATGTTGTAATTATTGGCGCTGGAGCTGCTGGAGCTACCGCTGCTTTCCATCTGGCAAAAGAAGGATTTAAAGTACAAATGGTAGACAAATCCTCTGGCTTTGTACTTAAACCTTGTGCAGGAGGTATGGCTTCCTCTGTACAGCAATTTTTCCCTTTTTCTCTTGATCCAATAGTTGATGAAATAATTAAAGAGGTTAATTTCACCTGGCGTCTATCTGATCTGGTAATCGCAGAACTTCCAGGCGAGTCTCCTTTCTGGATAGTCAAAAGAGAGAAACTTGACGAGTACATCTCAACTCAAGCCCTTGAACAAGGAGCGAAACTAATTACATCGTTTGAAGTAAAAGAAATATATAGAACTAAAAATATTTGGTCTATTAGATCAAGCGATGATCGGGAAATTCATGCAAAGTGTATTGTTGTTGCAGATGGCTCAGGTTCTAATTGGGCTAAAAAGTTTAATTTAGGTCCCAAAAACTTGCATTATGCATCAACAACTTCAGTTAGATTAGAAGGGAAAGGATTTCTTAAAAAAGGAACTTCAATATTTGATTTTGGCTTAGTTAAATACGGATTTGCTTGGGCTTTTCCATTAGAAGACTCTGTCAATGTTGGTGTTGGTAGCTTTATTGGGAATCATTCTGTAGAAAGTGAAAAAATACTTAAGCAACTTCTTCCAAGCCTAGGGTTTGATCCACAAGAAGGATTAAAACAAAACTCAAAGTTAAGAGTTTGGAATGGCCATAGCAAGCTCCATGGAGAGGGAATTGTTGTAGTTGGTGATGCAGCATCTCTATGTGATCCTTTCTTAGCAGAAGGGTTAAGACCTTCTATAATGAGCGGATACGAAGCATCTATACATTTAGGCAACTTCCTAAAGGGCGATTCAAAAGATTTAAGTAGTTACACAAGTTCAATGAAAAAAAAATGGGGTAATTCAATGGCCTGGGGAAGAAGAATATCTCAGGTTTTCTATAGATTCCCAAAAGTTGGGTATCAACTTGGTATAAAAAGACCTACTGCCCCTCAACGAATTGCTCAAATACTTTCAGGGAAAATGGGCTACGGAGATATTGCACAGCGCGTAATAAAAAGATTACTTCTTCAAAACAAATATTAATTACATCCAAGAAAAAAGATAATATAAATATAGTATCAAAAAGTTAAGTTAGGAATCAATTAAGCACTTAAAGGAACATCTTTCTTGTCTTCAAGAGAACATAGTCTATCTTTTAATTGAATTTCCAACTTTTCAATAGCATTACTGAAATTTACAATTCCTTCTTTAAGCTTTTCATCAGCCATTTGGTCTTCCTTAAGCATCATTTTAAAATCAAGTTCATTCAATTTAACTTTAGACTGAGTTGGAAGAGGTTCTTTATCATTAAGCTTTCTCAATAAATTTTCATTTGTATTATCCAATTGATCAAGTAATTTTGGTGAAATTGTAAGCAAGTCACAGCCTGCAAGTTCAATTATCTCATCAATATTTCTGAAACTTGCTCCCATCACTTCTGTTTTATAATTGTGAAATTTATAATAATTGAATATATTCGTTACAGATATCACGCCAGGGTCTTCAGCTCCAGAATAAGAATCTTTACCTGTTTTATTTTTATACCAATCTAAAATCCTACCTACAAAAGGAGAAATAAGTGTGACATTAGCTTCAGCACATGCTACTGCCTGTGAGAAACCAAAGAGAAGAGTAAGGTTACAATGAATTCCTTCTTTTTCAAGAACTTCTGCCGCTTTAATACCCTCCCAAGTAGATGCAATCTTAATTAACACTCTTTCCTTACTAATCCCAAGTTGTTCATAAAGATGAATAATCTTCCTAGCCTTTTTAATAGTTGCTTCCTTATCAAAGCTGAGGCGCGCATCTACTTCAGTCGAGACTCTTCCTGGGATAATCTGAAGAATTTCCTTACCAAAAGTCACACATATTTCATCTAAAGCTTCATCAACTACTTCTTTAATTGAAGCAAAAGTCCCTACCCTTTTTCTTGAAGAGTAAAGTGATTGATCTATTAAATTCTGATACGCAGGAATTTGAGCAGCGGCAAGAATTAAGGAAGGGTTAGTAGTAGCATCTCTTGGCTTAAAAGTTTTTATAGCCTCAATATCACCTGAATCCGCAACTACAACAGTCATTTCTGAAAGTTGTTCAAGAAGGCTTGTCATGATTTCAATCGTTCTCTTTTTTTTTAAGTTAGCGATATTCTCTTAGAATTTCATCCTTATATATTCCTTTCAACAGGCTTGCTTTTCTTAAAAGAAATTAGCTAAGAATTTACAGGCAATAGTTTCTCAATCACTATCAAACTTTCAATGATTTTTTTTGCTACAGGCACAGCAACTGTAGAGCCATAAGCATATGGCTTACGAGGTCCATCAACAGCGACTAAAACAACGAACTTGGGGTTTTCTATAGGCAAAATAGCAACAAAGCTGCAAATCTTTGAAGTATAGATTCTTCCATCTTCAGTTTGATCAGCTGTGCCTGTCTTGCCTCCTATTCTATAATTATCAATTTTCACACCTTTTCCACTGCCTTCCTCGACAACAGATTCCATCCAAGCCAGAACTGTTTGTGTAACTTTGGGATTTAAAATATTCATTTCAGATCGATTTGGAGAATCAAATGATTGGTCCCTAATGCTCTTTTTTATATGAGGATTAACTAAATATCCTCCATTTGCAATCAAAGCATGTAATTGAGCTAATTTAAGAGGAGTGACAGAAAAACCTTGCCCATACGAAGCAACTGCTTGATGAATAGGTTGTTTAATAAATAAATCTTTCTCTTTCATATAACCAGGAACAGCGCCAGGTAAATCTGTTTCTATTGTTTTATTGAGCCCTAACGAATTGAGCCATTCCCAATACTTTGATGGATTAAGTTTTTGCATAATGTTTACCATCCCTACATTGCTTGATACTTGAAGAACCTCAGCAAAATTCAAAAGTCCATTAGGCTTCTTATTCCAATTAGTTAAAGGCCATCCCCCTACATTTACAAGGCCTGAGTCGTAGACGGTGCCATTAGGTTCTATGACTTTTTCTTGCAATGCCAGGGCAAGATTAATAGGCTTAAATGTTGATCCAGGTTCAAATAATTCTTGGACAGACCACTCCTTATATAGAGAAGGCTTATGCTCCCAGTACCTATTCGGATTATACGTAGGAGTAGATGCTAATGCTAATAGCTCCCCATTCTCGACATTCATAACTATTGCCACTCCTTTCTTAGCCTTCCATTCCTTCAATTGATTTCTTAAAGCATTAAGAGCTACTTCTTGTAGCCTTGCATCAAGAGTTAGTTGCAACTGAATATTGTCTACAGCAAAAACACCAGGTTCTATATCATTTGGCAAGGGGGTCCCGTCTCTTCCGAATCTATAACTTCTAGATTTTTCACTAAAAGATAGTTCATTATCAAAGCTCAATTCAAGTCCCGCCTGAGGCACTCGGTCATAATCTAAAAATCCTACTAAATTTGAAACCAAATCATCTTGTGGATAAATTCTTTGAGGGTAAGCTTCAAGATCCAATCCATCAATACGGAGATTTCGTATGTTTGATGCAATATCTGGTTTCAATCCTTCAATTAGTTTCACACTAACACCTGATTCTTGACGATATAAAAATCTAACGAGCTTTTTATTTGTTATAGGTAGCAAACCTTCTAGCTTATTTGCGACTTCTTCAGGAGTTCTAATAATACCTTTAATGTCTCCTGGGAACCTGAAACGTCCAGGATCAGCATATAAAGTAAATCTTTTTTCATCAAAAGCAAGCAATCTACCACGACGATCAACTATAGAGCGTCTCTTTCCTAGAGGTTCAATCTTCTTCGTTTGATTATCACGAGCCTCACTTTCAAGCGCATACCCCTGAATTAATTGCAGATAAGCTACCCGAGTCATCAATCCAATAAGAGCCAAAGAAAGGATAGAAAATGCGAGTTTTAACCTATAAGGAGGAATTGGAGAAAGTGGAGCAACACTAAATCTTTTTTTTGAATTAACTTGAGATCTATGTTTTCTTTTAACAGACATTAGTAGCCATTTGCAATTGGATGAAAAACAGAAGAGAAATTTTGTCTCAAATTTTCCATAAGATCCTTGATTGGTGTCTTTTTTCTGTCTTTTGGTTTATTCAAATAAAGCAAATGAGCCGACTTAGTTATAACCATGGATTGAGGGTAAGATGCACTGTTAAGAAAATATCTTTCGAGAATCGCAGTGGACTCCTCAAGTCTATGTGACAGGTCTCTTGTCAGTTGTAATCTAGAGAAATTCAATGTCCATAAATGTTGTGAGTGCAATGTAAATGCTGTCATCACAGCCCCAGAAACAATAACTCCTAGAAGAGCTCCATCTACTCCTCGATGTAATGTTGAAAGCAAAGGATATCTTTTTAGTGTTTTTGCATTAGGGAAATAACCCTTAAAAAAAGAATATTTCTTTCTGGCATATTTGCTGTTAGAAATCAATTGTAATTTTAAATTATCTCATCAAGTTTGTTATAGCCATGGTTCTTAATCAAGTCAATCCAAGAATGGCTACTCCTGCATAGGAATTATTATAATCAACCACTCAAAATTAATAAATTAGCAAATGTAATTCCATTCCATAAGGAATGCATTATCACGCAAGGTAATAGCCTACCTGTGCTTAAACGTAATAGAGCAAGTCCAATACCTAACACAAATAGCGGAGGAGTTTCTCCAACGCTTAAATGAGCCAAAGCAAAAACCAATGCACTAAGAATTACTGCGAAAACACGGTTTTGTTCCTTATCTAATACAGGAAGAAGTACCCCTCGAAAAATAAACTCTTCAAAAACAGGGGCAACTAAAACAGTTGTGATAAAAAGCACTGCTAAAGCTAGGAAATTCCTGCTACTAAGAACCATTTCAAGTAATGGGTTACTTCCTCCGGGATCTCCGAAGAACAAAGTTGTCAACCAACTTACTAGTAATACAAAAGGCATGACCATTAGCCAACCTTTTAGTGCATCCAAAGCAGATCTCGGAATAAAATTAAATCCCCATTGAAACAAATCACCAGTTAACAAATTACTTTTAAGGCTATTAGTCTGCTGTCTCAAAATAAATAATGGAGGGATAGTCATTCCTATATAACCAACAAATACTTTTAAAGATTCTTTTGTAGGACTCGCTATATCTCTAGTGATCAAATCACTTATAGGGTATGCAATCAAAGGTGTAACTAATTCTCCCAAAACAACAAAGCCCCCTGCAATAAGAATAACCATATCAATCATAGGAAGAGGCAAAGCTGATATTTCAGGCCAAGGTGTTGATCTATTTCTGAAGTAAACCAGAGATTGCCACAGAAAAATTATTACGCCTATTAAAGTTGCAAATAGGGGTATTAATTGACTAAGAACCAATCTAAAAGCATTATTCCTAGAAACACTTGCATCAAAACAAGTTTCTGAGCTGCCACCAGCAGAAACACAATATAGTCTGTATAACAGAGGGTCTATTTTTGCTTTGTCAAGTTTGCCAAGTAAAACCTTTTGATCCTCCTGTTCATTAATTCCTTTTACAATACTTCTTCTAAGTTTTTCAAATTCACTCTCTTGAAAGTTTTTTTCAAGTAGAGCATTTTTATTAAATTCTGTCGAATCTAATAAAGCAAGCAAAAGTCGCTCTCTATTAGAAATTTTATCAACTTCCAACTTCTCTAAAGTTTTCCTAAGTTCCAATTTAGGATCTTCACCTATCAAGAATTGACTCAAAGACTTTGGAAGAGAAGGAGCTGCGAGAATTGCCATTTCTCTCTGATTAAGTGCAAGTTTAGGACTAACAGAAGGTCTATCAAAACTTTCTTGAAGCCCACGTTGCCAAATTAAAAATGTTAACAGAAGAGAAAGAATAGCTAACAGAACTTTCAATCCAGAGGTGGTTTTCTGCATAAGAGATGCACTTAAAGAAACGAAATGAGCAAAAAACAAACCTCATTTCCTAATCAAGACTAGGTTGAGGGAGTATCAATAAGTTTAATTCGTAAGAAACTTCTGCCAATGCCCCTACGCCTTCTACTAATAAGACATGGTTTAAGCAGCTTCAACCGTGAGAACCGGATCCAGGGTCGCAATGATCTTTCCACTCTTACGGACGATGGATTGCATCAAGCAACAAAGGCTGGAGAATCGCTTAGAATTTTACCTATTCAAGCTATTTACACCTCTCCACTTCAGAGAGCTTCTGGCACAGCCAAAGCAATCGCAAAGATCCAAAAAGAGAAACTAGATCCAATTCTCGACAATGATCTGTTGGAAGTGGACTTGTCTCCATGGAGCGGACTAACTATTAATGAAGTTAAAGAGAAATATCCTGATTCTTATAGGGTATGGGCAAAGAATCCAGAGTCTCTAACGTTAGTAAGAGAAGACGGTAGCAGCTATAAGCCCATCAAGGATTTATTTTGTCAGGCTGAAAGATTTCTAAAAAAAATAGTAAAAATTCATAGCCCAGATAAAAATGAAACAATATTAATTGTTGGTCATAATGCAATTCTGCGATGTCTGATCTTGCAATTATTAAATAAACCTCAGGAAGGTTTTAGAAGATTTAAATTAAATAATTCGTCTATATCTATATTAAACATTGCTACTAATAAAGAGAATGAGTTGGATGTTCAAATTGAATCTTTAAATAGTACCGCTCATTTAAAGAATAAGCTTCCCCCTAAAGGCAATAATGCGCGTATTATTCTTGTGCGTCACGGAGAAACAAATTGGAATCGAGAAGGAAGGTTTCAAGGCCAAATAGACATACCACTAAATGAAACTGGGAAGAAACAAGCCTTGGCAGCTAACAAGCTCCTAAATAAAACTAGCTTTCAAAAAGTTTATAGCAGTTCAATGTCTAGACCAATAGAAACTGCAAAAATAATTTTAGAGAATCATCCTCCTATTAAAATTGAACATCAACATGACCTGATAGAAATTGGCCATGGTCTTTGGGAAGGGAAGCTAGAATCAGAGATTAGTTCAAGTTGGCCAGACTTATTGAAGGCTTGGAAGGAATCACCTCAAATAGTGCAAATGCCAGAAGGTGAAAACATAAACGAAGTATCTTTCCGCGCAAAAAGATGTTGGGAGAAAATCTGCAAAGACCTATCTCCAAATGAAACAGCACTTGTAGTCGCGCATGATGCAGTCAATAAAACAATCCTTTGCGATCTTCTGGGACTGTCTACCTCTGATATATGGAAGATCAAGCAAGGGAATGGAGGGGTAACGATTGTAGACGTACTGAATATTGACGACACCCCTAATATAGTTATTACTCTTAATTATACCTCACATCTAGGTAGTGTCCTAGACACTACAGCACAAGGGGCACTTTGAAATGAACAAAGATCTCCTCCTAGATCCAATCCTTATTCTTAAAGGAGCAAAGCAAACGGCTACCAAATCTGCTGTCTTGATTGTCAACAACTTAATAACCGCATTTGGCAAGGAAGCACAAGAGAAAGCAAAACAATTAGGTATAATTCGAACCCCAGGAGGGAAGCTTGTTTTCGCACCATGTCTAGTAGATCCACATTCATTCCTCACAGATTATCTAAACGGTAGAGTAGAAACACTAAATAGTCTCAAGTGCAAAGCCGCATCTGCAGGATATGGTCAAATAGCAATTTTGCCAAAAGCAATGCTATGGAGAGATAAACCAGAGCATCTAATCCCATTAATCAATACCCTCCCCAGAGATGTCTTAATTCATCTCTGGGGAGGATTTAGTCAAGGTGGCAAAGGTAAAGAACTTAGCCCTCACAAAGATTTAATTAACTATGGAGCTATTGGTTTAGCAGAAAATGAATCTATGATTACTCCTGAATTACTACAAAAAGCTATTTTACTAGGTGAATCACAAGGAAAACCGATACTTGTTGCACCAAAGGATAGTTCTATCCAAGGTCATGGAATGGTTAGGGAAGGTGTCGAAGCACTAAGGTCTGGTTGGCATCAAGATCCTATTACTAGCGAAACAGTTCCCCTGACAACAATTCTAGAGATTCAAAGACAAAACCCTGAGGCCAATATTAGGGTAATGAATATATCAACATCAGCTGGAGTATCAATCCTTGCTAATAGCTCATCAAAACCAATGGCAAGTGTATGTTGGTGGCATCTAGTATCAGATCAATCAAAAGTAGGGGCAATAGAAATTGGTATAAATGTTTCACCATCTCTTGGGAACCCTCATGACAGGAAGAAATTAATAGAAGGACTAGAAAATAAAATAATCACAGGAGTTTCAGTGCATGCGATAGCATTAGATGAAACTGAAACAAATAAACCTACTACTGAAAGAACTCCTGGTTTAAGTAGTTATCATTTAGTGCTGCCTTCTCTATGGCAAGAATTAATTGAAAAGTCAAACTGGTCAATAGAACAATTATGGGAAGCAATTAGTTTTGGTCCTTCTAAAATACTTAAATTGCCAGCAGAAAAATTAGAAATTGGTAGCAACAGATGGTTATTATTTGATCCAACAAAAAAATGGGTTCAAAAAAACAATCACATTGAAGGAGGATATAAATCTTCTTCAAATCAACCCTGGGAAGGTAAGCAAATTACGGGTAAGGTAATTGCTTGTGGGCTTAATCAGCAAAGTTAATATTACCTATACGGTGAAACGGCCAAAATCTCCATATAGCTCGACCTAAAATCTCTCCCTCAGGTAACAATCCATTTTCAGGCCAATATCTTCCATCCCAACTATTTGCTCGATTGTCTCCAAGTACAAAAACATGCTTAGCTGGTATATCTATTTCTTTGGGGACGCAATTAGAAATAATATTTTTTGAGATGCCACAAGAATTATTTACATACGGCTCATCAATTAGTTCACTATTAACAAAAATCTTGCCTTCGGAAGTAACTTTTAGATTATCTCCTTCGATTGCTACTACACGTTTAATATATGCATGACATGCTTCATCGATAGACCATGGGAATAGATTAATTAAAGGTAGGTTTGTAACTGCACATTCAAATGCTGATGGAAGAGGTTTCGGTCTCTTAGCAATTAGGACTTCATCAAAAGAATAAGGAGAATTAAAAACTACTACTTCACCTCTCTTAGGAGATCTATTCCTAAGTGAAAGCTTTTCTATGATAAGGCGATCATTAATCTGAAGAGTCGGCAACATTGATCCTGATGGAATATATCTTGCTTCTGCAATGAAAGCTCTTACACCTGATATGAATAAAAAAGCCAGAATTACTGGCCCCCATGATTCCCATATATGTGACAGTCTAGTGGCATGATTAAGATTTCCCTCGTCTTCCTTCTCTGTCTTCATAGAATCATCCTTAGGGTAATTAGTCACAAACTTCCTCAATGGATTTGAACACTTACAATAATCACATAATTTATAGATAAGCAAGTACAAGTGAATTATCAATAATCATGATCATTCCTAGATGGCAAAGAACAAAGAAAAACCCAGAGCAAAGGTTAGAGAGCCTATGGGATAAGTTTATAGCATTTTTTGCTATAGCTAATTTAAGTTGGATGGTTTTTGATATTAGCTATATTCCACTTAGAGGCTTTTGGGTTAACAATTTACACTCTGCATTAGATTCATCAAGAAAGGAAGTTTTAGAAACATTAATAACAGATTTTACTTCACGTTTTGATCAAGTAAAAGGAATAAAGAAGAGAGCTGATATTGAAGAATTAAAATTAACCTTTTACAGACTTGATCAATCCATATTAAATAAAGGCCTAAAAGATCCTTCCATAAATCAACTAATTAATAAATATGAGTTAGTATTAGAAAGCATACTTGGTAAAGATGCAATAATTCCTCCAAGAGATTTCAATAAGCTAGAAGCTATAAAAGTTAAGATAAATTCTAGATCAGGCATAAATAGTTCTAAATATTACTATCCTCAAGTTCTAAATACAAATCTAATAGAGAGAAATGGATGGGAAGTTGAGAGAAAGTTCTGGTTAAATAATGTAATTAACACTCTTAATACAAGCTATTCGATTGTTAACCTCAAAAGAAAAGATAGTCCTAGCAACATATTAGAAATAGAGATTCCATTAAAGATAATATTTTTAATGGATATATTGGTTAAAGTAAATTTCTTCAAAAAACGTTTCCCTAATACAACAATAAGAGATTGTATTACAAGAAGGTGGATTGATATACCTCTATTTTTACCTTATCTTTATTTTCTAAGGCCTTTACCTTTGATAGAAAGAATATTAAAAGTTAAGCTTATTAATCTTGAGCCAATTCGGGCTGTAATAAGCCAATGGATTGTAGCATTCTTAGCTATAGAAATATTTGAGGTGTTAACAATAAGAGCTATTAATTCGGTTCAAAATATTATTTCATCTCCCATTCTTCCTAGCAAAATAAGAAAATTAAGCAGTCATCAATCTGTCAAAAAGGATAATGAATCTAATATTTCAGAATTCATAAGAATTTGGATACCATTACTTTTAAAAAGAGTAGGTCCAAACATGAGAAATCAAATTATAGAGCTGTTTGACCATGCGCTACAAAAGAGCATTGGTCAAAACCCAATCTCGTCTAAAATCAAAGGCAACATTTTTATTGAAAATGCAGAATCAGCTATTAGCTTCCAACTTGCATCAGGCATGGTGGATTCAATGCTTGGCGTATCAAAAAATGCAGGAAGCCAATTTGCAAAAAAGGATGTTGAATTAGAAAGATTAACTTTAAAAGTTATTGACAAATTTTGGGAGGAACTAGCACTTGCCATGGAAAATGATAGTACTTTAAGAAATAGCCAGGTTCTTATAAATTCTATTTTAGAAGAATTAAAGATTTCAAGTTTAAATGAGATGAAAAAGCTAGATGGACCAAAGGAAATAATTAACGAGTTAGACAAATTAAACTTCAACTAAGCAGACTATCATTCCATTTATTCTCATCAAAACCTACAAGAGTATCTCCACTATTTTTTATAGCAAAAGGTCTTTTAATTAACTTGCTATCTGCATTTAATAAATTAATAAGCTCTACTTGACTCATTGATTTGATTACATTGGCTCCTATACTTCTATAGCTTTTTCCACTCGTATTCAACAAGTATTTTGTAGATCCTAATTGTTTAATTGCAAAAGTAATTTCTTTTTTAGTAGGAGGATTTACAATTATATCTATCAATTCATATTCTATATTATTTTTATTTAACCAAGCAATAGCTTTCCTACAAGTACCGCACTTATTATAACTATAGATTTTAAGAGAAATAGGCATAATCAAAATTTAGAAAATCTATTAATATTCTTATTTTAATATAAAACCTATAGATTCTTCCTTTGGGCTTCAATGCAATCCTGCAATAAGTCCTCAACAGAATCATGGTCTCGCCAACCGTTAATTACAACAACCCTTCCTTCCAAGCTTTTATAAGTCCTAAAAAACTCAGCCACATCTTCAAGTTGATTTGGTGCAATCTGACGAATACTAGTTATATCTTTTTGCCGAGGGTCTGCCACAGGAACACATAAAAGCTTCCCATCATAAGCTCCTGAATCATGCATATCCAATACTCCAATAGGTCTGGCTTTAATAAGACATCCTGCAAAAGTTGGTTCTTCCATAATTACCATTGCATCAAGAGGGGCACCATCCTCTGCAAGAGTATTTGGAATAAAGCCATAGTCAAAGGGATATCTCACAGAAGAATGAAGCACTCTATCTAGGGCCATGGTCCCAGCTTCTGCAAAATACTCATATTTATTTCTACTGCCAGCAGGTATTTCAACCACTAGGTTCACTACTCCTAAAGATGGTGAAGGTGTAAGAAAATTTAAATCCATTAAATTAGTTCTTATGAGAGTAGGAGTAACGAGTAATTCATAATTGAACTCGGTTCATTTTATTAAAGAAGGCACAAGTATATTCGCATAAAACTAACTCTATACATAAATTAAATTAAAGATTTATCTCTATAATTATCATTCATTAAAGATATCTTTATCATTAGAAGCCATTGCATCAAGCCTAGTACTTATAACTTTTAACTCTTCAAGAATTGCCACTAAAACATTTTGTGTGGCAGTTGATGGCGAATTTAATACTTCAACTGTTACTTCTTTGATCCTTAAAATATCCTTTGCAAATCTTGCTACTTCATTTGTATGAAATAAAAGAGGGTCTTTCTGATCTTGTCTAAATTCAGGATTTAATTTCCTAGGATTAAAAGGAGGATTTAAATTTCTTGTATCAGTATTTGTATACCTGTAAACAGAGGCTCTAGATCTATTTAAAGATTTTTGTACATCATCTATTCCGACAATAGAGTCAGGCTGAGAATCAAAAGAATTAGTCTCTATTTCTAACATTTTCTGAGAAGAAATACCATTTAAAGAAGAACTGAACGCCTGAGCATCAAACATTTCTGGATTACAGGCGAAAACTTGTCAGAAAATAGCAGATCAATCAAAAGAGTTCTATACAGAAAGACTATGACAGGACACTTTTGCAATTGGCAATTTAGGTGAGCTATTATTGTATGTTTTCATTACCAGGAGAAGTTCAGTGCGCGTCTCCCGCCTGATGCTGGTGACGCTGCGGGATACACCCGCCGACGCCGAAATAGCCTCACACCAATTACTTGTAAGAGGTGGCTTTATAAAACGAGTCACATCGGGCATATATGCATATATGCCTTTAATGTGGCGAGTTATCAAGAAAATAACTGCCATTGTTCAGCAAGAGTTAGACAAAAAAGGATGCCTAGAGTCACTCCTGCCACAACTTCATCCTGCGGAGATATGGGAGCAAAGTGGCAGATGGAAAGGCTATACAGCAGGAGAAGGGATTATGTTTCATTTAAAAGACAGACAAGGTAGAGAGCTAGGCCTAGGGCCTACACATGAAGAAGTTATTACAAAAATAGCAGGGGAAATTTTACAGTCTTACAAACAATTACCTGTAACTATATATCAGATTCAAACTAAATTTAGAGATGAAATTAGGCCTAGGTTTGGATTAATGAGAAGTAGAGAATTTATTATGAAAGATGCTTATTCGTTTCATTCAAATGAAGAAGACCTTAAGAATAAATATGTAGAAATGAATGATGCTTATACGAAAATTTTCAAAAGATGTGGTATTACAACTGTTGCCGTTGATGCAGATAGTGGTGCTATAGGAGGTGCAGAATCAAGAGAATTTATGGTTACCGCAGATGCAGGAGAAGATCTTATTTTAATAAGCACTGACAACAAATATGCAGCAAACCAGGAGAAAGCTTTATCTATACCAATAGGAAAAGAATGTCTCCCCAAAAAAGAATCCAAAACAATAGACACAGTTGGTCAGAGCTCTATAAAAGAACTATGCCAAAACAATTCATTTGCTCCAAGTCAAATTGTCAAAGTAATACTACTTTTAGCATTAATTGAAGATAATATTCAACAACCAATTCTTATAAGTATTAGAGGTGATCAGGAACTAAATGAAGTTAAGTTGAGCAACGAAATCAGTAAGTATTTAGAAAAGAATGTAATAAATTTAAAGATAATATCTAAAGATCAGTTAGAAATTAACGGTCTCAATGAAATCCCATTCGGTTATCTAGGTCCTGATCTTGAAGATTCATATTTAGATAAAGCTAATAATAATTGGGAGAATTATTTTCTTAGATTTATTGATCATACCGCTGCAAGTTTAGACTCATTTATATGTGGATCTAATGTTTACAATCAACATAGAATTTATACAAATTGGTCATCAATTGGCAGGCAAGGTGAAGTAGTTGATATTAGAAAGGCAATAGCAGGTGATATTGCTTTGCATGACAAAAACGCAAAACTTATTGAAAAGAGAGGGATTGAGATAGGGCATATTTTTCAACTAGGCCGTAAATACTCAAAATCATTAAATGCTTTTTTTACAAATGAATCTGGATTACAGGAACCTTTCTGGATGGGATGTTATGGAATAGGTATTTCGCGACTTGCACAAGCAGCAATTGAACAGAACCATGACAAAGAAGGAATTCTATGGCCATTAGCAATTGCACCTTTTGAAATTATTGTTGTAATTGCAAATATGAAAGATGAAAAGCAAAGAGCTCTAGGAGAAGAAATATATGAGGAACTTATAAAAGAGGGAATTGATGCATTAATTGATGACAGAGACGAAAGAGCAGGCGTTAAGTTTAAAGATGCAGATTTAATAGGCATCCCATGGAAGGTGATCGCAGGAAGAGATTCAACAGAAGGCAAGGTAGAACTAATCAACCGAGCAACCAAAATTTCAAGATTACTTCAATTTAAAGATGCAATAAAAGAACTAATATCTGAAATATCTAAGAGTAGATAATCATTTTTGCATTAGTCCTTATAGAGTGTCTTAAATATCTTGAACAAAATGTCCTGGGACTTAAATCGATTTTTGAAAAACCTCATCAAAACATGTTTTTCCCTTTTACTTGGATTAGTTTTAATATTTCATCCTTTTGGTTTAGCCATAAATGCATCATCCCAACCATCTATGTCTGGTGATTTCGCAAAAGACACCGTTTCAGTTGCTCAAAGTCTTAAAGAAACAATAGCTTTGTCCGACGATGAGGAAAATCTATCAGAAGCCAAAGATGAGGCTCTAGGGCTAATCACAGCATATATATCAAGATATAGGAATCGGCCTCAAGTAAATGGCACATCTTCATTTACAACAATGCAAACAGCACTCAATGCAATGGCTGGTCACTATAAAACGTTCAACGATAGACCATTGCCAGAAAAGTTAAAAGATCGTCTAAACAAAGAATTATCAAGAGCAGAGAAAATTGTTGTAAAAGAAATCTAAATATAACTTTTGATTTATTTGTTTGACTTAAACTAAGAAATCTGAGAGTGTTGTTACTTCTGAGTTTAAGCGGTTTCGTACCGAATTTTAATTGGCAAACGTTGTCGTCATAGGTGCTCAATGGGGAGATGAGGGAAAGGGTAAGATCACAGATCTGCTTAGTCGCTCAGCAGATGTCGTAGTTAGGTATCAAGGAGGAGTAAATGCAGGCCATACAATTGTTGTAGATGACAAAGTTCTAAAACTTCATTTAATTCCTTCAGGAATACTTTATCCAGAGACCACTTGTCTTATTGGTTCTGGAACAGTTGTTGATCCTAAAGTCATGCTAAATGAAATGCAAATGTTAGAAGAAAATGGGATAGATATTTCTGGACTCCAACTAGCATCTACTGCACATGTAACAATGCCCTACCATCGTTTAATTGATAGTGCAATGGAGGAACGTCGTGGAACAAAAAAAATAGGAACCACAGGTAGAGGCATAGGTCCAACTTATGCAGACAAAGCTCAAAGAAGTGGAATTAGGGTTATTGATTTATTAGACGAAAAAAAACTAAGAGAATCTATTAAAATTCCTCTTACAGAAAAAAATGAGCTCTTAGAAAAAATCTACTCTAAAAAAACACTTAGTGAAGAATCAATAATTAAGGAATACCTATCTTTTGGAAAGATACTAAAACCACATGTTGTTGATTGTGCAAGGGTTATTCATGAAGCATCTAGAAATAAGAAAAACATACTTTTTGAAGGT
Organism: Prochlorococcus sp. AG-436-C13; assembly: GCA_003212695.1. Classification (GTDB taxonomy): domain Bacteria; phylum Cyanobacteriota; class Cyanobacteriia; order PCC-6307; family Cyanobiaceae; genus Prochlorococcus_E. The sequence goes on along the minus strand of QCPC01000002.1, from coordinate 119,552 downwards.
GCTCAAGGTACTCTTTTAGACCTTGACCATGGCACTTATCCATTTGTAACCTCTTCTAATCCAGTTTCAGGAGGGGCCTGTATTGGTGCTGGTGTAGGTCCAACACTGATTGACAGAGTAATAGGAGTCGCAAAAGCTTATACGACCCGAGTAGGAGAAGGTCCTTTCCCTACTGAACTTGAAGGAGAATTAAACGACCTATTATGTAATAGAGGAGGCGAATTTGGAACTACAACAGGAAGAAGAAGAAGATGTGGATGGTTTGATGGTGTAATAGGCAAATACGCCGTAGAAGTTAATGGACTTGATTGTCTAGCAATTACCAAATTAGATGTATTAGATGAAATGAAAGAAATTAAAGTTTGCACCTCATACGAACTGAATGGAGAAAGAATAAATTACTTCCCAAGTAGTGCCGAAGCATTTAGTAAATGCACTCCAATATTTGAGACATTGCCAGGCTGGCAAACTTCTACTGCAAATTGCAGAACACTCGAAGATCTTCCTAAGGCAGCAATGTCTTACTTGAGATTCCTTGCAGAATTGATGGAAGTTCCTATTGCTATTGTTTCTTTAGGCGCAAGTAGAGAACAAACAATTGTTGTAGAAGACCCAATACACGGTCCCAAAAGAGCACTTCTTATACCTTAAAAACAACTTAATTTATATACTTAGGTTATTATAAATATATAAATGACTAATAGAGATATGGAAATAGATACAAAAAATCTAGATATAGTAGGAATAGGAAATGCAATAGTTGATGTACTTATAGAAACAGAAGATTCTTTCTTAAACGAGAATGAGCTGACAAAGGGAAGTATGAGTTTAATAAATCAAGAAAAAGCAACGCAACTATATTTTAGAAGTAAATCATCATTGGAAACTTCTGGTGGATCTGTCGCAAATACTATCGCAGGTCTATCAGCCCTAGGAAGTTCAGCAGGCTTTATAGGAAGAGTTAAAGAAGACGAATTAGGAAATACTTTTATTAAAGATCTTTGCTCAACAGGCGCTGTGTTCAATGCCTTACCAATAAGAGAAGGGCCTTCAACTGCAAGATGCTTTATTTACGTCACTCCTGATGCAGAGAGAACAATGTGCACGTATTTAGGCTCTTCAGTATTACTTGAACCAAAAGACATTGACTTTTCAATAGTTAGCAAAACAAAGCTACTGTACTTAGAAGGTTACTTATGGGACTTAGATTCAGCTAAAAGTTCATTTATAACTGCTGCAGAACTATGCAAAGCAAATGGAGGCAAAGTAGCACTTTCATTATCAGATACTTTCTGCATTGAACGTCATAGAGAAAGTTTTCAATTGTTAGTAGAGAAGTATGTAGATATCCTTTTTGCCAATGAAAATGAAATAATTGCATTATACAAATCTAAAAATTTTGAAGCTTCAGTAGAAGCAATTAGAAAAAAGTGTGAAATTTGTGTTTTAACTAAGGGTGCAGAGGGCTCTATTATTATTAATGAAAACAAAAGATTTATAATTAATACTTATAAGTTTGGGAAAACAATTGATACAACTGGTGCTGGAGATTTGTATGCTAGTGGTTTCTTACATGGATATTTAAGTAGTAAAAACTTGGAAGTCTGTGGCCACATTGGTTCAATTTGTGCAGGTTATATAGTTACTCAATTAGGCTCAAGATCAACAATATCTTTGCAAAAACTTGTTAAAGAGAACCTCTCTTTATTATAAAAATTAAATGTTTTTAGAACACCACTGAAAATATTCTTCACTAACAGAGGCATTTAAGCATATGAACTGAGGTAATTGATAGCTATGTATTTCTTTCAAAGCATCAAACAACTTTTCAACAAGGCTTGAGCTAACCTTAATATTTACTTGCACTTCTGATTCTTCTATAATTTCATTACTCCAATAATAAACAGAGTTAATTTGTACAAAGCTTATACATGAAGCTAATTTTTTAGAGATAAGACTTCTGGCTAATTTCTTTGCATTATCATAATTACTTTCAGTAGTAATTACTAATGAAAGCTCTCCATGTTTTAAATTAGAGTTCATTCCAAAAATTGAATATACCTTTAATGTTAACTCAATCAAATATTAAAAATAATCAAATAGCTCTGACTTGGTTTTAACTATGCAATCATAATTATTATTTGTTGGCCTAGCAATTAACCACAAATTAAGATTTTGCTTTAGAGAAATATTTTGCCATATATCTTGAGTAATCCCGCCAGATTCTCTTGCGACTATGCCTGTTATACCCCATTTTCTACAAAGCGCAGCCTCAAGTTCACCCATTTGCTCTCTTTTGGATGGCCTTACCACAGCCAAATTAGCCTGAGGCAGCTCCGAAACCAATCCTGCCAGGATTCCTTCAGTAGTTGGTAAAACCCTCGCAAAACTTACTGCACCTGATTTCTTTGCGAAATAAAGTGCTTTAGGCAAAAGTCTTCCTCCAATAGCAAATAGTATTTTTTGTCCTATGAAATTCAAATTTATAAGCTCTTCTACGCCTGCTATTAAGACTGCCTTTGATATAGTCTTGCAATATCTTTCAAATCGCACTAAAGGCTGGTCAAGCTCTAGACAAACTGTTTTGAGAGAAGAACTTATTTTTTGTGCAAATGGATGAGTGGCATCAATAACACAATCAAATCCATCGTGCATTACAAAAGAATTTTCAATTACTCGTCTAATATCATCTTTGCCTTGTAATGCCCCAACCCATAGATTCTTCAAAGGCATGTGAGAGTATGGCAATGATGCCTGAAATGAAACAACACTTACAGAAACCTCATAACCTTTTGCAATCAAACCATTTACAATAGGAGGACCATCCCCAGTTCCGGATAATACCCATATATTACGGTGGCATTTTCTTCTAATTTGCATCAAGATACCTCTCACCGCCTGCTAGAAAATGAATCACTGCATGCTTGAGGGCACAGTCAAATTAGCACCCACAATCCGTTACACCCAAGACAACAAAACTGCAATAGCAGAAATGGAGGTGGTATTTGATGGGCTTCGTACTGAAGACCCAAAAGGTTCCATCAAAGTTGTTGGATGGGGAAGTATGGCCCAAGAACTCCAAAACAGAATTCAAATAGGTCAAAAACTCATCTTAGAAGGCCGCCTAAGAATGAACACAGTGCCCAGACAAGATGGAACTAAAGAAAAAAAAGCTGAATTTACTGTTTCTAAGCTGCACACAAGCACTGATGCAAAGGAGTTGCCAATGCAATCTGATATAAATTTAGAACCTGCAAATTCTTCATCTCCTTCTATTTCCGAAAACCCCAAGAACATTAAACAAGAGGAAGATTCAGTGAATTGGAATAGTTCACCATTAGTTCCAGATACTGATGACATACCTTTTTAAAGACACAGGCTTATTCATTAGTTGTCAAACTTGTCTGAAGCTAAAGTAAGAAACTTTCCAAGTTCTCTTTCCAAAGCAGCTAGGTCATGCCTTAATTCTGGCCATTGTCCTTGATCAATCTTTTCTAATATTAAAGCTCTATCTTTATTTAAAAGATCTATTAGCTCTTTAAGATCAATCGATTGTTCATCTAACGAAGTCATAAAACTTCCTAAATACACAAAACTAAGGCCTAGGGAGCCCAAAATGCAAAAATGAAAAAACAATTTTCACCGGCAAGCATAGTTTCTATAGCAGGAAGTGTGCTTGCCATAACTGGTCTTATTTCTTACTTCAATGATGCTACAAATTTGAGTGTGCCAACTTTTTTCTATGGAGTGCCTATTCTTCTTATAGGTTTAGCCATGAAGAACTCTGAATTAAGTCCCACTAAAAGTGACATTTCGAAGTCTCAATTAAATAAATTAAAACTTCAAGGTCCAAAAGAACTATCAGATTTAATTGGAGATGTTACAAGATATAGATATGGTCAAAGAGCACATCTTGAGACATCGCTCCAAGCATTAAAGCTTTGGGATGACAATAAACCCCCACAACTTATTGAAATCGAATTAACCGAAAACGATCAAGATTTTGGTGTCCGCATGAAATTTGAATTTTGTGGGGTTCCTATTGAAAAATGGCAACAAAAAAAAGATCGATTAGGAAGATTTTTTGCAAAGGATCTGATAGCAGATATAACACCAACCTCCGAAGGAGAGTTAATCCTTGAACTCCTTCCAAAGACAATCAGTAATACCAAAACCAATAATAATGTCATTGAATAATTTACCTTCAGAGATGAGCACAAGTCCCTCTATCCATCAACACAATAACGACTCAGTAAGAGTAGCTGTTCTCAGTGAAGCGCTCCCCTATATCCAGAAGTTTGCCGGTCGAAGGATAGTCATAAAATATGGCGGCTCGGCAATGGCTACAGAAAGCCTCCAAGAAGCAGTCTTTAGAGATATTGCATTGCTTTCAAGTGTAGGTGCACATCCAATCGTTGTTCATGGGGGAGGGCCTGAAATTAATCAATGGCTTACTAAACTTAATATCCAAAGTGAATTTCGTGATGGATTAAGAGTTACAAATCCTGAAACAATGGAAATAGTTGAAATGGTTTTAATCGGGAAAGTAAATAAACAAATAGTTAATGGAATCAACAAAGTTGGCGCTTTGTCTATAGGTCTATGTGGTGTTGATGGAAAGTTGATTGAAGCACGTTGCTTAGGAGATGGTAGTCATGGCCTTGTTGGAGAAGTCTCTAAAATAAATGCAGATGTACTTGAACCACTGATTAGCAAAGGGTATATACCTGTCATATCAAGTGTTGCAGCATCAGAAGAAGGAGTTACTTATAATATAAATGCTGATATTGTAGCTGGAGAAATTGCTGCAGCAATTGGAGCAGAAAAGCTTATTCTATTAACTGACACTATTGGCGTATTAAAAGATCAAAACGATTTAGAGTCACTTATTCGTCACATCAAGCTGCCAGAAGTTCGTGAGCTTATCAATCAGGGTGTAGTCAATGGTGGGATGACACCTAAGGCTCAGTGTTGTATAAGAGCACTGGCTCAAGGGGTGGCAGCAGCACATATAATTGATGGGCGCATTCCGCACTCTCTTCTTCTAGAGATTTTTACCGATAAAGGTATAGGCACAATGATTGTTGGCCGAGGTTAACAAATGGGTCGTGAGACGACTCTAAAAGAAGCTAAGAAAGAGTTAGCAAGAGGGGCATACAGAGAATGCTTATCAAAACTGGATTTGCTTTTAAAAGTTGACTCTTTACAAAGTGAAAACGGGGGAGAAATTGGAACGATCATGATTACAGCATTAATTGGACAAGGAAATACTCAAAAAGCGATTTATATATGTGAAATACTTTCAAAGCATAAAAAAGATTCTATTCGTCAACAAGCAAAACAATATCTATCTGTTTTGAATTCACCTTCACTAGAAAGACCTGAAAATTGGTCAATTAAAATTCCAGATTTGAGCATGAATGATACTGACAAATCATATTCAAATCTAAATAACAAACTTAAAAAAAAGAAGGTGACAATTAACATTCCTCCAACTGGTTCCACTAAATATTTAAGTATAGGCTTTACAGTATTTAGCTGTATAATTTTATGCCTTCTAACTATTCTTCTTAGTGGCTGTGTAGAGTTTAATACTGAAATAGAAGTCAATGGGCCTGATCGTATAAAGATGGCCTGGGATACTGAAAGCAACTCATCTGCATTGATACCTTGGCAGGAAAATCTTAATTCTTCCCTAAAAAATCTTTACCCTAAAATAAGTGTAGAAACAAATATTGAGGAAGGCAGGCAGTTAATTAAAGCCCCTTCTCAGAGTTCTAAAGAAGCAAATAAAACTCTAAAAAGTATAGTTAACGTTGCAGCAAAAAGTGCTGGTTTCGACCCGCCTATCGTTGATTTAAACCTAGCCGAAAAGAATTGGTTGATAGGAGTTGATCAAAAATTAAATTTAAATATTGACCTTAGTGAAATTCCTGAAGTTCCTGGCTTAAAACTTGGAATCATAATAAACTCTTTTCAAAAAAAAGAGAGCCCAAAAGGCTACCCTCTACCAGCGAATGTTTTAAATAAACAAATTAGATGGCCTCTAAAAACAGGTTCTAGGAACAATCTATCTTTTCATAAATGGCAATGGAATCCTATCGGCATTGGAACTATTCTCATCTTATTAATAATGAGTCTTAGTATGCTCTTGCAATATTTGAGGCTAGAGATGGGACTTGGGTTTCCCGAATTACCCCCTTAAGGAGATTGTATAAAGTGTCAGAGGTTAATAGGGTCTGGATCAATAGACAAATTAACATCTTTAGGTAGACATTCCCAAAGCTTATTATCATTGGGAAAGGGCAATTCACTTGACTCAGGTCCATGAAGCAAAATTTGCCACCTACTTTTGCCAGCAACTCTCTCTACAAGTGCAGGAGAAGGGCCTAAAAGCATCCAACCAGAGGCACTGCAATATGGTCGAATATACTCAGCCAATGCTGTAGCAGAAGTAGCGGTTAAAGAAGCAGATTCTCCAGACATACGCAATAAACACGTTCTGCTATAAGGAACCAATCCTGCATTTCTTCTCAAACTAGATTCTTTCTTAAGAAAATCCTCATAGCTACCATCTACAAGGTGAAGAATTACAGGGTGATCTGGAGAATAAGTTTGAACAAGTACTTTCCCAGGCCTTTCGCCTCTTCCAGCACGACCAGCTAATTGCATAAAAAGCTGCAATGCTTGTTCTTCAGCAAGCAAGTCAGGCCTATGCAATAAACCATCGGCGGCCAAAACAACCGCAAGAGTAACTTTTGGCAAGTCCATCCCTTTAGCAAGCATCTGAGTACCAATCAAAACATCTGCCTCGCCAGCAGCGAATTTTTCTAGCAATCGTCGGTGTCCATCACGGCCACGAGTTGAGTCTCGATCAAAACGTAAAAGCCTAAGATCCTTAAGCTCTTCTTCCAATGTTTGCATTACTCTTTGAGTCCCTGCGCCAAATGGCTTGAAAGCCGTAGAATCACATTCTTTACATCTAAATCCAATACTCGTACGATAATTACACCAATGACAACGTAACCATTGCTGGCTATTTTTATTCTGATGAACTGTTAATGAAACATCACAATTAGGGCATTGAACTACGTCTCCACAACTACGACAACTTAAAAAGCTACTATACCCTCTTCTTGGTACGAGGATAACTGCCTGTTCACCAGACTCCTGCAACAGTGAAAGTCTATGAAGTAATGGTCGACTCAAAAGTTGTCTATGGCCATGCGCCAATTCCTGTCTCATATCTACAACAATTACAGCAGGCAAAGGCTTATCGGATATTCGACGCGTAAGTCTTGCTACAACAATATTGCCATCAGGGGCAAGATTCTTCCATGTAAACAATGATGGTGTCGCACTTCCCAGAACAACTTTAGCTCCCGTTCTTTTTGCACGCTCTAATGCCAATTCTCTAGCATGATAGCAAGGCATTGGAGATTCTTGCTTGTAAGAGCTATCATGCTCTTCATCTAAAACAATTAAGCCTAAAGGATGCAAAGGAAGAAAAATCGCTGACCGTGTTCCAACTATTACTAAAGGCTTAACCGTATTTAAAGCATCACGCCAAACAGAGATTCTCTTTTTTTCTGAGCAAGCACTATGATATTCAAGGACTTGAAATCCAAATCGTTTTTTACATCGATCTACAAGTTGTGGTATCAAGCCAATCTCTGGGGCGAGTATCAAGCAATGTCTACCTTGCTCTAATTCTTTGGCTGCCATTTGCAAATAGATCTCTGTCTTTCCTGAACCTGTAACGCCCCAAATCAATAAGGTAGATCCTCGGGGCTGTTGAACAAACAGATTCAATGCATTTTGTTGTTCATCAGTAAGTAAACGTGCCGTTTCCAATTGAAGTGTTGATGCAAGAGATTCTTCGATTGAATCTTTTGCATCAACTGCAATTCGTTTACGCCGCTTTATAAAACCTCGATTTAAGCAACCTTTTATGAAAGTTGCAGAAAAGCCCATTAAAAGGAGATCCTTTTGCCAGGCTCCTCCACCTTTACCCTTAAGAATAGTCACTAAGTCTTTTTGCCTAGAAGAAAGTGAAGGAAATAAATTGTCTAAATCTTGCAAGAAAATCCACCACCAACTTTTTGGATCAATATTCCTTTTCTTTGCTTGACCTAGCCATCCAGCTGGTAAGGCAGCCTTAAGCATCTTAAAAGGACTTACATGGCATCTCACGGCAACTATCTCAAGCCATTCTTTCCAACTAGATTCAACTGCTGCCTTTTGTAAAATCGTTTCTATATTTGTTAGATCAATATTTTGTTTTCGATCCTCAATCTGCACAACAAGACCATACATAGCCCTACCTTTTAATCGGACCAAAACAATGTCTCCAATTCCAACACCCAATTCATTCCCATCTTTATAAGCAAAACAACGTCCTGTCCTTCCAACGTCAAGCCATACATCTATTTCTTTAATGCTCATAAAAAAAACAGTTGCCTACTTCAGAAAATTTTCATAAACTTAGAGAGTTGCAGCATAACGCTGTTATCTGAACAATACAGAATCCTGTTCAGTGGGAAGGCAAGAAGCTTGGCCAGAGGGTAACTCCCAAAAAGGTCATGCCTGTCTGAGAAAGCCCCGGACCATTCTGTAGCAACTTACAAAGACCTCCTTTAATCTCACAATTCCGTAAAGGCTTTCGTTCATAAACTTCAATAGAGATCTTCTCTATTACAAGTTTTATTTGATTTTAATTTTAAAATCATTAGTCTTAAGCCCTAGATATGTACGAAATCAACGTAGAAAGCAAATAAAAATACATCAAGAGATTTTTGTCCTTTTTGAATCTTTCCACATGACTACTGTAACTTCTCAAAACTCTTCTGCTACAGCCAAGGCCAAAGCAAAAAAAAGCATGTCTGCAATCAAACAAAGCCCTAAAAAAAACCAAACTGCTTCTCAGAAAAAATTAAACCCAAAGAAAAAAAATATTACTTTATCCGATGTAAATATAGAAGCTACAGATACTTCTACTAAGGATTTGGAAATAGCCGCTGATGAATTGCTTCTTGCAAATCCAGAGGAGCTCCAACCTAATTCTAAATTAGAAATGCAGCCTGATTCTGATGCTCTTATTAGTGAATTTAGCGACCAAGAAGCAAGAGAAAAAGCCCTTGCCAGCATCAAACTTGGCCCTAAAGGTGTTTATACAGAAGATTCAATTAGAGTTTATTTGCAAGAAATTGGTCGCATAAGATTATTAAGACCAGATGAGGAAATCGAGCTTGCACGCAAAATTGCTGATCTTTTGCACTTAGAAGAACTTGCAATCCAATTTGAAAGCGAGCATGGCCAGCTTCCAACAAAAAAAGAATGGGCTGCTTTAGTTGGTATGCCAATGGCAAGGTTTAGGCGAAGACTTATGTTGGCCAGACGTGCCAAAGAAAAAATGGTGCAATCTAATCTTCGATTAGTTGTGTCAATTGCGAAAAAGTATATGAATAGAGGACTATCTTTTCAAGATCTAATTCAAGAAGGGAGCCTAGGTCTTATTCGTGCTGCAGAAAAATTTGATCATGAAAAAGGTTATAAATTTTCAACATATGCAACTTGGTGGATACGCCAAGCAATAACAAGAGCAATTGCAGATCAAAGTAGAACCATAAGACTGCCTGTTCACCTATATGAAACTATTTCAAGAATTAAAAAAACCACAAAAGTTCTAAGTCAAGAGTTTGGTAGAAAGCCAAGCGAGGAAGAAATTGCAGAAAGTATGGAAATGACAATTGAAAAGCTTCGGTTTATCGCTAAAAGTGCTCAACTGCCAATATCCCTAGAAACTCCTATTGGGAAAGAAGAGGATTCTCGTCTAGGAGATTTTATTGAATCAGATTCAGAGAACCCTGAATTAGATGTTGCAAAAACACTACTAAGAGAGGACTTAGAAGGAGTTCTTGCTACTTTAAGCCCTAGAGAAAGAGATGTACTTCGATTGAGATATGGTCTTGATGATGGACGAATGAAAACCCTAGAAGAAATTGGTCAGATTTTTGATGTGACTAGAGAAAGGATTAGACAAATAGAGGCAAAAGCATTAAGAAAACTACGTCATCCAAATAGGAATGGAGTTTTAAAAGAGTACATAAAATAAACTTTTTATCTTGCTTTTATTTATCTCTAGTTAAAAGGCTGAAACCTGGAGAAAAGCTCTTCGAAAGGTTTTTGCCAAGCATCAGACTAATAACGTATACCAGAAATAATTACATAATGTCATCCTCATGAGTAAGGTGAATATGTAAATAAAATTACTAATGGCTCTAGACCAAGTGCGCATTGCCTCACGACGCAGCCAGCTAGCCATGGTCCAAACAAACTGGGTAAGAGATGAGCTTACAAAAGCCTATCCCGGTATTGATATTTCAATAGAGGCCATGGCAACTCAAGGAGATAAAATTCTTGACGTTGCACTTGCAAAGATAGGAGACAAAGGTCTTTTCACTAAAGAGCTTGAAGCCCAAATGCTTATCGGACGTGCCGATATAGCCGTTCATTCCTTAAAGGACCTCCCAACGATTCTTCCAGAGGGGCTAATGCTTGGCTGCATTACAGAAAGAGAAAATCCTGCTGATGCACTAGTTGTAAATAAGAAATTTGAGAACTTTCAGTTAAGCAACATGCCTGCAGGTTCCATCGTAGGAACAAGTTCATTAAGACGACTAGCACAATTGCGCTACCACTTTCCAGAACTTGTTTTTAAAGATGTTCGAGGAAATGTTATTACTCGCCTAGAAAAGCTAGATGCAGGTCATTACGACTGTCTAATATTAGCTGCAGCAGGTTTGACTCGCCTTGGATTTAGTAACAGAATCCACCAAATAATCCCAAGTGAAATATCGCTTCACGCTGTTGGTCAAGGTGCTTTAGGTATAGAATGTGTAGAAAACAAAGAAGAAGTTATTAAAATAATCAAAGTACTTGAGCATGCTGAAACCTCTCAAAGATGTCTTGCAGAAAGAGCATTCCTTAAGGAACTTGAAGGTGGATGCCAAGTTCCTATTGGTGTTCACACCAAAATAGAAAATGGGAACTTAACCCTTACGGGAATGGTTGCTAGTCTTGATGGTAAGAACCTAATAAAAGATAAAGAATCAGGAACGTCTATAAATCCAGAAAAGATTGGTAGAGACCTTGCAAATAAACTTAAATCGCAAGGTGCAATGGAAATCTTAGAAGAGATATTTAAAGAAGCCAGGTCTTAAAAAAATTGTTAAGCACAACATAAATCTCAGAAAATACCTTTACTCCTAATCAACCAGATTTGGTTCAATTTCAACTAAGTAACGACTTTCGCAACTTTTTATAATCTCAACTGCTTTTTCTGTACCAAAAAAGCCATTAACACTACATGTTCCAGGCTTTTTTAAATCTTTATAATGCTCCCAATAATAAGTAGTCTCTTTAATCCAATGTTCGCCAAGCATTTCAAAGCTAGTTATATGATCCAAACGTTTATCATCTGCTATCACTGCGATAACTTTGTCATCAACTTCTCCACCATCGTCGAAAGTCATGATTCCAATAATCCTTGCCTCAACGACTGATCCAGGGACCAAAGGCTCTGTAACACCAACTATTTCTATGTCTAAAGGGTCACCATCTTCATCCCAAGTGCGAGGAATACAACCATATGCAAAAGGATAAGCCAAAGAAGAGTAACCAACTCTATCAAGCTTTAGATGGCCTGTTTCAGTTATCAATTCGTACTTATTTATAGTATTCGAATTCAGTTCAACAATACAATTAACTTTTAAGGAGCCTTCCTCAGCAAATGCTGGCAGAACATGAAGCAAATTTGGCATTCTGCGACTGGGAGCTTGGTCTAAATTGGCCATAGATAACAATACTTATTCGTTCATCTTAAGAGGAAGTAAGCATCTTTAACTTATTCTCTAAATAATTCAAAAAAGGATTACAAGACAAACACCTCCCAGTAACTTTCTCTACTAATTGCTCAGCATTAACTTGTCGCCCATAATGATGAACTTCATTCCTTAACCATTCAAGAAGCTTAATCTCATTACCTTCTCTTATACACTCACCTATGGGATCTTCTCCTTTAACCCCTTCTTTTCTAAGTGAAAAAATCATTGCTTCTGACAACTGTGCACTAATTAAATGACCAAGTAAATAAGAAGGGAAATAACCAAAAGAGCCTTCACTCCAATGAACATCTTGTAAGCAACCCTCAGAATCATTTTCTGGAGTTACTCCAAGAAGTTCTTTGTACCTTTTATTCCACTCAGTGGGAAGATCCCAAACATCTAATCCTTCTTGAAGCAAAGCAATCTCCAAATCAGTCCTAATTAAGATATGCAATCCATAACTAAGTTCATCTGCTTCTACACGATTTAGACCTGGAAGCAGTGGGTTCATTGATTTCCAAAGATCTAAACCACTATTTAAAGGAGCTCCTTCATTTGAAAAATAAGTCCAAAATCGATCTGAAAAAGCTTTACTTCGTGCAACTCTATTCTCCCAAAAAAGTGATTGACTTTCATGAACTCCCATTGATGTAGCTTGTCCTAAAGGCCATGCAAACCATTGATGATTTTGTAAAGGCAATCCCTGCTCATAAAGAGAATGGCCCCATTCATGAGCAGTCGCCAAAAAACATGAGAAAGGCTGTCCTTCAACTACCCGTGTAGTCAAACGGAAATCTTGCGGCCCGAGAGTAATCGAAAAAGGATGAGGAGATCTTGCTAAAGAGGTGATTTCTTTATTTCTTCCCCATTGATTTAACAAGAGTTCGCAAAGTTTCTGTTGTGAAGATTGATCTAAATCCCATTTCAGAAGATTCTTAGAAGAAACGGCTTTTGCTTTAGCTATTAATTCAGGCAAACGAGTTCTTAAAGGAATAAATAATTCATTTAATCGCTTAATTGTTAAATCAGGTTCAAAAGGCTGGGCAAGCGTTTCCCAACAACTGCGAGATTCATCAAGTTGATTAGCTTGCTCTTGTCTTAAATCAATCAATTTCTTAAGTGCAGGAGCAAATCTTTTAAAATCATTATTCTCCTTTGCTTCTTTCCAAAGAGCATATCCCTCTGTTTGTGCAGTGGCCAGATGAACAACTAATTTTGAATCAAGTTTCTTTTGACGGCGTAGCTCTAACTCTAAAAGATCTAAATTTCTAGTTTTATTATTAATATCAATACCATTTTTAAGAGCTTCTAAGTGAGATTCTTCTCTAGCTTCTTTTATTAAATTCTCAAATTCAGTGCTACTTTGCCTAGTATGAAGACACTTTGCTAAAAAACTTAATTGCTCCCCTCTCCAAGAGGCTGCACAAGAAGGCATTGAAGTATTCTGATCCCAATACAATGCGTTGTGAATAGATCCAAGGAGTTGAGTTTCACGAAGATATCCATCCAGTTTTTTCCAAGAAGTATTTGTCAATGAATTTTTTGCTTGATCAATTAAGCCTAATGTCAACTTGAAATAAAAAACATCATCTATGAGTATTTATAAGTATCTTCAATTACATAAATTTAAATTGCTTGAATTTATCTTCTTTACAAGTCATACAATTACCTTTGTACTAATTCAATTTGGCAACTAACTTCTTCTTGTATTTGAAAGCTATAATTAATTAATCTAGAGATGCTTTTAATAGGTTAGCTCTAGAATGTATATTTATCTTTTACGAAGGTGAAACAATTTATTTCTCAACTGTCAATTGAGACTAAAGGAGAAGGCTTTATCAATATCACCGAAGCAATTAGCAATTGGATTAAAGCTAATACAATAAGAGAAGGCATATTAGTTATTACGTCTAAACATACTAGTTGTAGTCTTATAATTAACGAGAACGCTGATCCAAAAGTTCTTAAAGATCTTGCTGCATATATGAAAGCTATTGTTCCAGAGAATGGATTTAAATCCATTCTTAAAGACGAAGAAATGCAAGAGTACCTTCACTCTGAAGAAGGCATAGATGATATGCCTGCCCATATAAGAACAACTCTTACTTCAAGTAGTCTTTCAATTAGCATACAAAATTCGAGGTTAGATCTAGGAATCTGGCAAGCAATATACCTATGGGAACATAGATATTCAAATAATATAAGAAAAATAAATCTTCATGCAATAGGTGAAGGAAGTACTATTAAAATAGAAGAAGTCTGAAGAATGCTTAATGCAGTTATGGCAACAAATGAACCCAAGAAACTGAATGAAATTGTATTAGATAATATCAACACAATAAATTCATCTAATAAATACAATTCGGATACAAAGATAGACCTTTTAGTTGACCGGATCCATGATCAAAAAAGATAGGGTCACTAACTGAACAATGTCTATACAAAGAAGACTTTTAACTCCTAATGAAATAAGTGATTTATGCAAAACAGTACCTTTATGGGAAGTTAAAGACGGTAAGCTGCTCTACAGGACATTACGTTTCATAGATTTCGTTGAAGCATTCGCCTTTATAACTAAGGTTGCCATTATTTCCGAAAGAATGTCGCATCACCCAGAATGGAGGAATGTTTATGCTGAAGTGGAAATTAATTTAACAACACATGACTTATGTGGTATCAGTAATCTTGACTTCAAGCTTGCTAAATCAATAGATGAACTTTCAAGCATTTAAATTAATTAAACCTTATGATTATTGATATTTATGAAATCGATTATAAAAAAAATAATCAACTTATTATTCTTAGCAAAGGTCTTCAATATGTAAAACCAAATAATCATCTGAAAGCCTCTATGAATAGAGATTATTAGGTAAAGATTTTGCATACAAAAAACTTTTTATTTAAAGCTTTGGCAAACAAAAGGTTCTTACTAGATGCATTTGCAATATTTTTATGCATCATCTTTCTTTGGCCTATATTTAGACTATTTGGCGAAGGTATTGCTGGATTTAGCACTGGAGAAATAAATTTAGGCGCAGATGGACTAAAGCAAATAAAAGGAACTCTTATACTTGTTATTTTGTGTTCGTTAGCTGGAGGTGTAATAGGAACAGCAAACGGCTGGCTACTCACAAATTGCAAATTTAAAGGTCAGAAATACTTAAGGTTTGCTCAGCTTTTACCTTTAGCTACTCCTGCTTATTTGCTTTCAGCAATATTGATTGATATTGGAAGCATTTACGGGATAAGAATTCATGGAATGGCCTGGGGTGTTTTAGTAATGTCAATGACAACATATCCTTATGTATTTCTTTTAAGCGCAGAAAGCTTTGCCAAATGTGGTCAACGTCAAATGGAAGCCTGTAGGAGTTTAGGTGTAGGTCCATGGAATAGCTTTAGACGTATAGCTTTGCCTTTAGCAATACCATCAATAGGTGCAGGCATTGCGCTTTTAGCAATGGAAGTAATTAATGAGCTTGGAGCAGTGCAACTTCTTAATATACCGAGCATCTCAGCTGGAATAATTGAGAATTGGATTATAAAAGGTAATCCATCAGGAGCAATATCTCTTGCATTTATTGCATTATTTATTGTCCTTATACTGGTAGCTTACGAGAAAAGGTTGAGAAGAAATAGCAGAAGATGGAGTGAGGGAATCGCTGGTATAGAAAGAGAGAAATGGGAACTAAAAGGCTTTAGGGAACTATTGGCCCAAATATTAGCTATCCTGCCCACTTTATTCACTCTAGGTATCCCTTGCTTATGGGTAATTATAAATCTAGATCAAATCAAACAAGGCTTTGATCTAGATATTATCCAATTAACTATTAGAAGCTTCGTTCTTGGCACTTTAGCAGCCTCATTAACAGTATTCTTTGCAATATTTATGAGTATTTGTAAAAGATGGAATAAAACTAAATGGATGCAGTCTATTTCATTTCTTTCCGGAATAGGCTATGCAATCCCTGGTGCTGTTGTTGCTCTCGCTCTTCTTTCTTTTTCCAGTTCTAATTGGAGTATTCCCTCATTAATATTATTACTATGGGGATATTCGGTCAGATTTCTTGCTGTATCAAAAGGAGGAATAGACGCGGGTTTAGAAAGGATTAATCCAAATATTGATGAAGCAGCAACTATTCTTGGTGAACAATGGACTGGCATATTAAAAAAGGTACATATACCTCTACTGAAAGGGCCCATAATAGTAGGAGCACTTTTGATTTTTGTAGATACTATTAAAGAACTACCTCTGACTTTTATTTTAAGACCATTTGACTTTGACACTCTTTCGGTAAGGATATTTCAATATGCAGGTGACGAAAGGATGGCTGAGTCAATTTTACCTGGATTAATAGTACTAAGTTTAGGTTTGCTAGCATCAATTGCATTAATGCCTAGACTAGATTCAGAAAGCAATTAAAACAACTCTTAGAGAATGAAGGATTGGTTTAAATATATAATAAATCTATAAATAACTTTTTTAAGAATAAAAATTGTTGGAATAAATAAATCAGCAATACTCACCAATAATCTATAAGATAGTAGAGCTAGCAGCAAAGATTCTCTAGGAACATTTTGTCCAATAATCAACAAAATAAAAGATTCGAAAATGCCAATACCTCCAGGAGCTGATGGAACTAGCAAGCCAATTGCCCAGGCTATAGAAAAAGCAAATAGCCAGCTAGACATATAAATATATTCTTCAATTGAAAATGCCTTTAAGCAAATCCAAAAGGCTAGAAATTTCAATAATATAAATAATATTTCAAAAGCAAATGATTTCAAAGGGAAGGGAGAACTAGGGTTGCTAGGGCTAATGTAATCCTGGGCAAAGTTAAATTTAGATCCAATCTTTTGAAATTGAAGCATTTTCATTGCACCTAACTGCATTAGCAAATACCCCCTAAAACGCCTAGCCAGAAAAACAGAAGGTGCAAAAAATATAAGTAAATATATATTATTTAAATCAGTAATAGGTAGCAAAAATAATGCTGCTGAAACCATCAAGAATGGTTCAAGCAAGACTGAAGAAAAAGCTTGCTCTGGAGGAATTGAAGAACTTAAAACTCTGAATCTATCTAAAAAGTGCCATATTCCTCCAGGCAAATACTTGAGGATATTTGTTTTTAAAAATAAATAGACAATATTTACATTATTATTTTTATATCCCAACCATTTAACAAGTTCTTTCCATGCCAACCCATTAACTAAAATACTTAAGATACAAATTATACAACCTAATGATAATAAAATGAGCGACTCTTTATGAATCTCTTCATTGATAATCTGTTCAAAATTATTAAATATAGACAAACCAACAAATAAAATGCTTAAAAGTGTTACTAATAACTTAACTCTCCTAAATGAAACAACACTTTTTACTACATACATTATTAAATAAAATATTTTTTTCATATAATAATTCAATATGTCCATTCCTCATCTGGTAAAAAAGTTTCTAATGATTTGGCAACTTCATTCCTCACGCAGTCTAATGAGACTGATCTTTCCAAACTAATTCTGCTCAATTCATCATGCTCTATTTTTAAAGTTAATTTTCCATCAGGACGACAAACTTGTTTAACAGATAATTCACCAAAAATAGTTGAACACTTGCCAAGTCTACGTGGCAACACCCAACGCTCCTCAACATGCTCCCTTACCCCAATGGTTGATCCAAAAGAGAGCCAAGCCTTGCGCAGCTTATCTTTATCATTGGCCTTGGAAATGGCAGTTATAGAAAGGCCTAATCTCCCTTTCTTCATCTGTATTGATTGAGAAATTACTTCAATAGCTCCGAACAGTCTAAGCTGATTCGAAAGATGAGAAAGATCCTCAGCAGACGAATCATCTACCCAAGCTTGCTGAACAACTACTTCCTCCCAGCGAGGTCCTTCTAAAATATTTTTATTAGATGAAAATATATTCCCTTCTAATAAAAATATTCTCAAGAAATTAGGTCTATTAACTTCTCTATGTCCCAATCCAATTCCTATAGAATGAATATCAAAGAATGGAGGCTTTCCAAAATCATCTCCCAAAGCAATTAAAAGTGCCAACCCTGTTGGAGTAGTTAATTCACCACAAAGATGCTCATTTGAAAAAAGTTTTATATTGTGAGTTTTAGCTAATTCAACAACTGCTGGAACAGGAACTGGCAATTGGCCATGAGAAGTATTCACAAAACCACTGCCAGCTGGAGGATAATCACAAATAATATATTTAAGGTTTAAGTATTCAACTGCTGCACAAACTCCTATTATGTCAACCAAAGAGTCAATGGCACCTATTTCATGAAAATGGACTTCATCCTTCTGAATCCCATGTACAAACGACTCTGCATCTGCAAGTATTCCAAAGACTTTTAATACTCTATCTTTCAATATAGAATTCAAGCCTGAAGAAACAATCATTTTTTGAATATCTATCCATTTCCTATGCTTTTGATTAGAGCTTCTATCTTCAACAGAAACTTTAATTCCTCTTAAATTAAAGCTCTTGGACTCCTCATATTTTAAGGCATAATCTTCAGAAAATCCTAAAGATTCTAAAGGTTTATTTATAACATCGTAAGGAACACCTAAGTCAATTAATCCACCTAGGAGCATATCTCCAGAAACACCATTTGAACAATCAATAAAAAGACTTTTCATTTTCAATTATTCAAATCGCATAAAGTTTAATTAAGCCTATTAGTCGTGTTTTTTATTTTTTTTAATTGATCCAATAATTTCAACTTTTTCAATATGTAGATCTTTGCCTATCCTTCTAACATCTAAATTTACAAAATTTCTTAATTGATTGATTGGTATTTCGCCCTTTAGGTAAAGTTTAAAAGGAAAACTTTTACTTCTATTTTTTTGTGGTTTTTGTTTGATCTTTATAATTATATCGTTACTCTCAGGCCTAGTGTAAATCAACTCTCCTCGAATGGAAAAATAATCATCTCCTTCTTCAACTTTATCTGAAATAGGAATTACATCTGATTTAAGATTTTGCTTAGATTCTTCTTCCGAATTATTTGATTTACCTAAAGTGCTTGGCTCCCAAATACCTGCAATCTGCAAATGCAAATGATCAGATTCTCTACATCTTGGGTAAACAACCCATAAATGAGGAAAGTCTACAGATACTTTCCTTTTTATAAGACTGAGTGTTCTTCCAAGTACTACTGCTTCAATTTCCAAACCATTTTCATCTTGTATAAAACCCTTAGAAAATACTTCCATGTCTTCAGGAATATATTTCCCCCTAACCAAACCTATTGCTCTGTATTGAAATAGTTCAGTTACTGGGGCGATTGGATGCTCTCTCATTTAAGGAACCTTTGCCTAGGCAGAATTAAAATTTAGCCGTTTTTTTATCATACTTAATCTCCTATTGAATTTTTGACTGGATAATCCAAATCAAAAGAAGATTCTTCTATAGTTTCTCTTTCAAAAGCCTTTAAAGCATCATCAATTGCATTAGAAGGAGCAGTTGCATTGTTCATAGCCTCAATACGTTGCAAAATATTCAACAGGTCATTTGGACTAGTTGGCAATGAAGAGCCTTCAAATTCGTCAAAACTAGACTGAATGTCTTTTGACGAATTTTCGGTTAAACCTGACAGGAGAAGACTATTTCGCCTAAAGATAGTGTTTTCAAGAGTATAAAGAAAAAAAGGAACTAATAATATAAAAATTGTATATTTCAATAAGTAGACGCGGTGACAATTCATCTATGCTCAAATCCGAAGCATGCAAATTCTAAACCAACTACAACTTAAAACATCAAATCGTGTTAATTGCTACTTGGAACGTAAATTCAATTAGAACTAGACTTAATCAAGTTGAAGAATTCATTGATGAATTCAATCCTGATTTACTTTGCCTGCAAGAAACAAAAGTAGAAGACAGTTTATTCCCTAAAGATTCACTAAGAAATAAAGGTTATAATGTATATATATACGGTCAAAAGTCATACAATGGTGTTGCATTAATAAGCAAAGCACCTTTAGAAGATATAAGAAAAGGCTTTAATGGTGAAGGCATACTTAAAGAAAGCTCAAATTATTTTGATGATCAGAAGAGGATTATAAGTGCACTAATTGATGGCATTAGAGTTGTCAATGTATATGTTCCAAATGGATCATCTATTGATTCTGAAAAATATACTTATAAAATTAAATGGCTGAGATATTTATATGAGTATCTAGAGAATCAAGCAAAAAGAGAGGAGCCCCTTTGCCTTCTAGGAGACTTTAATATTGCACTAGAAGAAAAGGATATACACAACCCAAAAAGATTTAACAATGGAATAATGGCAAGCACCAGAGAGAGAGAAGCTTTAACAAAGATTCTAAACAATAAATTAGAGGATGTTTTTAGACTCTTTGAGCAAAGTAAAGGTCATTGGAGTTGGTGGGACTATCGAAGTGGAGCATGGCAAAGAGATCAAGGCTGGAGAATTGATCACATTTACCTAAGCGAGGAATTAATTAACAACTCAAGAAACTGTGTTATCTGTAAAAGAATCAGAGGTAACACCCAGCCAAGCGACCATGCTCCAGTCCTGGCAAATATAAATTGGCCTCCAATCCAAGACGAGGAGGACTCACTAGACGAGAGCCCTTTCTTTTGATAAGTATTACTTATCCTTTGTGGGCCTAGTATAAGCAAAGCTCTGCATAACAAACTTTTTTATCTAAAAAACCTAGAAATTCTTCAATTTTTTTGAAAAACGAACCAAATTTGAACATCTATTGTCAAATCATCACAGTATTAGAAATTGTTTTAATAGCTGTTAGAAACATGCATTTACTTTAATGGTAAGTCAGTCTCTGCAACAAGTCTCAGGTCAGGAGTTCCGTCGTACATGGACGCAAAATGGACCTCCTTATGCAGTTGAAGTAAAGAAAAAAAAAGATTTTTTAGACTTATTCGACTCTTTTAGGCCATTATGGCGAACTGTGTTATCAACTAATTGATTAGGTGCCGTGACGAACGCCTTCAACACAACTAATTCTCAAACAGTTTTTACCGCTGCAAAAGAGCTAATGCCTGGTGGGGTTAGCTCTCCTGTTCGTGCTTTTAAGTCTGTTAATGGGGATCCAATAGTTTTTGACCGAGTTAAAGGGCCATACGCATGGGATATAGACGGGAACCGCTTCATTGACTATGTAGGGAGCTGGGGACCTGCAATATGTGGTCATTCTCATCCAGAAGTAATAGCTTCGCTTCAAGAGGCCTTAGAGAAAGGAACAAGCTTCGGTGCTCCTTGCGAGCTTGAAAACAAGCTATCTGAAATGGTTATTGAAGCCGTTCCTAGTGTTGAGATGGTTCGCTTTGTTAATAGCGGCACTGAAGCATGTATGGCTGTTCTAAGGCTCATGAGAGCTTTTACAGGCAGGGACAAGCTAATTAAATTTGAGGGCTGCTATCACGGACACGCAGACATGTTCCTTGTGAAAGCAGGCTCTGGAGTAGCAACACTTGGATTGCCTGATTCTCCTGGAGTCCCTAGAAGTACTACTTCAAACACACTGACTGCTCCCTACAATGATTTAGAAGCTGTAAAAGAACTATTTGCAGAAAATCCTGATGCGATATCAGGAGTGATACTCGAGCCAATAGTTGGAAATGCTGGTTTTATTACCCCTGAACCAGGATTTTTAGAAGGACTTAGAGAGTTAACAAAAGAGAATGGGGCTTTATTGGTTTTTGACGAAGTTATGACTGGCTTCCGGATTAGCTATGGGGGAGCTCAAGAACGTTTTGGAGTTACTCCAGATCTTACGACAATGGGAAAAGTTATAGGGGGTGGGCTCCCAGTTGGAGCCTATGGAGGAAAGAAAGAAATCATGTCAATGGTCGCTCCATCAGGCCCTGTATATCAAGCAGGAACTCTTAGTGGCAATCCACTTGCAATGACAGCAGGTATAAAAACTTTAGAAATACTTAGGCAAGAGGGTTCATACGAACGCCTTGAAAATATGACTAAGAAACTAATTAATGGAATTTGTGATTCAGCCAAGCAAGCAGGTATACCTATTACAGGCAGTAGCGTTAGCGGAATGTTTGGCTTTTACTTGTGTGAAGGACCTGTTAGAAACTTTGAAGAAGCAAAAAAAGCCAATACAGATTATTTTGGAAAACTTCATCGAGCAATGCTAGAAAAAGGAGTTTACTTAGCACCCAGTGCATTCGAAGCTGGTTTTACATCACTTGCTCATTCAGAAGATGATATAGATATTACTTTGCAGGCTTTTAACGAATGCTTTAACGAATTAAGCCAATAGATTAATTAAATCCATTCAGGGTATACATTGAGCAACTCTTGAATGGATTTAATGCATTAAAAAACTAGTTAAAATATTCTAATATATTATTTTTAATTTCTCCTTCCACCAACTATTACAGGAGTATTATTACCGCTTGAACCAGGCAACGATGGTACGACCTGAGTCTTCCCATCCCACTTATCTAAAAACAATTTAAACAAAACTTGGTCATCAAGACTTCTATTAAGTGTGTCATATCTTTTTGCTTCCTGTTCAGCTATTTTAACTTCAGTTTGAGCTTTCAAGAGTTGCTGTTCCGCAATTTGCTTTTGCTCAATGGCAGCTCTATATTCATCCGCGATCTTTAAACCTATTAAATCAAGTCCTTGAATATCAACATAATCAAATTGACTTATTTCTTCAGCAACAGTTCTTTCAACTATTGAAGAGATATCACTCCAAGAGCTTGCTATAGTGACTAATTCATATTTCGAAAAAACTGATTTAAGAGCTTTAAGTAAAGAAGGTTTAATTATACGATTATAAATTTCTCTATCGTTATACGAAATAGTCCTAAAGACGCGTCCTGCTTCACTTGGCTTAAGAGCATATTTAACTGTTGCAGTTGCTGATATAACTTGTAAGTCCTTAGTCAAAGACTCAAATTCTTCAGGTCTAACCTGAGTTTGTACATTAAATGGATAGGTTGACTGTACAAAAGGTACTTTGAAATTTAGGCCCGGACGTCTGGCACCTCCACTTACCTTCCCTAACGTAGTTACCACTGCAACCTGGCCAGCAGGCACTATAAACAAAGCTTGAGTAAGCAGTAATATTCCAGTAAAAGAAACTATAAGTGCAAGAGTTGCAGCTCCTCCTCCTGACCCTCCTGGGGTTACATTCCGAATTGGATTGGTCATAGATTTTCTATAAGGACTAAAGTGATGCTTCCTGTATAGCAAACATTGTAGTTAGATCAATTAAGATGATTCTGTAATCAAAATAAAATCAATTCTTTTTTTTCTCTTTTATTTCTTTTAGGACTGCAAGATAAAGTGTCTCATCTATCTCTCTAATATCATATTCAAATGGCTTTGTTCCATGATGATATTCATGAATTATCATCCAACAGGCTTTCTCAAGGTCATAATTATCTGATTCTTCTATCAATTTCAAGGTCTTTTCTACTAATGTATTTATTAACTTAAAATCCATATCAAAAACAAATAATAGAGTCAATATAGAATCCTAATAAAGGGAAAGTAGTTAGAGAGTATTTTAACAAATTATCTATAATTCTCAAATTGCAATGGTATTTCTAGCTCATCCTCCTTTTTCTTAAGTATTCCTATTGCTAACTGAAGTTCATCTTTATTTTTACCTACGACTCTTAATCTATCCCCTTGAATTGAAACATTGATCTTCTTAATTTGATCCCGAACAGATTTACTTAATTGCTTAGCTATTTCCTGAGACAAACCTTTCTTTAATAAAATAATTTGTTTAACCCTATTTCCCGAAGAATTGAAAGGTTCTTGAAAATCAAAAATCTTTAGAGAAAGTTTTCTCTTAATTGATTTCTGTAAAAGAATATCTCCAATTGCCTTGAGCTTCATATCACTAGAAGTAATAATAACAATCTCATCCTCCTCAAGAGTAATATCTGAATTAGAATCTTTAAGGTCATAACGCTGAGAGACATCTCTTTGGACCTGATCTATTGCATTAACTAACTCTTGACGGTCAAAATCAGATACAACATCAAATGAATAAGAAGATGGCATAACAACAACGCTAAAGAAATTACATTATAGAAAATATATGAACATATTTATCAAATCATTAGGCTAGAGGTTTAAATCAGGTCTCTTGAAATGAATCTAATCAAAAAACAATAAACTTACTACTTTCCCCATATCTTCGGCACTATGACAACTACTCAACAAGGTTTCGCTGTCATGGAATGCAAAGCAAATAAGCTGATCACATCTACTAATTATTTCTTGATTGCATAAACTACTAGCCATTGGTAAAGACAAGTCATCATTATCAGGCTTCTCGACTAGGTGTAGTACTTTATCAAGCAAATTGCGTATCTCAGGAGTTTGACGATCAAGGCTCTGTGGTAACAACACAGTAAGCAAAGAAGGATTAACATCTAAAGTTGCTCTAATAACTGCTGCATTAACGCCTTGGGAACCTGAGGTGATAAGAGAGTGGCCTTCTAGAGCAAGCGAACGAACAATCAATTCAACCAAATGTATTGTGACAACAGGAACATGCCTACTACCTAAAAAAGCAATTCTTCTTTTGCCTTTATCTTGTAAAAGAGCTAATTCCTGAGCCAAAGTATCAATGCGACCAAGCTGAGGCAGATCTAGTGATTGACTTTCGCGCAAAGAGATTCTCCTTTTGTTATTTGAACCTAGCAAGTATTTCAAGGGTTAGAAGAAATGCCGAAAAAACCTACTAATCTTTGCAAGTCACAATTATCTTCTACCAATCGGAATGCATATGTCGCCTTTACATTTTCATGTAATCTCACATGACCAAAAGCATGCTCTATAACTTCAACAGTTGAAAGAGTATCTGTATCCACTTTAAGTAAAGGCACTTCCAATTCTTCAGCTCTATTTATCAACTGAGGCAAGGGTTCTCCTGCACCCGTTAGAATCAAACATTGTGTAGAAGCTTCTAATGCAGCAAGTTGTATATCAGTTCTATCCGCACCAGTAACTACTGCCATATTTCTTCGCTTACGAAAAAATTCCATCGCTGAATTTACACTCATAGCTCCAATACTTAAGGTTTCAACCATTAGCTCAAGCCTCTCCGAACAACATATAACCCTAGCCTTAAGTCTTCTAACTAATTCCTCAACAGTAACGCTTCTAAGAAGAGGAGATCTAGGCATAACCCCAAAAACATCAATCTCCAATGTTTTCAAAGCAGGGACAACATTCTCATTTAAGTCTTTTACATCATCTGGAGTAACCGCATTTAAAACAACTCCCAAAAGATTATTTCCAAGCTCTTTCTTTGCAGCCAATAAAGAATCAACGCTGCGACTATCTTTCCATAAATGAACCAATAAAACCTTTCCTTCAAATTCTTTGGCAAGTTGTGAAAGGCTTAAGCCATAAAGCATGCCTTCATAAATATTCCCAGCCGCTTCTAAAATATTCAAGCCTTCGAAAGAATCACCCAATTTATCTTTCAATTTTTGCAGTCCTTCTCCTGGCCCAAGTAGTGACTTATATAAACGTTTTTCAGCTGTATTAGCTGCAAGCAAATCAACTGAAGGAATAAGGTTTTCTTCCGCCAATCCAACAATTGAGCCAACAAAGCGAACATCATCATCAATCAATAAATCTGATGGGTTAATAGTTTTATCTTCTATTTCAAGACTTGTCGCAAGGGGCTTGCCAAAACGAACTTCTACATTCAAAGCCTTTAAGTATCTTGCAATACCTAATACCAAGGCTGATTTTCCACTAAATGACTCGCAAGACCCAATCATCAAGGTCTTACCCATGAGGGAACTCCATTAATCAGCGATAAGTCAATAATAGGGCTGTATTAAGGCAGATGATCAAATTTAAGCAATATAATGTTGGGATCAAAGGAATTAATTCCTGTAAAAACTTTTTTATAATCACTGCTTTAGCCTCTGAGCTTCTCATTAACTAAATGTCGTTACAAGGTCTAGATATGTTTCAGAAGAATATTCAAAAGAACATATGGGAAAACAGACGAATCGGAATTACTGGCGCTTCAGGGACATTAGGGAAAGAGCTCTCAAAAGCTTTTAGATCTAAAGGATCATATGTAGTTGGTCTTACTCATCGAGAAACACCTCATAGGGCTCAACAGAGTAATGAAACTCCCAATAAATGGGTTCAATGGAATTGTGGGAAAGAAAAAGAATTAGAAACCATTTTAACAAGCTTGGATTTACTAGTTCTCAATCATGGTATTAATCCTGGAGGTAATTTAAATACAGAAGGACTAAACAAAGCACTAGAAATAAATGCCTTAAGTTATTGGCGTTTAATTGAAATATTTGAAAAGATCTCATTAGCTAAAGGGGAAAATCATTCTATAAAAGAACTTTGGGTCAACACATCAGAAGCAGAAATTCAACCTGCATTTAGTCCTTCCTATGAAATAAGTAAGAGATTAATTGGTCAAATGGTAAGTTTTAAATATAGTTCATTAACAAAAGATCAACGTAAAAATTTTATAGTCAAGAAACTAATTTTAGGTCCATTCCGCTCAAAGCTTAATCCTATAGGGATAATGAAACCTAGTTTAGTTGCAGATAAAATAATAACCAATTCTAGCAAATCATCAAAAACAATTATCGTTACACCTAATCCTATCACTTATATTTTAATGCCTATAACTGAGTACTTAAGAGAGCTTTATTTTAATTTTTTTAAAGTCAGAAATAAATAAAAATAATTGAATATCTAGTCCCCTCTTTCTGTAAGAATTTCACATCCTTTACTAGTGACAAGGATAGTATGCTCCCATTGAGCAGATAAGCTTCCATCTTTAGTTATAACAGTCCATCTATCCTTAAGTGTCTGGCAGCTCTTATCACCAGCATTTAAAATTGGTTCCACAGCCAAAGTCATTCCTGCTCTCAATTTTATATTTGGCAAATCATTTGTTCGAAAATTAAAAACAGAAGGTTCTTCATGCAAATTCCTACCAACCCCATGACCAGTATAATCTTCAACAACACTATAATTATTCTTTTTTACATGATCTTCTATTGCTCCAGCTATATCCAGAAGACTGTTATTAGCTTTTACTTGTGACAGACCTTCCATTAAAGATTCTTGTGCGACACGACTTAATTTCTTAGCCTCATCCGACACATCTCCAACACAAATAGTTATACAACTATCTCCATGATAACCATCATAATAAGCCCCTGTATCTACCTTTAAAAGATCACCTGATTTAATAATTCGTTTTATATTAGGGATTCCATGTACGACTTCATTGTTAATACTTGCACAAATAGTTCCTGGAAAACCATGATAACCCTTAAAGCTTGGCACTGCTCCCATTTCTCTTATTCTACTTTCAGCATATTTATCAAGATCTCCTGTAGACATGCCAGGTTCAACCATTTTATTGATCTCTCTAAGAACAGTTGCAACTATATGACTTGACTTTCTCATGATTTTAACTTCCCTTGATGACTTTATTTCAACACCTCGCCTTTGCTGTATACGAGGTCCATTATTACTACGTGATTTCAAAGAAGAGTTAAGGAGATCAGCGAAAAGCTTATTCATGCAACGAAATTATTAAAAAGCTTGGTTTTAAGATTCTTATTTTAAAGGATTTACAATCAAGTCTTCTCAAAACTTACCAATTATTTTATATCTATCAAATTGAACAATGGACTAATTAAGAAACTATCTAAAGATTCTTATTTTAAAAACCCTCTTCATTCTTCAGTTCTATGATATTAGCTTTTAATCACAAAACGCCTGCTTGGCTTTCTCAAGAAAAATTAAGAGCGGATTACCTTATATGACTAGAAGAAAGGCTTGAAAAGGATAGAATGTCATTGTTTATGGTTAAAAGCGTATTGATTCTTGATAAGGATGAATTTAATAGGGGTCGTCTTACATTCAAAATATTTTTGCCAATAAAAAAACAAACTATTGTCTAAAAGTGATTAATTAACAGTTACAATGGACTTTGGGCAAATAAAATCAATTTGGGATGACGGAAGACTTAAAAAATACCTCTCCAAAGGCAGAGGCTAAAAAACAACCTGCTAAAGAATCCTCTAAGGCTGCTCTTGATAAATCAATCAAAGAAGTTACTCCTGCTGGAGGCTCTTCTTCAAAAACACCACAAACTGCTCAAGCACTTATTGATCAGTTTGAGAAATCTCAGCAAAAAAATAAAGTACCTGAAATCTATGTGGGCGATACGGTTCGTGTAGGCGTTCGCATTAGTGAGGGCAATAAAGAGCGAGTTCAACCTTATGAAGGAGTGATTATTGCTAAACGTCATGGAGGTCTAAATGAAACCATTACTGTTCGTCGCATTTTTCAAGGAATAGGCGTTGAGAGGGTCTTCATGGTTCACAGTCCTCAAGTTGCTTCTATAAAAGTTGAACGTCGCGGTAAAGTAAGAAGAGCGAAGCTCTTTTACCTGCGTGATCGAGTTGGTAAAGCAACTCGTGTCAAGCAGCGCTTCGATCGCTGAGGTTTCGACCTCGTTCAATCCAAGTACCATTGTTTCAACATTGGTAATAGGGCATCTTCAATGCGCCGTTAGTTCAGTTGGTAGAACGCAGGTCTCCAAAACCTGATGTCGGGGGTTCAAGTCCTCCACGGCGCGTTCGATACCCTTTCAACATTTTATTTGTTTTAAGAATGGAGTTAGATCTTCAACCTGGTGATGTCGTAAAGGCCCTTGAGTCTGCAGCTCTAGGCTGGGTTAGGGCACGTGTAATACGAGTCAAATCTGGTGGACGAGTTGTTGTACAAAGTGACCAAGGTCGAGAATTCACTGCTCGAGGGAACCAGGTTCGTCTTATCGAACCAGCTGGTTTTCGCCCTTGATTTGAACAATTTTTATTCCCTTTTGGAAATTGTTTAAATTAACGAATAACAACCTTTAGAACAAGCTGTTATAAAGGTTGAGGTTAATGGGGTGATAGGTTAATAGTTCTTTTGCCAAAATTAAGGCATTAGAACATCCAAGAGATCTCTCCCTCGAGTGACCAAGCTTGGGACCGTAGTTCAACTGGTTAGAGCACCGCCCTGTCACGGCGGAAGTTGCGGGTTCGAATCCCGTCGGTCCCGTAACCAAATCGCACAAAAACTTGAACGTAAGAGTAAGGATCGCTCCTAGTCCCACTGGTTATTTTCATATAGGCACAGCACGTACTGCGCTATTTAACTGGTTATATGCACGCAAGAATAATGGTTCTTTTTTGTTGAGGATAGAAGATACAGATAAAGAAAGGTCAAATAGTGAATACACTTTCGATATTTTTGAAGGTCTTAAATGGCTTGGATTAAACTGGGATGAAGACCCAGTCATCCAGAGCAATCGGACTGAAGAGCATAGAGAAGCTATTAATAAATTATTAAGTGAGGGCTTGGCCTATAGATGCTATACAACAGAAAAAGAGCTGCAATTACTGCGAGAAAATCAAATCAAACAAGGAAAACCACCACGATATGACAATCGTCACAGGGACTTAAGCAAGGAGCAGGAAGAAAATTTTATTCAAGAAGGAAGAAATTCCGTTATACGTTTTAGAGTTGATGATCAAACATCTGTCATCTGGAATGACATGATTAGAGGCAGAATGGAATGGAATAGCAAAGATCTAGGAGGCGATTTTGTTATATCAAGAAGAGCAGAAGCAAATCAGATAGGAGATCCTCTATACAACTTGGTTGTTGTTGTTGATGATGCTGCAATGCGTATTACTCATATAATTCGAGGAGAAGACCATATAGCTAACACTGCCAAACAAATACTTCTTTACCAAGCTCTTTCCCTAAAGCCTCCAATATTTGCACATACACCCTTAATACTTAATACAGAAGGCAAGAAACTGTCCAAACGTGATGGTGTTACTTCAATTATTGACTTTAAGGAAATGGGCTATACGGCAAAATCTATGACAAATTATATGACTCTATTAGGTTGGTCACCACCAGAAGAGATGGGTGAAATATTCACCCTGGAAGAATCCTCAAGTGTTTTTGATTTTGATCGGGTAAATAAAGCAGGAGCAAAATTTGACTGGGAAAAATTGAAATGGCTAAATTCGCAAGAGATCCATAGTTGGACTCCATCAAAACTTCTTGATTATTTAATTCCTCTATGGCAAAAAGAAGGCTGGGAAATACCATCTAAAGATTGGGGCCTAAAGCTAGCTGAACTTATTGGGCCATCACTTACCATCCTGAATGATGGATTAGAACAAGCTAGATTTTTTTTTAATGAACCCTCTTTAAAAGATGACGGAATAGAACAATTAAAAATTGAAGGCGCAAAAAGATGTCTTAGTTCAATATTGCAATGCTTAGAAGATAATCCATGGGATGGCAATGACATTTCAGTAGCAAAACTAATTATATCTAATTCATCAAAATCCTTAGGTTTAAAAAAAGGGTTAATAATGAAAAGTCTTAGGTCTGCACTGATGGGTACTACAAAAGGTCCGGACTTACTTACATCATGGAGTCTTCTTGCAATGGTTGGCAAAGACTTAAACAGAATAAAAAATATGTCTAGATATGAATGCTAAATATTTCACTCCTCTGCAAGCAATCCTAATTTTCTTGCTAATGGTTTTGCAGTCAGACCTTGTATACCAACAGTCATAAGAATAGTTAAAAACACTAATCCCTGAAGGCGACCTGCACCTAAAACACCTGCCTGTTCTAGCCTAATAGAAAAAAGTGAAGCAACTGCAGCTGTCACAATTCCTCTAGGTGCTAACCAACCCAAAAACAATTTTTGTTTGATATCCAAGGGGAGTCCAGTAGTTGCAATACTTACAGCTAATGGTCTAACTACTAACATTAAAACAAGTACACAACTTACTCCTCCCCATCCAAGGGGGCTAAGTTCTCTCCAAGAGACGTCAGCAGCAAGAAGAGGAAAAAGCATTGTTATCGCTAATTGAGCCAATTCTCGAATTAATTCATCTAATTTATCTACCTCGATTGAAGTGCTTCTACCAACAAGAAAACCTGCAGCTACTGAAGCAGGTAAGCCTGATTCAGGTAAAATCCATTCACAGATGCCATAGAGCAAAAACAGTACGCCTAAAGTTATTTGCAACCTAATTCCTATAGCTGAATCCGTTTTTAGTCTCTTAAGTACTTCTGAAAGGATCCAACCTGCAAACAACCCAATCAAAACTCCTCCTCCCAACCTAGCCAATAAACCTACAATTAATTCTTTCCATCCATGTAGATCGCCAACCAATAACTCCAAAAGAAGCAAAGCCAAAACAGCCCCTATTGGCTCTAGTACCAATCCTTCAGCTTCAAGAACATCTCCCAACGGTGAAGCCAGTCGGATCTGCTGAACCAATGGAGTTACAACAGTAGGTCCAGTTGCTAAGACAATTGCGCTATATACGGCCGCGACATTCCAAGCTAATCCTGCAAGGAAATGAGCGGCTATCCAAACAGCAGCCAAAGAAATAAAAAACCTTATTACTGAAATACGCAAAACAGTTGCTTTTATAGTTTCTCCTGGCAAACGGAGATTCAAGCCCCCATCAAAAAGGACAAGACTTACTAATAAACCCACAATAATTTCTAGTCCTTGTCCTAAATCAAGCGGCTCCACAAGCCCTAATCCTGATCTCCCTATCAATAATCCTGAAAGTAGAAGAAGAACCACTCCTGGAAAGCCAGTAATAGCTGACAATAGTCTTGCTCCAGCACCAGCAAAAACTGTGACTCCCCAAAGCAGTCCTAGCCGCTCAGGAGTCATTGAAAATAATATTCAAGAGAATTAAAGCCAAAATGTGATTTCGATAAATAAATTTCATATTTAATTGCTATTTTTGCAGAAATTAAAATTTGTTTTTACTAAATAGATTTAACCCCAATTATTAGCTTAGACAGATGCGCTAATCAAGAGGAAAGTTTTAATCAAAGCCAAATTCCTGTTATTGAGAAAAATACCAGAAAAAGAGCTAATGACTTGAAAGCAAATTGTTTACCAAAAACAAGGCGAATAAACCAATAATTAAACCAACTGAAGCCATTCGGCCATTCCATATTTCAGCCTGAGGAGTGAAACCCCGCTTCCAAGAATTAAGTTCTTGTTTACTTATTGAAGGTTCCAAGTCATCCTTTTTTTGTTTGGATGGTGATGAATTCATAACTTAAAAATTATATAAAAGAAAAAGTTATAAATGGCATTTCAAAATGGAGGTTCTGCTTGATATAAAAGATCAGATTGATCAAGCTGAAACCTAGCAGAAACGCCAAGTTCTATTGAACTAGGTCTTGTCATAGATTCTAGTCGGAGTAAAGCAGCAGTGCCTATCATTGCAGCATTATCGGTGCAAAAAGCTTTAGGAGCAATATGAACTGCTATAGATTTTTTAGAAGCCTCCTCTGACATTATTTCTCTTAAACGATTATTAGCAGCAACACCTCCAACCATTACTAAAGATTTAATTCCATGATCCAAAGCATATTTAAGACTTCTCTCAACCAAAACTTCTGCTACCACTTGTTCAAAACTTGCAGCAAGATCAGCCTTGGGTAATTCATCTTCTAGTAAGTTGATTTTTTCAATCTGTCTTAATACTGCAGTTTTTAGACCACTAAATGAAAAATCATACGGAAAAAATCCACCTTCAGGATTAGAAACTCTCCCTTTAGGAAAAAGAAATCTTTTTGGATTTCCATTTTTAGCAATATTTTCTATTTCGGGCCCCCCCGGGTAGGGAAGACCTAATAATCTCGCAACCTTATCAAAGGCTTCTCCAGCAGCGTCATCGTGACTAAAACCAACCCTTTTATAAACCAAATTTCTATCAACTCTAATTAATTCTGTATGACCTCCACTTACTAATAAAAGCAAATAAGGCGAAGCAGGAGGGTCATCAGAAAGAAAAGCAGAGGAAAGATGTCCTTCCAAATGATGTATTCCCAAGAATGGGAGATGATGAAGCTCTGCCAATGTTCTTGCTGTTATTGAACCAACAAGTAAAGCCCCGGTTAATCCAGGCGTAACTGTTGCTGCAATTGCATTCATTTCATTAAAACCAATACCAGAATCCTTAACTGCTTCTTCAAGAAGAAAAGGCATACTTTCAAGATGTCTTCTTGAAGCTATTTCCGGCACAACCCCCCCCCATTGGGCATGTTCAGCGGCTTGGGAAGCAATACAATTTGCCAAAACTTGAAATTTACCTGCATTAAATTGGACTACAGCTACGGCTGTCTCGTCACAACTTGTTTCGAGGGCGAGTACTGTTTGCATCATTTAGGCGTATCTCATTTAACTTAGGTGTAGTGAATCCTGTCCTAATTAAGACAGGTTAAATAAGGATTCCGACTAATGCGTCGTCTCTTCTCAATTCTTCTATCTGCTTTCCTTCTTTTAGGAATAGCACCAACAGTAAATGCAGCTGGTGAAGCTCTCAATGCTGACAGAGCCAGTACAGAATTTACAGCGTCTGCACTAACTCCCTGTTCAGAAAATGCTCGTTTCCAAGAGCGTGCAGGTAGTGCATCAACTGCAAAAGATATTGCAAGATTCGAAAGATATAGCAAAGCTTCTTGCGGAGATGATGGCTTACCCCACCTAATTATTGGGGCAACCATTGAACCTTTTGGTGCACTTGCAAACAGACATCATGAAGGAGATATCTTAATTCCTGCTCACATATTCATTTATATAGCAGGAATAATTGGTTGGTCTGGTAGAGAGTATCTAAGAGCTTCCAAGAAGCTTAAAAATCCCGCTGAGAATGAAATATTCATTGATTTTGCTTTAGCACGACAATGCTTAATAAAAGGTGCGGCCTGGCCTTTTGAGGCAAACAAGCAAGGAAGGAACGGGGACCTACGTGAAAAAGATGAAAATATTTCACTAAATGGACCTCGTTAAAATTTGAATTATTTTTACTTTTACCACTATTATTTTTAACCCGTAATTACTAATGTTTAAAATTTTCCAAACAAAATGGTTCAGATCTGCGCCCGTTGTCGCAACTCTATGGATCGTTGTTACAGCAGGAATACTAGTTGAATGGAACAGATTTGTACCAGATCTACTCTTCCATCCTGGTTTGTAAGATTGCTTTTAATTTAATTTGCAATCAATTTTTTAATTTCTAATAAAGCAACATCTAAATTGTTGTTGATTACAGTCGCGTCAAACTCCGACTGGGCTTTAAGCTCATATTTTGCCCTAGTTAATCTCTTTAAAATAGCTTCTTCCGAATCAGTAGCTCTACCTCTAATTCGTTTCTCAAGTTCTTTAAAACTAGGTGGTGCGATAAATATTTGAAACCCCTCAGCAAAAGATTCTCTTACTTGCCTTGCTCCTTCTAATTCAATTTCTAGAAGTACAATTTTCCCTCTTGAAAGTTGATTTTGAACTTCTTTCCTAGGGGTTCCATAATAATTACCAGCAAATTCGGCCCATTCAATAAATCCATTTTCTGCAACAAGGTCTGTAAATTCTTTTTTATTTAAAAAGAAATAATCTATTCCATTCTCCTCCCCTTCCCTTGGCAAACGAGTTGTTGCAGAAATCGAGAGCCAAATATTTTTATTTTCTTCAAGCAATTTTTTTACCAAAGTTCCTTTGCCGACACCGCTGGGGCCAGTAATGATTATCAAACCTTTGTTATTTGCCATGCAGTTAATTTAATTCAATTGATAGAAGGAATAAAGTAGGGAAAGAAAAAACACTCATCGAATCAGATGGAACATTGCGCTATTCAAGCAATGGACATAACGACTCTGAAAGCAGTGCTTTCTGATTTGCGAAAAAAGATATTCCAAGCCGTATAGAAAAGATACAACAACCGAACTCACATACATTACAAATTGCATTTCGTAGCGTAAAAAAGCTTTCATGGATTGAGTTTAGTTGGCATGCAGATTCAGCCAGAATCGTAGAGATAGAAGCACCATCAAGATTCAAAGGAGAAAGTACTTTAAGCAAACAAATAAAGTTTGGCTCTAGAGATATGGTTTTAATCGAAATAAAACAAGAAGGCTTCGAGCGAATAGTTGAATTCGGATTGGCATTCCGTCCAAAAGAAAAACCTTATAAATTTCTAGTAATAGAATTAATGGGTCGTCATAGCAATTTAATATTCTTAAATAATGAGCGTAAAGTAATAACAGTCGCCAAGCAAATAAGAGAGAGCAAATCTCGCCTAAGGCCAATTAGTACAGGTGATCAATATTTATTGCCACCTCCACAACAAGGGATTAATCCAGACAAAAGTCAATCATATAAACAATGGAAAGAAGATCTATTATTAATACCAGTTCCACTCAAAGATGCCATACAAGAAACTTTCAAAGGTATGAGTCCTGCATTTTTGCTTCAGTTAGCAGGTGATGAAAAGATTGCTTCAGAAGAATTGCTAAACAGAAACGTTTTACAAATAAACGAAAAAGTTTGGATAAATTTATTTTTTAGATGGACTGAATGGTTGAAATCAATAGAAGAAGAAAATTTTCAGCTACACCAAAATGGACCTACTCCTTATCAAGTATGGTCTCCTAATAGATTTTCTTCAGAAAAGAAAAATTCTATAAGTCTTTTTCTTGGTAAATACTACAATGAAAAGATAAAATCAAACGAACTAAATAAAGCATTTAATCAAATTTCAGTTGATCTAAAAAAGAGAAAAAAGAGCGAAGAAATAATGTTAAAAAAGCAAGAGATCCTATATTCAAAAACACTAAATATCGACTCACTGAAAGAGCAGGCAGATGAAATATTATGTACAAACAAACCAAGCAAAGAAAATATAAAAGAAGCTCAAAATATTTATTCAAGAGTAAAGAAGTTAAAAAGATCAAAAGAAATTATAAAGAGAAGGATCGAACACCACACAAATAAAATTAATTTTATAAATGAAACAGATTTATTCCTTGGTTATATAATTACAAGTAATGAAACAAGTTTTAAAGCCAAACTAGAAGAAATTTCTCAGCTTAAATATGATTTGGAAGGTTTTCTTCTAGCTAAAACACAGAAAATTAGAATTACTTCTGATGTGAAATTAGATGCTCATAATATTCTTAAGCTAAAAAGCCCTAGTGGACTAATTATTCATATAGGGAAAAACCATCGTCAGAATGAATTCATTAGTATAAAAAAAGCCCGAAAAGGTGATATATGGTTTCATGCTCAAGAATGTCCTGGAAGCCATATTGTTATAAAATCGTCAAACGGGACGGCAGAAGAATCTGACTTAAAAATAGGGGCTGATTTGGCGGCATTTTTCAGCAAAGCCAAACTAAGTAAAAGGGTCTCAGTGTTAATGGTTCCAACTCATCAACTTAAAAAGCTAAAAGGCACTGCTCCTGGAGTTGTAAGCCCAAGAGAAAGCCAAATTTTATGGGGCGACCCTTTAAATGGCAAAAACTATGTTGATCATTCTACTAAAAATGCAAAAAATGACTTATTATCATTTACCAAGTAAAGATTTTTTTGAATGTTCGAATTTATTGTTGGATCTCATGAGTTTTTAGGGAACCATAGTTTTGCAGAGTTTTTAATAGGTTACATCTTTGGAGCTGCCTTAATAATTGGAGCCCCAACTGTCTTTCTTCTACTTTGCTTCATTAGCGCTCTTATGAAAACTAACGGGAAAATGGGTGGCTACAAAGAATATGCAACTTATGGAGAATCTTCTTTGAATAATTGTCCACCATTTATACTTCCTGACCCTACAAACCCTCAATCCTCAATTAATAGTAATCGTCAGAATAATTCTAAAAGAGGAAGATTCGCTTAAGAATCACTATAGAAATAATTTAAATATATTAATTCAAGGCTTAATTTCCTTTTTTAGAAAAATATTTTCAGATCTGTATGCTTGTATAAAAAACGATGAGTATTAAACCTATTATAAAAAAAAGAGGTCTTCCAATTAACTGAAGAACTTAAAAGATGTCGATAGAACCATATGAAGACAAGCAAATGCCTTTGCTTGATCATCTTGAAGAACTACGTGAAAGAGTAATCAAAAGTTTAATAGCCATAATTCTATGCGCTATTGCAAGTCTTATTCTGGTCAAACCATTAGTAAAAATCTTAGAAGCTCCAGCCAGCTCAATTCATTTTTTACAACTTTCTCCAGGTGAATTTCTTTTTGTATCAATAAAAGTCGCCGGATATTCAGGTCTAATAATTGCTATACCCTACATAGTTTTTCAAATTCTTTCATTTGTTTTACCTGGTCTTAGTCAAAACGAGAAAAAATTAATAGCACCAGCTGTAGCAGGTTCTGCAATTTTATTTCTAGGTGGAATATTCTTTGCATGGAAAGCTCTTCTGCCTGCCGCTTTAAATTTCCTTATTGGATATGGTGCTGAGGTCGTTGAACCACTTTGGTCAATTGAAAAGTATTTAGACTTTGTCTTACTTCTAATGGTTGGGACAGGGTTATCATTTCAAATTCCCATTCTTCAACTGCTTTTAGGTCTTTTAGGTCTTATTAAATGGCAAAAGATGCTTTCAGCATGGAGATGGGTATTAATAGCTTCTGCTATAGCTGGAGCAGTTATAACTCCATCTACTGACCCTATAACAATGATTTTACTAGCCAGCTCAATATATATTTTGTTTTTAATAGGTGTTTTATTAGTAGCCTTTACAGACAAGTTTAAAGGACAAATTCCTCCAACCTCCAATCCCCCTTCAAATGCAAACTAAGTGCTCTTCCAATCCTTGGCTTACCTTCAATAAAAAGCAACCAATGCCTTACTTGTGAAGACTGTCCCAATCTATTAACAACCTCAAGAACTTTTGAAAGTTTTTTGCGATATTCTTGTTCAGACAAATGCAAAGATTGCTTTTCCAAGAAACCCCACATCATTTGTATATAAAGACTTCTACCTTTGACCAGCATTTTCAACTCATAGGTAACACCCCATCGATTTTTAATCAATCTGATTACTTCATCAACTTCTAATGGCTTTGCGGATGTCATTTAAAGATTGAATTAACCACAAAATCAAACAAATCTTATTTAGAAACCTTCTCTTTTCAAACAGTAGCGACCCTTTACAGGTCATAATGGAGATAATTATGAGCTGCGTGAACATCTGGCATGACACAAATGAGTCCTAGCGATGTGCCCTCAATGGGCAGACGACAGTTCATGAACCTTCTTACATTCGGTACTGCAACAGGAGTTGCTTTAGGAGCTCTTTACCCTGTTGCAAATTTCTTCATGCCATTAAGAGCTGGAGGAGGAACAGGTGGAACAACTGCTAAAGATGAACTGGGCAATGCAGTTACTGCTACTGGTTGGCTTTCTAATCACCCCGCTGGAGATAGAAGTCTTGTGCAAGGACTTAAAGGTGATCCTACTTATTTAATTGTGGATGGAGATGAAGCAATAGGAAATTTTGGAATAAATGCTATTTGTACTCACCTTGGTTGTGTAGTTCCATGGAATAGTGGTGCTAATAAATATATTTGTCCATGCCATGGAAGCCAATATGATGCAAATGGAAAAGTAGTAAGAGGACCTGCCCCTCTTTCTTTAGCTTTAACTCACATAGATATCCAAGACGATAATGTTTTTGTAAGTCAATGGACTGAAACAGATTTCAGAACTGGGGACAAGCCATGGTGGGCATAATTTAATTCCCAGAAATCCTTTTTAAAATCCTCTACATCATTTACATCCAATCATGCGCCGCATACTTACTTTTTTCCTAGGCTCCTTAT
Source organism: Prochlorococcus sp. AG-436-C13 (assembly GCA_003212695.1). Classification (GTDB taxonomy): domain Bacteria; phylum Cyanobacteriota; class Cyanobacteriia; order PCC-6307; family Cyanobiaceae; genus Prochlorococcus_E. Next base: position 80,942 of record QCPC01000002.1, on the reverse strand, counting down.
TAATAGGATTTTCATTAATACTTTTGCCTTCTAAAAGCTGGGCATATCCCTTTTGGGCACAACAAAATTATGAAAACCCAAGAGAAGCTACCGGCAAATTAGTATGTGCAAATTGTCATCTAGCAAAGATGACCACGCAAGTCGAAGTACCTCAATCCGTAGGAGCAGATAGTGTATTCAAGGCTGCTGTAAAAATACCTTACAAGGCTGGTACTGAAGAGATAGGAGCAGATGGGAGCAAAGTGCCTCTTCAGGTTGGAGCAATAGTTATGCTTCCTGATGGTTTCAAACTAGCCCCACAAGATCGCTGGAATGAGAATATTAAAGAAGAAACTAAAGGGGTTTATTTTACTCAATATAGCGAAGATAAAGATAATATTATACTTGTAGGTCCGTTACCAGGAGATCAGAATAAAGAGATTGTATTCCCTATACTTTCACCAGATCCAGCAATAAATAAGGACATTCATTTTGGCAAGTATTCTATTAATGTTGGAGGTAATAGAGGCAGAGGACAAGTATATCCAACTGGTGAAAAAAGCAACAATTCTATTTTTACGGCTTCTAAGTCAGGAGAAGTTATATCTATAGAAGATGGAGAAGATAATTCTAGAAGTATTACTATTCAATCAGAAGAAGGAGAGCTAATTACAGAAACAATCCCTGTAGGTCCAAATTTACTTATTAAGCAAGGAGATCTAATAGAAGCCGGCTCACCATTAACTAATGATCCTAATGTAGGTGGATTTGGTCAATTAGACACCGAGATTGTCTTGCAGAGTCCTGCAAGAGTTATTGGACTAATTGTTTTCTTTGCTGGTGTTGCCTTAACTCAAATACTACTTGTTCTAAAGAAAAAACAAGTTGAAAAAGTACAAGCAGCAAAAGGAATATAAATAAATTAAAAGTTAGAATTTAATAAATTATGTAAAATAATGGAAGCTTTATTGGCCTTATTAATCTCACCTGGAGCAGAGATAAGACTTGGAGTAATAACATTTAGATGGTATGGAATACTAATTTCCTTCTCAGTTTTAATAGGATTACTTCTCTCTAAGAGACTTGCATCATATAGGAATATAAGCAAAGGAATAATTGGAGATCTATTACCAATACTGATATTAAGCTCTATTGCCGGTGCAAGGTTTTATTATGTTCTATTTGAATGGAGAAATTATAGTGAAGAAAATTTTTGGAGTGGAGTAAATTTTTTAGGAGTATCTATTCCAATCCCAAAGTTTGTAGAAATTTGGCAGGGAGGAATTGCTATTCATGGTGCTTTAATATTTGGTTCATTAGCAGTTTTAATTTTCTGCAAGATTAAAAAAGAAAGCTTTTGGGATCTATTAGATGTCCTTCTACCTTCTGTAGCACTTGGACAAGCTATAGGACGCTGGGGTAATTTTTTTAACAATGAAGCTTTTGGCCTGCCTACTAATTATCCCTGGAAGTTATTCATTCCTTATAACTTTAGGCCAGATAATTTCATAAATGAAAGTTATTTTCACCCCACATTCCTTTACGAATCTATTTGGAATATTTGTATTTTTGTTCTACTGATTACATTATTTAGATTGAATATAAATGGACTACTTAAGCTTCCTAGCGGTGCATTGAGTTGTATATATTTACTTAGCTATAGTACAGGCCGTCTTTGGATTGAAAATTTAAGAATCGATCCACTTTGCCTTGGGTCGACAGCGCCTTTATGTGAAGGAGGCATTAGAATTGCTCAATTGACAAGTTTTATTCTGATTAGTATTAGCACATTTGGACTTTTTTGGATTTATCAAAGGAAAAGAAAAATGCCAACATTTGGAATAAATGAAAATAGAACACTATGAATCCAATATCAATTGTTGGAGCTGGTCCTGGTGCTCCTGATTTATTAACAATAAGAGCACTAAACAGGTTAAAGGATGCCGAGGTCTTAATCTGGACAGATTCATTAATATCGCCAGGAATTCTGGAACTTGTTTCAAAAGACTGTGAAAAATTTAAAACAAGCTCTTTAACGCTAGAAGAGATTCTTGAACTACTTATAAAACACTCAAAACTAGGAAAAAAGGTAGTTAGATTACATGATGGTGATCCTTGCTTATATGGTGCAATTTCAGAACAAATTTGTGGCCTAGCAGAAGAAGGTATAGAAGTTGAGGTTATTCCAGGGATAAGTGCCTACCAAGCTACTGCTTCTGAGTTGAAGAAAGAATTGACTATACCTGGAATAGTTCAAACAATTGTTCTAAGTAGAGCTAGTGGGAGAACAGGTATTCCTGCTAGAGAAAACTTAGAGAAACTTTCCAGAATAGGCGGCTCTTTATGTTTATACCTAAGTGCAAGGCATGTAGACGATGTTCAAAAAGAGCTTCTACTACATTACCCAGCCGAAACCCCAGTTGCTATCGGGTATAGAGTTACATGGGATGATCAATGGTTAAAAGTAGTTCCATTAAAGGAAATGGCTGTAACATCAAAAGAAAAAGGACTTTTAAGAACTACTCTTTATATCATCAGTCCGGCATTGAGATCATATAGCAATCGATCAAAACTCTATTATGATGACCACAAACATTTGTTTAGACAAAAATAAGTGGAAATAACAAATTCAGAAAAAAACAACCCTGAAAAAAGCTCTGATTCTCAAAAAGAAGTGAATAATATTGGTGCTCTTATAAAAAAAGCAAGAGAGCAGAAAAATATAACAGTGGAATCATTGTCTGAAGATTTAAAAATCAACAGGTCTTACTTATTTGCTATCGAGAGTGGAGATTACAAATCACTACCAGAGATTATTTATGTAAAAGCTATGATCAGAAGGATTGCTGAAAAACTTCAACTGGATATTGATGTACAAAGTTTATTTAAAGAAGGTGCAAAAAGCAGAGAAGAATTACCAATTAAATCAAAAGAAATAAAAAAAGTACAATCAAATAAATCATTCTTATTAATTTCTCTTTTTGCTATTGCAGCAGTTTTTTTGGGTGCTTTTACTGTAAAATTTGGTTTGCAATTGTTTTTAATGGAACGCGATTCAACTGAAATTATTAGTCCAAATTCTAAAAAATAACTTAATTCAAAAAAACAAGTGAATATTTAAATTATTTTTACATGAAGATTTCAAAATTCATTAATGTCTACAGATACTTTTAAATCAACACCAGTTAGTGATTTCACTATTGGGATGCAATTACTTAAACTCCATTTCTCAAGATCTAAATTTTGGATATTTACTGCTGGAATAAGATTAATATTTACTTCTCCAGGTTGAGTAAAAAACTTTAATGAAGAGATTACCCGATCAGGGCGACAGTCCAATGAAACTGAAAGTCGCAACAACAAAGACATCTCTGAAACTATTTTTCTATGTTCCTTATCTTCTATAGCCTGCCAAGCCTCATGCCTTTTTTTAGGTAAACTTTTTCTATGATATCTAGCAATTGCAGCAACCATTAAATGTTCTGAGTGCGAGTAGCCTAATAATTCACCATGCCTAATTAAATACCAAGAATGTTTGTGATAAGAAGCTAAATTTATATGTTGACCGCATGAATGCAACATCGCTGCAGCCCAAAGAAGATTTCTTCCAAGGCCTTTATCATGATGAAAAATGCCTTGAGTATTGTCATAGATATCAAGCGCATAATTAGCCACTCGTTCAGAACGTTGTCTATTGACAGAGAACCTTTCCGCCTGATGAGCAACAGTTCTTTCTCGAATACTTCCCTGCAAACTAAACCGATCTTTTAGCAACCCTTTGCGAAACATCCAATCTACTACCAGGCCTTCTCTTAAGGCTCTTTCACTGAGAACCACCTCTTCCGCCTTCAGCATTTTCATTGCCACTTGAAGAATAAGAGCTCCTGGGACAATGATTTCAGAACGGCGTTCGCTTAATGAAGAAAGTTTTCTTCTCTGCTCAGGCGTCATACTTAACAATTTCTCAATCAATTTATCCAGTTTTTCTTTAGAAAATTTGTATCCATGCATTCCTATCAACAAATTATTTTCCTCTGAAGCTGTAAGTGCACCAATAGCAAGTGCTGTGCCACTTGTAGCAACAAGAACTTGTTTTTCTCCTTCTTTTATCCTTGCAAGAATCTTATTAACAGCGGGTTCTAGTGATCCCTCAATGAAAGTTCTCAGAAATTGCAATCTTTGCTGTGATAATTGATCATCCTTTACAAAGTCTCTCTTAAGACTTACTGCTCCTAATTTTGAACTAGTCAGAGCTCTTGCATCATTATCATCAGCAAGAATCAACTCTGTAGATCCACCTCCGATATCTAAAACCAAGTGAGGAAGATTTCCAAAAGGCATACCAGAAAGAACACCTAAATAAATCAACCTTGCCTCTTCTGGACCACTAATCAATTCAACTTCAAGTTCTAAATCATTCTTAATTTGGTTCAAAAAATCTTGTCCATTTGGAGCTTCTCTTACGGCACTTGTTGCTGCTAAAAGGATCTCATTGACTTTGTGACTAATAGCAATATCTTTAAATCGCTTTAAAGTCTCCATTACTCTATCTTTTGCTGAATTTGTTAAATTGCCTGTTTCTGCATCACGATTACCAAGTCTAGTAGATGATTTTTCAGCCAAATCAATACTAAATGTATGCAAAGAAGGGTCTACAGATGCAATGACCAAATGCGTTGAATTTGTCCCTATGTCAACAGCTGCAACTCTTCGAATCTTTTCATTATTTCTAAACCTAGAATCCTTGCTTTTAAAAGTTTCTCTTGGATTCGTCGAGAATGATTCATCACCTGAAATTTCAACAGGGATCTTTGACAAAGCTAATCTCTACATAACAGATGAAATCTAGCAGGATTTGATTAATCTTTCTAAAAACAAACCAAAAGTGAAAAGCTTCCTTTTTAATTTAATAAAACTACTTCGCTGGAACAAACCAAGCGGAAGACTGATATTGCTCATTCCAGCAGGATGGGCACTATGGCTTACCCCAACAGGTGCGCCAAATTTGGAATTGTTTACATTAATAATGGTTGGAGGGGTACTGGTAAGCGGTGCAGGATGTATTGCAAATGACCTTTGGGATAAAGAAATAGATGCAAAGGTTACAAGAACCAAAGACAGACCACTTGCAAAAAAGAACATCAACATATCAACAGCTCTGGTTTTATTTTTATTTCTACTTTTAATAAGCTTAAAAATTATCTTTTTACTGCCATTGGCCAGCAGGAATATATGCTTAACACTTGCCACTATATCTTTAATACCTATAGTTATATATCCTTCTTCTAAAAGATGGTTTAAATACCCTCAATTGCTTCTTTCTATTTGCTGGGGATTTTCTGTATTAATTCCTTGGGCCGCAAGTGAATCGAATTTAAATGGAGGGCTTTCACTTCTAACTTGTTGGCTCTCAACAATGATTTGGACATTTGGTTTTGATACAGTTTATGCAATGGCAGATAAAAAAGATGATAAAAAATTAGGTCTTAATAGCAGTGCATTATCACTAGGGGAAAAAGCTTATAAAATAGTATCTATTTGCTATGCAATGTCATCAATACTAATTGCATATAGTGCCTTTAATAAAAGTATAGAAACAATCTTTTGGCCAATATGGCTAATTTCTTTTTTTGGGATGCAGCGAGAAATTTATTTATTAAAGCAATCAAAACACAATAAAAAGAAATACAGTCAACATTTTCATAATCAGGTTCTTCTAGGAAGTCTAATTTGGTTGGGATTAATACTTGGAAATACTTAAAAAATGAATATTATTAATCCTGAAACTACTTTAAAGCCACTAAAACAAGGAGACAAAGTTATAACAATTGCAATTAGTTCTCCCGTTAATAGTCAAAACAAGATAATTGAAGGATTAGAAATATTTAAAAGTTGGGGTTTAACTTGTAAGAACAAAGTCATAACTGGAAGACATTGGGGATATCTTTCTGGAGAAGATACACTGCGATATAGCGAATTGCATTCTGAAGAATCATATTCATTAATTACTTTTGCAAGAGGCGGATGGGGAGCAGCCAGATTATTAGAACGCCATCAGCCATGGAAAGCAGGGTGGATTCTTGGTTACTCAGACATATCTTCAGTCCTTCTATCAAGACTTGCCGCAGGATTTGACGGAGGAATCCATGGTCCATTAGTAAGCTCTCTTTCTCAAGAGCCTCGTTGGAGTAAAGACAGGCTAAAGTCTATTTTGTTTAAAAAGTCAGCACCTGATCTTTATGGAGAGCCTTGGATTGAAGGGATAGCAAAAGGTCCTTTAATCGTATCTAACCTAACCGTTGCAACTCATCTATTAGGAAGTAGACATATGCCCAATTTAACTGGTGCAATTTTAGTTCTCGAAGATGTTGGCGAAGCTCCTTACCGACTTGACAGGATGCTAACTCAATGGAGATTAAATGGTCTTCTTCAAAATCTCGCAGGGATAGGATTAGGAAAATTTTCTGCTCATGAAGAGCAAGAAGATCATGAGCAAATATTTACTATTAAAGAAATCCTTCAAGATCGGTGCATGGACTTAAACATTCCTATCCTTGCAAACCTTCCTGTTGGTCATTGCCATGGTAATGCAGCACTCCCTCTTGGGTGGGGAGCTACTATAGATTGCTACAAAGGGAGTCTTAGCATTCAGCCCTCTTAGAAATTAAAGCCTCTGCAATAACGAGATCAAAGGGAGTTGTAACCTTAATGTTAGAAGGAAGGGACTCAACAACCTTCACAGGCCATCCAAGTTTTTCAAATAGTGACGCGTCATCTGTTACCTTCCAATTATTAAGAAGAGCTTGCTCGTGCCCCTTCTTTAGTTCAGAGACGCAAAAAGCCTGAGGAGTTTGTGCAGCCCATAATTCTGACCTGTTTGGTGTATCAAGAATAAATCCATCATTAGATACTTTCTTTATTGTGTCAGTGACTGGGGTAGCAGAAATAACAGCAATCCCTTCCTTAACTAATTCAGAGCATTTATCTAACAACTCAGGTTCTACCAAACATCTTGCACCATCATGAATAAGAACGAACTCAGCTTCAGGAGGCAACCCAGCCAAGCCTCTCTGAACAGATTGTTGGCGTGTATCTCCACCATCTATCCAATGGATCATCATGGAGAATTGCTTAGTAATAGATATTATTAATTCCTTATCACAGGGTTGTCCTACAATCCCAATCCATTTAATAGATTTGGCTGACTTTATTGCTTCCAAAGTCCATGACAATACTGGGCGACCAGCGACTTCAAGAAGTAACTTGTTACGATTCCCTCCCATTCGCTTCCCACTACCAGCAGCAGCAATTAATAAATGCAAAATTCACTCCTTTTAAGAATGTCGTTAAAATCTTTCAACTTAAACAATACTGCTCTAATTTATAAGGCTAAGTACAAAGTACTTTGATCAAATTTAATCAAAGCAACAAATTATCGTCGCATGACTTCAGCATCTCTTCTTCTCAAAGGTCAAACTGCCATCATCACTGGTGCTAGCAGAGGGATAGGAAAAGCAATTGCTTTAAGCCTGGCCGAAGTTGGTGCAGAGGTAGTTGTCAACTATTCAAGCTCACCTGAAAGCGCAAAAGAAGTAGTTTCATTGATAGAGAGGTTAGGAGGCAAGGCTTACTCAGTCCAAGCAAATGTTTCAAACGAGTCCTCTGTAGAAAAATTGATAAATACAGTATTAGAAAAAAGTGGTCAGATTAATATTTTGGTAAACAATGCTGGTATTACAAATGATGGTCTATTGATGAGAATGAAAACAGAAGATTGGCAATCTGTAATCAACCTGAATTTAACTGGGGTTTTCTTATGCACAAAAGCAGTTTCAAGAACAATGCTAAAAAGAAAACAAGGCAGGATAATTAACATTACTTCTGTTGTTGGTCTTATGGGTAATGCAGGACAATCTAATTATGCATCAGCCAAGGCAGGCGTCATTGGACTTACGAAAAGCACTGCAAAAGAATTTGCTAGCAGAGGTATAACAGTCAATGCTGTTGCACCTGGATTCATCAAAACAGATATGACAAAAGATCTACATGCAGATCAAATCCTTTCAGCCATTCCTTTAGGACACTTTGGAGATCCAGAACATGTTGCCGGGGCAGTAAGATTTCTAGCTTCTGATAAAGCTGCGTCATATATAACTGGACAAGTTTTACAGGTAGACGGTGGTATGGTTATGAGTTAGGAACCTTAGAAAACTGAGCAAAAGCACCTGAAAATATCTATTTCGGATTAATATTATCCCAATTAGTATGAAAGAAGGTCCTTCTTATATTTCAAAGAATGCATAGTCAAAATAATAATATTGATGATTTTAGTTAGCTATTGAACATATTGAAAATAGTTAAATCTAGTTATTTAATATTCGATTTAATCCTTTACTTAATTCTATTTAAAAATAATTTTGTAACCTAATAAAACTATGCTTTAAAAAAAATCTTGCCTAGTATTTATGGTAGCAGTTAAATTAATTTGAATCACAACCTTCTCAAACTATTAAAAGTAAAGAGTTTACTGACTTTTGTTTTTATTTCTTTAACTTTTTCATTAGTTCAAGAACATGCAAGTGCTGGCTCAAAGAAAGCACTTTTTAATACAAAAGCAGCTGCAGAAAAAGCTGCAAAAGAATATGGCTGTTCAGGTGCACACAAGATGGACAAGAAATGGATGCCATGTTCCAACCATCACAACCACTAAATAAAGCCAAATATCCATGTCAAATCAAAACTCAGAAAAAGAACAAATAGAAGAAAACCAACATTGTGGAAGCAAACCTAAAAAAATTGCTATTGGAATTGCACCGTTAGGTTTTGTTTCTATAGGGATTGTTCCCATGGGGGTTATAACAATTGGGGTAGTTCCAATGGGGGTTATTTCTTTAGGTGTGGTAGCTATGGGTGTTATCAATGCCTCAGTAGTTGGCATGGGGGTTATATCAGCAGGCTTAACCACTATGGGGATTTGGGAGTGGACTCCTGGCGGAAGAAGCCATGCCCACCATGGTTCGGTCCATCAATCTGAAAAACATTCAAGTCATGGTGATTTCAAAAACGATATTGTTTATTCCACAAGAATAGAAGCAGAAAAACAAGCTAAAAAGATTGGTTGTAGAGGGGTTCATCGCATGGGAAATTTTTGGATGCCCTGTGCTATGCATGGCAGCAAATAAAAAATTAATCAGTTTGGTCTTTGATCTTTCTTAAATATAAATTTCTTCTAAATTCAACGAAATCACTGAGCAAATCGAATCTGAAGAATTATTTTCTCAAGATTACTATAACTTCATTTAAATTTATTCAATAGGTTGACCAAGTTCATCTCGCAACTTACGGATACGTTGCAATAGCTTTAATCTTCTACTTCTAGAAGTCGCAGTTAAGAAAAGTCTTAAAGGAAAATAAATCAAAGTCATTGTCCCAGCAAGCCCAGCCATCAATATAAAAAACAGCGTCCCAGAATCATTCATACTTGAAACCTTATACCGCTATATGGAATTAAGCATTATTTGAATCTAAAAATTAAAAGGATTCGGATTTCCCCACTTATTAACATCTCACTTTTCGTAAGAGTGTTAAGTGAAATGTGAAAAGCTTCTAACAAAAATGTCCAAAATCATTAAATCTTCAGAAGAATCAAGAGGTGCCCTTGAAAATGGTGTGAATTCCCTTGCTGATGCTGTAAAAGTAACAATTGGTCCCAAAGGAAGAAATGTTGTACTTGAAAAGAAATTTGGAGCTCCTGACATCGTTAATGATGGGGTAACTATTGCCAAAGATATAGAACTTGAGAATCCCTTCGAAAATATAGGGGCAAAACTAATCGAGCAAGTTGCCTCTAAGACAAAAGATCAAGCTGGAGATGGCACAACAACTGCAACAGTTCTAGCTCAAGTAATGGTCCACGAAGGTCTTAAAAACACTGCCGCTGGAGCAAGTCCAATAGAAATTCGTAGAGGTATGGAAAAAGCTGTCTCTAATATCGTTGAAAATCTACAAAAACAAAGCGAAGAGATTAGTGGTCAAAAAGTTCTGCAAGTTGCAACTGTTAGTGCTGGTGGAGACGAAGAAATCGGGGCAATGGTTGCAGAAGCAATGGATAAAGTCAGCGTTGATGGTGTAATTACTGTTGAAGAATCAAAATCCTTAAATACAGAATTAGAGATAACAGAAGGCATGGCATTTGATAGAGGTTATAGCTCTCCATACTTTGTGACTGATTCAGATAGACAAATTTGTGAATTCGAAAATCCGTTACTTTTAATAACTGACAAAAAAATAAGCTCTATAAATGATCTAGTGCCTGTTCTAGAGACAGTCCAAAAAAGCTCTTCTCCTCTAATAATTTTGGCCGAAGAAGTTGATGGGGAAGCTCTGGCAACATTAGTAGTAAATAAAAACCGTGGAGTTATTCAAGTCGCTGCTGTAAGAGCTCCTTCTTTCGGCGAAAGACGTAAAGCTGCACTTGCAGATATAGCTGTCCTTACAAATGGAACCTTGATTAGTGAGGATAAAGCTATGAGTTTAGAAAAAGTAACTCTTTCAGACTTAGGCAAAGCAAGAAAAATAACTATAACCAAAGACTCAACAACAATAGTTGCAAACGATGATACTCAAAAAGAAGTTAAGGCAAGAGTAGCCTCAATCAAGAGAGAGTTAGATCAAACAGATTCGGATTACGACAGAGAAAAATTAAACGAACGCATTGCAAAACTTGCAGGTGGTGTAGCCGTTATAAAAGTAGGCGCTCCAACAGAAACTGAACTGAAAAATCGTAAATTAAGAATAGAGGATGCATTAAACGCAACTCGAGCAGCAGTAGAAGAAGGAATTGTTGCAGGGGGAGGCACTACACTTATTAAATTAGGTGCCAACCTAGAATCACTTTCAAAAAAATTAAATGGAGATCAATCTACTGGTGTAGAAATTGTGAAAAAAGCTTTATCTGCCCCTGCAAAACAAATCGCTATAAATGCTGGGGAGAATGGGGATGTTGTAGTGTCAGAAATTCAACGTCTAGGTAAAGGGTTTAATGCTGCCACTGGAGAATATGAAGACTTAATTTCTGCAGGAATTATTGATGCAGTCAAAGTAATAAGACTTGCTCTTCAAGATGCCGTATCAATTGCATCACTACTCATTACAACTGAAGTGGTTATAGCTGACAAGCCAGAACCGCCTGCTGCTGAAACAGGTGGAGATCCTATGGGTGGAATGGGTGGAATGGGTGGAATGGGCATGCCTGGAATGGGTGGAATGGGCATGCCTGGAATGATGTAATTAAAAAAACTAACTTCTTCTAAAAATAAAATTACATATTACCTAGAACCTTATTTATGAGGCTTTAGGTAATTCATTATCTAATGAAGGCAACCATCTCCTGAAATGGTTTATAGATGGTATTGGAGGTGATAGCAAAACAACAGGCTTATTTTGTGTAGATGAGCGTTCTATTACTTCATTTACAATTGCTTCAGATGTCTGTTCTAAAGACTCTTTAGATTGCGCCTCATTAATTGCAAGCAAATCACCTGTAGACAAAGTTTCTGCTTCTAATAAAACAACTTCATCTTCTTTATTATTTATAGAATCTTCAAAAGCGATAGAATCAACGTCTTCAAAATTCTTCTCAGTAGAAATTCTAACCTCAGGCAAATCTTTAACAACTGTTAAAACTTTCTCTTGTTTTTCTGTCTCTTGGAGCGTATCCAGTCCATAACGATGGACCCATTGAGATCTCAACCAAAGGAGTTGGCCTTGTTCTCCAACTTCTCTTGCCTCAGAGATCTGAATACAAAGTTGCTCTTTACGCAAAGAAATAAAATCTGATGCCATTGGTTCAAACATTAGCTAAGTGAGTTTGCGATTCAAGAGAGGACGAATAGCAATGAACAATCCAGCAGTTAGGATCGTCAAAATAAGTAAACATCCATACCCTGTCACTTCTCCATAAGGAGCGTGAATAAGAACACTTCCTAAGTCTAGGGAGCCACTATAAGCAGCTCGAATAGGTTCTATAGCAAAGGTAAGAGGATTTAGGGCAGCTAGCCAGCCCAACCATGGAGGCATGAAAGAAATTGGAACTAAAGCAGTACTAGCAAACAACAAAGGAAGATTGGCTACAAAAATTACTGCTATAAGCTCAATATGGCCTGGCAAAACAAACGCCAATCCAAGACTTAAAGCTGTAACTCCAAAAACTAATATTAAAAGCGTTATCAGGACTAACAAAACACCATAAAAATTAGGGAAGCCATAACCAAGGGAAAACGCAGCTCCCATAATGACAAAACTTTGTAAAATACTAAGAGTTGCTATATAAATTACAGAAGCGATAACAATAGAGCTTCTACTCCTTAATGGTGCAACCAGTAAACGATTTAAGAACCCAAACTCACGATCAAACATAACCGGTAGTCCTGCGTTAAGAGCACCACTAAATGCTGTAAAAACAATTATTCCTGCACCTAAAAATTTTCCATAAACAATACCTCCAGGGAGAAGATTACTAGGAGCATTTTCAAAAAGAGCTCCAAACAAAACAAGCCAAATTAATGGCTGAAGTATTCCAGCAACCAAAGTCGAAGGTCTCCTATATAACTGCAAAAACAGCCTTCTAGTTAAGGCGAAAACCTCTTGACGAATTTCCAAAAACTCTAATTTGTTGTTTTCCAAAGAAAATCCAGAGGAAGAAGGTGAAAAAGTTTTGCTCATATAATTTAAAGATAAATACAGTTTTTCAAAATTCTCATCTCATTGACTGTTTTGCTTCTTTTTTAAGATCTCTCTTGTTAGCAACTTCAAGTTCGGCATCCATAAGAGTTTTACCAGTGGACTGTAAGTACACATCATCTAAAGTTGGACGACTTTCTGAAATTGCAAATATCTCAAATCCTTGTTCATTCAATTGACTACGTAATATTGGCAAAGTATCTGATGTATCAACAAAGAAATTAAGAGAGTAGCCCTGGGCTCTATTTACAACAACATTATGTAAACCATCCAACTTTTTGATTAACTCTTTGACTTTTTCCCCTTCAATTTCATTACTAAACTCTCTTACTTTAAGAGTTACTCTATTACAACCTAAGTTCTTTTTTAATTCATCAGGAGTCCCCTGTGCAATAACTCGACCTGCATCAATAATTGCCATCTGATCCGAAAGCTCATCAACCTCCTCAAGATAATGACTACTTAGAAGAATCGTTTTGCCTCCTTTGTTCAACTCTTTTAATAAAGACCATATTGTTGCACGACTTTCAATATCTAATCCAACAGTAGGTTCATCCAGAACCAATAAATCGGGTTCATGCATTAAACCAGTTGCAAGATCAAGCCGTCTTCTCATGCCTCCAGAATAAGAACCAGACCTTCGATCAATCCAATCATTCATCTCAAGATTTTCAATTAAATTTTTTATTCGCTGTTCTCTATATTCTTTACGCAAATGGTAAAGATCACCATGAAGTTGCAGCAATTCCCTACCAGTAAGAATCTTATCTATTGCTACTTCTTGAGCAACATAACCAATTTTACTTCTTATATTCCTAGGGTTTTTTAAAGCATTTTCTCCATTTACTAAAACTTCACCTGAATCAGGTTCTAACAAAGTACAAAGGATTCTAAGCGTAGTACTCTTCCCAGATCCATTAGGACCAAGAAGGCCAAAAAAAGAACCTTGAGGAATTTCCAGACTCAGATTACTAAGAGCCTTTATAGGCCCATATGACTTAACTAGATTCTGAAGTACCACCAAAGGCATCAAAAAGATATCATTGAGCAACTTATAAGAATCTAGAGAATAAATTCAAATAAAGTGTGTTTTTTTCTGATTTGAAAAAAGTTTTTTAAACAAGTGCCAAAACACTTTTCATATTAGACAAAAGATAGATGGCCTGAGAATGAAATTGATTAGCCAACTCTAAGCGGCTAATAACAAGTAACAGACAAATGCCAAACATATAAAGAATAGACCATCTAAACAGCCCCTTTGCACGTTTGAGATCTTCTGGGTCATCAGCTAATCTATTGACCATCTGAATCAATCGAAAATTAAAAGGAATCAATAATAATCCATATAAAAGTCCCCCCTCCGGTAGAGCAAATACACCCAACCAACTCAATAAAGCAGTTGCCCAACCATATTGCAAAATAGCTTTAGCAGTAACAATAGATCCTTTAACTACTGGCAACATTGGTATTCCTACAGACTCATAATCTTCTTTAAGAAGGATTGCTAAAGCCCAAAAATGAGCAGGAGTCCAAACCATTACAAGCGAAAAAAGCCACCAACCACTAAGTCCTATATGACCGGTTGCGGCAGCTGCACCTACTAATGGAGGGATAGCCCCGGCAACTCCGCCTATTACAATATTTTGTGATGTTCGAGGCTTCAAAAATGCCGTGTAAAGCAGTACATAACTACATAATCCCAACAATGAGAGACCAGCCGCCAAGCAATTAACTCCACTAACAAGAAGAATCGAAGCCGCCAAAGTACAAGAAATTGCTCCTGCAAAAACAGCTGAAGGAGATAATCTTCCAGAAGGTAATGCCCTAGAGCTTGTCCTCTTCATACGGCCGTCCAAATCTTGCTCCCAAAGGCAATTAAGAGCACCAGCAGCTGCAGCAGCAAGTGCACCGCCTCCCAAAGTGCATGCCAGCCTTGGAGAAGGAACAGGCCAACCTTCACTTAAGGCCATACCTCCAATTGTTGTTGCCAATAACAATGGTATTAGTCGAGGCTTTGCTACCTCTAGCCAAGCTGGAAGTTTTACTTTTGCTCTTGAAGGCACAACTTGATCTCGACCAAGAGAGCCATTAAGTGCCTGAGAAGTTGAACTAACCATGACAAACCTCCAAAGAATTATTTTGAAGCTTTTGTCGATAAATTACAGGTTTTCTATTAGGTCCGCGACAACTAAGTGCTGACAAAAATGCCACCAACAAAGATGCAATTAGCTGATGAGCAACCCTTACCAAAGGTTCATTTAAACCTAAATTGACTGAAAAAATACCAAGAAAAATTTGCATTCCCAATAGAGTTAGCAGAAATAGAAGCCACGGCCATTGAGAACGAAACCAACCGCCTAATAAAATACAAGTAAAAACAAATATAAGGACTGCTATTAAAACAGGGAATGCAGAAATTCTATGCATTTCAAGCAACTTACAATTAATTCCATTATTCACACAACTTTGAGCCCCCCAAGTAGTTGCCATTCTGCTGCCAATCAAACTCTGAGCAATCACAATTACAAGAGAGCTCCTACTTAAAAACTTCCACCAAAGTGGTGATTCTATTCCATTAGGAGACAACAATATTTGGGTGAGTCCACTCATCAAGGCAACAAGTGTTAAAGCAAAAAGCATATGACTGACAACTACTATTGAAGGTAAAAGATCAATAACAGTTAAAGCACCAAGGCCTCCCTGTAAAACAATTAACAAGAGGATGAATCCATTAAACAATGGCAACCAACGGGGTAAAAAATATTTATAAAGCAAAGAAAGAATAAATTGCAGAGATATAGCTATACCAACAAAAAAAGCATCTAACCTATGAAACCACTCCAGAAAAACTTTTAAATTCATTTGTCCTTTCGGAAAAAATGATCCGTAACACAAAGGCCAATCTGGACAGGCAAGGCCTGCTTCCATAACTCGTGTTGCTCCACCAATGGCAACTAGAGCAACTAGAGCTACAACAATATGAGCTGATAGCTTCCCAAGAAAATTTCTTATAAGTTGTGGATCCAAGCTGTTCAAACTCAACGCAAGTATGAAAAGTATTGCTTATAGAAAAAGCTAGCCATCAAAAAGATAAAGTCATAGTATTTTTTAGGAGTACAACTAAAAACACTATAAAGTCTCCCATTCCTGACAGAAAAAGTTTAATTAACACCCCAAAAAGACAAAAAAGACCCTAAAAAAAGAAAATATATTCAATTAATCTTAGAAAAGAAATCACATAATGCGCAAAGCAGGAATTCTGTTTAGCTTGGATAAAGATACCGCAGGAGCCTAGTTCGTATTGCTGCCAAGAACAGCTATATATGCGATTTTAATTAGTATCGCGCTAATTGTTTGTTGCATTTGGGCAAACAATAATCTCAGCTTATTGCCAGTTGTGGCTAGTACTAACGCGCCTATATACGACGAATTATTTAATGTGCTTTTTGTTATTGGGACAATATTGTTTATTGGAATGACAGCTCTAGTCATTTATAGCCTTATTCAATTCAGAAGGAAGCCAGGAGAAGAAGGAGATGGTTTGCCAATCGAGGATAATCTCCCCCTTGAGATTTTCTGGACAGCTGTGCCCGCAGTCGTAATTTTGTTTGTTGGTCTTTATAGCTACGACATATATGACCGAATGGGAGGTATGCAAATTCTTAGCAATGATATGCACAGTCATCACTCAATTTCTTCTCAAGAGAAAGTCTGGGGTGGAATTGGATCATCAAAACAAGAAAGCAATACATCAAGAGACTTCCCTATTAATGTTGAGCTAACAGCGATGCAATTTGCTTTTCTATTTAATTATCCAAAAGGAGAAATCATTTCAGGAGAGCTACATGTTCCAGTAGGTCAACCAATAACCATGAGGATGGAATCAAAAGATGTTATTCATGCCTTTTGGGTCCCCGAGTTTCGCCTTAAACAAGATGTAATACCAGGTCAACCAACTATATTGAATTTCACACCTACTAGAACTGGAAGATATCCAATAATTTGCGCTGAATTATGTGGCCCTTATCATGGAGGGATGCGATCCACTGTTGTAGTAGAAGAGCCGGAAGAATATGATGCTTGGTTCAAAAAAAATTCAAAACAGACCGAGGTAGAACTGTGAGCATCTCTATCCCTCCCTCAACAGAAAACAATATTAAAAAACTTCAGCCAACTGGTTGGTTACGCTATTTCAGCTTTAGTCTTGACCATAAAGTTATAGGCCTTCAATATTTGATTTGCGGTTTTATTTTTTACTTAATTGGTGGATTACTAGCTGGAGCTATACGGATAGAACTAACAAGTCCAATGTCCGATTTCATGGCAAGAGACGTCTACAACCAAGTCCTAACATTGCATGGAACAATAATGATTTTCCTATGGATTGTTCCAGTCGTAAACGGGGCTTTTGGAAATTATCTGATCCCTTTTTATGTTGGTGCTCGTGATATGGCATTCCCGCGCCTAAATGCAGTGGCATTCTGGCTAATTCCTCCAGCAGGCTTAATGTTAATTTCGAGTTATTTTATAAATGGTGCAGCTCAATCAGGCTGGACAGCCTATCCGCCTCTAAGCATTACAACTCCAGCAGCAGGTCAAATTGTTTGGATAATAAGTGTTCTCTTATTAGGAGGAAGCTCTATATTTGGCGGTATTAATTTCATAGCAACTATTCTCAAGCTTCGCAGACCAGGGCTAAAATTAATGCAGTTGCCTATGTATTGCTGGGCAATGCTAGGAACAAGCATATTAGTAGTCCTATCAACTCCTGTTTTGGCAGGTACACTAATACTTTTAAGTTTCGATATTGTTGCTCATACGGGTTTTTTCAATCCGAGCCTTGGTGGAAATGTAATTGTTTATCAGCACCTTTTCTGGTTTTATTCTCATCCAGCTGTTTATATAATGGTTCTACCAGCATTTGGCCTAGTAAGCGAAATTCTACCTGTTCATTGTAGAAAGCCACTTTTTGGTTACTCAACGATGGTCTACTCAATAATGGCAATAGTAATTTTAGGACTTGTTGTTTGGGCTCACCATATGTTTACTAGTGGCACACCACCATGGATGAGATTATTTTTCACAATTGCCACGGCATTCATTGCAGTGCCAACAGGAATAAAGTTTTTTAACTGGGTTGCTACTCTTTGGGGAGGTCGTATTTCTTTAAATAGCGCTATTCTATTTTCTTGTGGATTTATAGTTAATTTTGTATTAGGTGGAATTACTGGAGTTGCTTTAGCACAAGTTCCTTTTGATGTTCACGTTCATGATACCTACTTTGTAGTTGCACACTTCCATTACATAGTCTATGGGGGGTCTGTTTTTGTGATTTTCTCTTCCATTTATCACTGGTATCCAAAGTTCACAGGCAAAATGCTTAACGAAACTATTGGCAGAATTCATTTCGCAATAACCTTCATTGGCTTTAATCTATGTTTTGCACCACAACATTGGTTAGGTCTTAATGGAATGCCTAGACGAGTAGCAGAATATGACCCTCAATTTACTTTTGTAAATCAAATAAGTAGTTTTGGAGCCCTACTAATGGCCCTAAGCACTCTCCCTTTCCTTTGGAATATTTTCTATAGCACTTTTAAAGGGAAAGAGTCTGGAGATAATCCATGGAAAGCATTAACACCAGAATGGTTAACCAGCTCACCACCACCAGTTGAAAACTGGATTGGGGAAGCTCCTCTTGTTACTGAGCCATATGGTTATGGAAAGAAGCAAGAAACCAAGAACTCTCCAGATTCCATCCTTGAGAATTAATTGTAATGACAACAGTTTCCCCTCTAAATAAAAAGTCGAATGAGGTTATATCAAGCAAAGAGGAGCATGCGGATCATAGATTATTTGGTCTTATAACTTTTCTTATTGCAGATGGAATGACTTTCGCTGGATTTTTTGCAGCGTATCTAACTTTCAAAGCAGTTAATCCTTTGCTTCCAGACGCTATTTATGAACTAGAACTTCCCCTTCCAACTTTAAATACTATTTTATTGTTAGTTAGTAGTGCAACGTTTCACAAGGCAGGCAAATATTTAGAAGAAAATAACTCGAAGAAATGTCAATACTGGCTACTTATTACGGCAGGACTTGGAGTGGCATTCCTGATAAGTCAAATGTTCGAATATTTTACCCTCCCATTTGGACTAACCGACAACCTCTATGCAAGCACTTTTTACGCCTTAACAGGCTTCCATGGGCTTCATGTGACTTTAGGGGCAATAATGATTTTAATTATTTGGTGGCAATCACGTTCTCCAGGTGGACGAATTACAAAAACCAATAGGTTCCCTTTTGAGGCAGCAGAACTCTATTGGCATTTTGTTGATGGGATATGGGTGGTTTTATTCATCATTCTCTATCTTCTTTAATCTTTAATTCTTGATAATAAACAAATTAATTTAAAGAGGTTTATTGCCACAATTGCAGTTATTCGTCAGAATTAATAGAAACTAATAGAACTATTACATGCTGGTAGGTCAAGAATTACTCAACAAAGCCAGATCACTGAGCAAATGTTCTGAGGATGAAATCGCAAGAGGCTGCGGTTATGTAGGTCCAAGCGGTAGGGTTTTACGTAAAAGCTTCTACCGAGCATTGGTCCAAGCAAAAGGATACAAGCTTCGCTCTAATGGACCTGGGAGGCCTGGTAATAGATCTTCACGAGGTCGGCAAGCAGAATTCCGTACCAAGGTGCATGGGAATGGGAATCTTCTAATAGGTCATGCCTATACAAAAAAACTTGGCCTAGAACCAGGCCAGGAATTTAGAATTGATGTAAGGAAAGATTCTGGAGCCATATGTTTACTTCCTCTAGGTGGAAAAACTCTAGAAATCAAATAAATATAAGATTTGCGTTATTAGACATCTTGCTTGGACAATTAAAATATTATCAATAACCATTTTTTATTAACCAATCATCGGACAAATCAGAAGACTCCTTAGGTGCTTCTCGTTGTTTAAAGCCTACAAAGTCATATTTCAATAGGCTTTCTGCATATTTAGCCATAAGATCGGCTTCAAGATTTACAATCTCCCCTTCTTTTAAATATTGCAATGAAGTATTTGACCAAGTGTGGGGAATTACAGCAATTTTAAAAACATCACCTTTTTGTTTTTTTTCAGAAACAGTAAGGCTTACACCGTTAATAGCAATACTTGCTTTATCGCATATATATTTTGAAAATATACTCTCCTCCCAAGCAATTTCTAAATCCCAGGAGTTTGACAAAGACTTTAAATTAACAACCTTACCTACACCATCAACATGTCCACTCACTAAATGTCCTCCAAGTCGGTCTGAGAGCCTCAATGCTTTTTCTAAATTTACAAATCCTTGCTTCTTAGACTTTTCTCCAAGAGTAGTCCTTTTTAGAGTTTCTTCGCTTATATCTGCAAAGAAAGAATTATCTCGCAACCCAGAAACCGTTAAGCAAACACCATCTACAGAAATACTCTCTCCAAGAACTAATGGTAAAAAAGAAGAATGAGATTCTATCAAAACTCCTTTACCATGGAGATGAATTGTCCCTACTGATTGAATTAGACCTGTAAACATTTTAAAAAGAACAAAACAAAAAATACTTAGTCATAATCAAAGAAAAGTTCTAACAAAAAAACTCTCCAGATGCCAGATGAAAGAAACTCAAATCCCAGTTGAATGAAAGCTAAACGTAATCGATTTGGTATAGGACCTGAGATTAGCCTCTTCACCTTAGGGACTATGAGAGCAATTGAATCAATAGAGCAAATGTATTTGGTTGCTAAAGAAGCTTGTTTGGCAGGAATTAATCATATAGAGACAGCTCCAGCATATGGACCTGCTGAATTTTTTTTAGGCGAATCCTTAAAAAAACTTAAGGCAGATGGAATTAAACCTGAGGGCAATTGGATAATCACAAGTAAAATTTTGCCAGAAATTGGAATTTCAGATGGTAAAACGCAAATAAAAGGAATTTTAAAGAGGTTAGGTATTCAAAAGATTCATAATCTGGCAATCCATGGACTCAATTTACCTAAACATTTGGACTGGGCCCTAAAAGGTGAAGGGGCTAAATTACTTAAATGGGCCAAAAATGAGGAGCTAGTTGGACAGGTAGGTTTCACTTCTCATGGGTCTTTAAATTTAATTGAAGAAGCAATTAACAGCCGTCAGTTTCAGTTTTGCAGTCTTCACCTGCATTTATTAGACCAAAGTCGAATGCCCCTTGCTCTGAAAGCTTTAACAGAAGGCATGGGAGTTATGGCTATTTCACCTGCAGACAAAGGAGGTCATTTACACCTCCCAAGTACAACACTTATTGAAGACTGTTATCCCATATTGCCACTTGAACTAGCTTATAGATTTCTTTTAGGACAGGGTATTAGTACTCTTACTCTTGGTGCTCACAAAATTGAAGATTTTTCCCTTGCAAAAAAGCTTATTAATTCTAATGATCCGCTAAAAGGAATAGAGAAAAGAGCCATTGAAAATATGTTTAATAGAATGAAAAGTCGATTAGGTGAAACATTTTGTGGACAATGCAAAAAATGCTTGCCATGTCCTGAGGAAATACCAATCCCTGAAATTCTACGCCTACGAAATCTCGCTATTGGGCTAGACTTAAAAACATTTGCAAAAGAAAGATATAATCTAATTGGTCAGGCAGGTCATTGGTGGGAGAAAAAGAACGGTAGTGCATGTATAAAATGCGGAGATTGCTTGCCTCGATGTCCCTATAGTCTAGACATACCAAGTCTTTTAAGTAATACCAATGAAGAATTGCAGGGCAATCCGGTCAGGAGGCTATGGAGATGAGTCAATCCACTTATCCTCAAGAAACTTTTCCTCTGTGTTATTTAACAATGGCAATGACCATGACCTTTGAAAAGACTCTTGAGAATTATAGATAGAATGATATTTTTTGGGAAGATAATTAATCACCTTAACAACTTCTAAGTAGTCAATAGGAGGTATTAATCCTTTTGCAAGTAATTTAATCATTAAGGGCACCTTCCATGATTTTTTAACCCAACTAGATGGCAATAGCTCTTTAGAAAGCTTTGACTGCAATAAAACTGTCCAATTTAAAGGGGCTCCTTGTTTGGGTACTACAATATTCAACCGAGGGTCAGCCGCAAGTGTATTTAAACAAGTCTGCAAAGGTAAAACAGCTACTTTCGCCTTGCCAGACAACAACCAGTTTAAGCCATTGCGATCATCATATATTCTTGCTTGCAACCTTAAAAGCCTTAATGAATCAAGTTGATTCATTCTATCTGCTAAAGACATAATGACCCTAGGGCTACTAGGAAGCACTACCTGATCCCTAAGAAGAGGGTCTAAAAGAACTTCCCATGAATCTCTTGCTCCAGCAAGAAATTCTTCTCCTCCTCTAAAAATCAAGACCCAAGGGCTAACCCCTATAGGCAATATTCGTGATGAAATATTGGATTTAAAACTGTCTAAGAAATCAATAGCTTGTGTGCTTAAGTTCCTGGAAATCTCTGGTGCTTCAATAGTCTGGAATAATTCAAACGGAATATGTTTAAGCCAACCATCACCTAAAGCTGTTAAATCGTCATTTTTATTAAAAGGAAATTTGTCCTGGGAAAGGCCTAGATCTGAATGGAAATACTTATATCTCCATGGTTCTTGTAAAGCTTGCAAAAAATCTATTGGCAAAACACCTCTCGACAACCTTAAGGTAGGTTTACTATTCGCAAAAGAACATCCAGACAAACCTAGCAAGGCTGTCAATGCTGCCAAACGAAGGAATTCTCTTCTTCCTAAGGTGCTGATATCCATCATAATCTAAACCCTAATAGCAATTAGCAATATAGCTATGTATTTTCATTTAATTGATCAACCGCAAGTTCACACTGTTCAACCAATTGTTTACAACTAAAGCCATTAAGTTGTGCTAATAATGAAAAAGCACCAGCTCCTACACCTTCTTTTATAAATCCCAGTTCATAATCTCTCAAAACCTTCTTAGAACTACCTGAGAAATTTAATCCTGAAGATAAGCATAAAAGCGATACATCAAAGAACTTTTCTATTTCCTTAATTAAAAGAGGAAATTCACTCTGAGTCTTGGTAGAAGAAATAATCTCCTCAGCAAGCCATGCAGTTGTTCCAATTGAGATATCTTTTAAAAATTCATTTCTTAAAGATGAATCAATAGAAGCCAATGCAACTGCCAAAATAGCTACCATCTGACTTCCTCCGCCTAATATAACTGGTTGAGCAGCGTGTCTCGCTCCCATAAGCAATCCAACTGCAAATGGTTGGAATGGATCCCCAACTGCAGCCAATACATTCTTCGGCATTGGATGACTACCTAGTTCTGCAGCCAATAGTCCCTGTTCTACCAAACTCTTCTTTAATTGCATTGCTGGATTACGGTTGCTTCCACTAATTAATTCTCCTACAGAGAGTCCTATGCCAGTTAATACTGCAAGTGCAGTTGTCGTTCCTCCTGGCACACATTCTGCTAATAAAAGTGGTTTAGTAAAACTCATGCCCATTGAAAATCCTTTATCCCATAGAAGATCTACACGCTTCAAATGCATAGCCTTTCCAGTCGTCAAACAATTTGAAGGCCCATTAGACGAAGCGATCAGATGACAGAAAGAAGGCGTTTGAATTAACCCAGTGCTAACAATCAATGGCTTCAGCCCCATCAACCGAGAAGCAACATGACTGATGAGAGCAGGCGACACGCCTGCAGGAAGAGGAGGTAAAGGCCATTTTCTTGATTGAGAAGGACCTCTTAAAAGCAATTCAGCATCTGCAATAGCTGTATAACGTCGCGACTCTTTTGTAGCACCTGCTGAAGAAACGCCTTCTATTTCAGCAGTTTTGGAGCCTGCCAATACTAAAAGACTATTTATTTCATTAATAGAATTACTCCAAATCCTAATCCAGCGATCTAATAAGAAAGATGATGTTGCCACTTCACCAAAGGCTTTACATCCCTTAGGAAGATTTAAATTAGAAGCACTTATATCTAACTTATTCAAGTTGGGTCCCACAAAATTAAATTATTTAATACGCGAGGCGGCATTGGGACTCGGGCTTGCAGTTTTGGAAAAATCCAAAATGCCACAGCATGCAAAGTAAGAACAAATATCAGCTCTTGAAAGAGAACTAATAGGAGAGCAACGATTTGAACAGAAAACAAATCTGGAACAAAAGTAAGACTTAATGGTGCTGTAATTTTTTCTATCAATAGGGATCCTGCTCTAAGAACAACTATCCAAAGGTTCTCGCCAACAAGAAGTGAAACTAAAAAAACTCTTATAAGAAAACCTAATGTACCAATCAAAACACCTATCCCCCAACTCAGCCACCAACTAATACCCCTAAACCAGCTCCATCCCAACCAAAGAGAAAGAAATCCATACGGGAACATAACCAAAGGTCCTCTCACTGGACCCATAAGTGCAATCAAAAGAAATACTAAAAGACACGTACCTTCAATTCCTGAAGAAGGGCCTCTTCTCACTTGCAAAAGAGCTAATGGCAAAGGCAATGCAAGTCTGAAAAAAGCTCCTCCAATTGGCAAATAATAAAGTGCTATCCATATCAAGGCAGAAGCTGCTGCTAAAAATGAGGTCTCAACCAATCGAATTGCTTGTCTTCTTGAAAGAGGCTTGCGAAAGTTGGTTTTTCTTATAGTTATATAATTTCTAAAATTAAGCAAAATATTTACCTCTCAAATGAATTCTTTACTTTGTTTTCAATATCAAACTTTTCTATTCTCTCTACTTCAAATCTAACTCCCGCATCTCTCAATGCACTGGTAACTATTTGAGCAGGAGCAGAAGGATCAACCTCATAAAGTCTAATTATAATTCTATATGGCTTAAGTTTAAATGATTTACTATCTTTATACGAAGATTCTACTTTCTTAATCTCATTAGAAGAGTATGAGATATTATTACTTTTCAGTTCTACATCCTTTTTCACTAATTGATTATTACCCTTATTATCTAATTGATTATCCTTATCTATTTTTCTATTTCCCATATTATTTAAAGAGTCAGAATCTTGCAAAGGAATATCAAAACTATTGGTTAATCTCTTGCCAAAATTAGTTCCAGCGCATGATTGAAGAAAACTGAATAGAATAATCTCAGCGAAAATTAAAAGCCAATTCTTAATAGAAACTTCCTTAAATAAATTCATTATTTACTCTTTGGATTTTGAAATCTTTAAAGATTTTCCTTTTGAACTTGTTGTCTTAGTTTGTCTATTAGAGTTTGATTTAACAGAACTCTTCTTTTTCTTTAAGCTTCTTTTTGATTTGGTAGATTTCTTGGCTTTTATAAGTTCAATCGCCTCGTCAATTGTCACTTCATCAGCATTTTTATCTTTTGGTAAGGAAGCATTGATTTTTCCTTGTTTGACATAAAGTCCATATGGGCCGTTATAAACATGAATATTTTCAGTGTCTCCTTTTGGTAAGCCTAAATCTCTTATAGCCATTCTTCCTCCTCTACCAAGTTTTGGTATAGACAACAATTCAAGTGCTCTTTTGAGTTCAATTTCATAAACATCATCTTCTTTTTTTAAAGATCTATTATCTGGTTTTTCCCCATTCCCTTTATCCCAGACAATATAAGGACCGAATTGACCTGTTCTAGCTTCTATTTTTCCTCCCTCAGGATGATCGCCTAATATCCTTGGAAGGCTCAAAAGTTTTACAGCCTGAGCCAAAGTAAGCTCCTGAGTTTTTATATCCTTAGGTAGAGATGAACGTCTAGGTTTTTCTTTACTATCAGCAGCTTCGCCTAGTTGAACAAAAGGGCCCCATGGACCAAAACGCAGATATACCTTTTCACCTGTTTCAGGATGAGTTCCTAAATCTGAAGGCCCATCAAGAATTTGCTTTACTTTATCTTGATCAAGATCCCCTGGGGTTATATCTATAGGAAGATTTCCCTTAGCATCAACTTCTTCACCTTTTTCATTAATCCTCTTTCCCTCTAGCCAAGGTCCATTTGAACCAATGCGAACTGTACATGCTATGCCCTCAAGATCTACTTTTCTATAAGCTTTACCATCAATATCTCCTTCCCTTCTATCAACTTGAGCCGCTAATCCTTTTCTCCCTTTATAAAATGATTCCAAATAAGGTAGCCACTTAATAGAACCAGATGAAATCTCATCTAAAGAAGATTCCATACGAGCAGTAAAAGCTGTGTCTACCAAATCAGGGAAATGCTCTTCTAATAAAGACGTTACGGCAAATGCTGTAAATGTTGGGGCAAGAGAATTTGCATTTAATGATGCATATCCCCTATCAACGATTGTCCCAATAATGCTTGCATAAGTAGACGGTCTACCAATACCTTCCTTTTCAAGAGTCTTGACTAGCGAAGCCTCACTATATCTAGCTGGAGGCTTTGTCTCATGTCCAATGGCATCTATATTTTTTGGAATAAGTTCATCTCCTGAAGAGAGAGAAGGCAAAATAATCTCTTGACCTTCCAATGCCGCTTCTGGGTCATCACTGCCCTCAACATAAGCCCTAAAGAAACCAGGGAAATCAATATTTTTACCAGTAGCACGAAAAATAGAATCGCAAACGCTTATATCTACAGAAAGCATTGTCAACCTAGCTTCAGCCATTTGACTAGCAACCGTTCGCTTCCAAATAAGTTCGTACAACGCCAAATCTCTGCCGCTCAAACCTGAATCCTTAGGAGTACGAAAGCTTTCACCTGCAGGTCTTATTGCTTCATGGGCCTCTTGTGCATTTCTTGTACTGGAAGTGAATTGCCTAGGCGATTCACTTAAATATTCTTTTCCATATCTCAATTCAACACATTTGCGAGCAGCCCCAATTGCTTGCTGAGACAAATTAACTGAATCTGTTCTCATATATGTTATGAACCCTCGCTCATATAACCCTTGAGCACATCTCATGGTTTCTCTAGCAGAAAGTCTGAGCTTCCTATTTGCTTCCTGTTGCAGCGTACTTGTAGTAAAAGGAGGCACAGGCTTCCTTACTGTTGGCTTCTTCTCAACAGATTTAATTATCCACTTATTTTTTGAAAATAAATCAGCTAATTCTTTAGCTTCCTTTTCCTTTAAAAGTTTTGACTTACTACCTGTTTTAATTTTCCCTGTTTTTTCATCAAAATCGCTTCCAATTGCAATTTTGTGTCCCCCATAATTAATCAATCTTGCATCTATAGGGATATTATTTTTTTCTAGTGTGGTTTTCAAATCCCAATAACTTGCTTTTTGAAAAGCTCTTCTTTCCCTCTCTCTATTTACCAAAAGTCTTACAGAAACTGATTGAACTCGTCCAGCAGAAAGTCCCCAAGAAACTTTTTTCCATAAAAGAGGAGAAAGAGTATATCCAACTAATCTATCTAGAATTCTTCTTGTCTCTTGAGCATGAACCAGCTCCATATCCAAATCTCTTGGCTTCTGAAGGGCTTTAGTAATAGCTTGCTTAGTAATTTCATGGAAAACCATCCTTTTGGTTGGTACCTTTGGCTTTAAAAGCTCCAATAAATGCCAGCTAATACTTTCTCCTTCTCGGTCTTCATCAGTCGCCAACAAAAGCTCTTTTGCATCTTTTAAAGCTGATTTTAATTCCCTTACAACCTTTTTTTTGTCTTTTGGAACAACATACAAAGGTTCAAAGTCTTCAGCTGTGTTAACACCAATTCTTGACCATTTTTCTTTCTTCATTGCAGCAGGAATCTCACCAGCTCCTTTTGGGAGATCCCTAACATGGCCCATAGAGGCAATTACTTGAAAGTCTTTGGGCAAGAAGCTTTTTATAGTTCTTGCCTTAGTTGGACTTTCTACGATGACCAAGGTGTGCGCCACAGGCGAACAAAATACTTTTACTCATCTTTATCGCATCAACCACCAAAATGCATAGACCATTTTAAGAACTAAGGCATAATTCATAACATCGCTAGAGTTTAGACACAGGTCTTTTCTGTTAAAAACATCTCTAAAGATGGGACTATTTTTTTTAACTAACCAAGCAATGTCGGCTCCTGAAGACTTGTTAAATCTTTCGCTAAACGCAAAAGCAATACTCCCTGAGGGTTTTGTTCTATTAGCTTTAATCGGGACTTTATTAGTTGATCTTGCGGGAGAGGAAACTGCCAAAAGATGGGCTCCACCAATATGTTATGCAGGTTTAGGGACATCACTTGTCCTTCTTGCTACTCAATGGAATTCAATCCCTGAGTCATCATTCATTGGAGCTTTTATTGCTGATAATTTCTCAATTGCATTTAGAGCCGTAGTTTCGCTTTCAACACTTTTCTCGCTTCTTATAAGCTGGGAATACGCAGATCAAAATGAAAGTCCTATAGGTGAATATGCAGCAATTCTTTTAGCTGCAACTTTAGGAGCAATGCTTTTATGTGGATCTACAGACTTAATTAGTATTTTTATTTCTTTAGAGACACTTTCAGTCGCAAGTTATCTGCTCTCAGGATACCTGAAACGTGATGCAAGAAGTTCTGAAGCAGCACTAAAATATCTCTTAGTAGGATCTGCTGCTGCTGCTGTTTTCTTATATGGAGCATCTTTACTTTATGGGCTAAGCGGATCTACAAATCTAAAGAGTATTGGGTTAGCACTCCAAAACAGTCCCACTCCTTTAGCAGCTTTAGCTCTTGTATTTATTCTGGCTACTGTTGCTTTTAAAATTGCTGCAGTTCCATTTCATCAATGGACTCCTGATGTATATGAAGGCTCTCCTACACCTGTAGTTGCCTTTCTTTCTGTTGGTTCAAAGGCAGCTGGATTTGCTTTGGCAGTAAGACTTCTAGTTGGTTGTTTTAGTGCATTCGATATTCAATGGAAACTTCTTTTTACTGTTCTCGCAGTACTAAGTATGGCGCTAGGGAATGTTGTAGCACTTGCGCAAACTTCTATGAAAAGAATGCTTGCTTATAGCTCAATAGGACAAGCCGGGTTTGTAATGATAGGTCTGGTTTGTGGGACCGAAGAGGGTTATGCAGCAATGATTCTTTACATGGCCTCATACCTATTTATGAACCTAGGGGCTTTTGCTTGCGTAATTCTTTTTTCCCTTAGGACTGGAAGTGACAGAATTGCAGATTATGCAGGTCTATACCAAAAAGATCCTTTAATTACTTTAGGACTAAGTCTATGCCTACTTTCCTTAGGTGGTATACCTCCAATGCTTGGTTTCTTTGGGAAGATATATCTGTTTTTTGCAGGTTGGTCTGATGGACAATATCTCTTGGTAATAGTTGGTCTTGTAACTTCAGTTATATCAATCTATTACTATATTTCTGTAATAAAAATGATGGTAGTAAAAGAACCCCAAGAAGCATCTGAACTAGTAAAGACTTATCCAAAAATTCAATTTAAATCAATTGG
Organism: Prochlorococcus sp. AG-436-C13; assembly: GCA_003212695.1. Classification (GTDB taxonomy): domain Bacteria; phylum Cyanobacteriota; class Cyanobacteriia; order PCC-6307; family Cyanobiaceae; genus Prochlorococcus_E. The sequence goes on along the minus strand of QCPC01000002.1, from coordinate 51,841 downwards.
CATTCCTACATTAAAATTTGCTTTACTGAGCTGCGTATTGGTTACAGCAATTGGAGGCATCCTCTCAAATCCTTTGTTTCAATGGGCCAACAGTGCTGTAGCGGGAACACCTATTCTTCAAGAAGCTTTAACGCTGGCAGCTGATAAGGCGGCAATCGGTTAAACGTTATGAGTAACCTCATCGCAAAGCTTTCAAACGTTAGCAAGCATTATGGAGAAGGGGATTTAATTGTAAAAGCTCTAGATGGGTTAAATCTTGAAGTTCATCAAGGAGATTATCTTGCAGTAATGGGGGCAAGTGGATCTGGCAAAAGCACTGCAATGAATATTTTAGGTTGTCTTGATAGACCAAGCAAAGGGACTTACCAACTAAATGGTAATGCTGTTGAAAAGTTAAATGATGACGAATTGGCCGATTTAAGGAATCAAGAACTTGGTTTTGTCTTTCAGCAATTTCATCTTTTGCATGATGCAACCGCATTAGAGAATGTAATGCTTCCAATGCTTTACGCATGTATCCCAACGCATGAAAGGGAAAAATTAGCAGCTGAAGCCCTTGATAGAGTTGGTTTAAGAGAAAGAATGAATAATCGACCAAATCAACTCTCTGGAGGTCAACAACAAAGAGTTGCAATCGCTAGGGCAATAATAAATAAGCCATCTCTTCTTCTTGCAGACGAGCCTACAGGTGCTCTCGATTCAAATACCACTGAAGAGGTCCTAAATTTATTTGATGAACTTCATGAACAAGGAATCACTTTGGTTCTGGTAACTCATGAAGATGAAGTGGCTTTGAGGGCAAAGAAAAAAGCCTTATTCAAAGATGGAAGAATTATTGAAATTTGCTAAAAATGTTCAAAGATTATTTATTCCCAACGATTCCATGTCTCTTTAAATAAAGCTCTCTTAACTTTCAACTGCCCATCAAAATCCAAACCTTCAATATCCCAAATTTCATTTGAATTAGATTTCTTTACATGTGATGCCCAAAGAAGTCTTTCGCCTTCTTTGCAAATATAAGTTGGTGTCTTTAAAAGCAATCTTGCCTTTTCAATTGCAAGCAAAACTTCACAAGACCAATGAGAAATAGAAATTCTGGTTTGACCTTTAATGCTAGATAGGGAAATTCCTTCTTTAGGAACACGATTAGATACATTCAACCCAACTCCTAAACATATAAGTATTGGATTACTACCTCTATAAACAACACGGGGTAAAATTCCTACAATTTTTCTTCCTCCTACCAATAAATCGTTAGGCCACTTGATCTTCACTGGAATAGAATCTCTCTCCAACCTATTAGCCAAGGCAACTGCCACTGCAAGACCAAACAAACCAATAGAGAAAGTTTCTTTTTCACAATGCATCGCTACGCTCATCCAAAGACCGCCCTTTGGAGACTCCCAAACCCTTCCTCTTTGTCCCTTCCCAAATAATTGCTTGCCAGAGAAAAATGCTCTTAAATTATTTTTCTGTAAAGGTCGTTCCTTTAGCCATCTAGACAGTTCAATTTCAGTACTTGCGCAAACAGGCTTCCATCGCAACTGCCAAGACTGTTTACCGAGACCTGTTCTCTTCAAACGAAAATTGATTGGAGCAGCACCAGTCCATGGCAAATAAGCTCCCATAAAATCAATCAAAAAGACAATAAAAAGGTTAGCTCCACACCTTAAAAACTCCAACTAAAATAAAATTATGAATTATGCAAGTCATAAGAAAACAAATATACCTAAAAAAGAAGATATCTTCTTGCGAAAAAAAAAGGAGAATCAATTATCCTCTCTCTCTAATTGTATTGACACACTAAGAGTTGAATGGCTCAAGAATAAAAGTATTGCGGCATTATGGAAAGACTGGCCAAGGGTGGCTGGAAAGCAACTTGCAACGAATTGCATACCTTTAACTTTTCAAGGTGGTGTCTTAACTGTTGGTTCAAATCATCCTCAATGGATACAAGCACTGATTTTTAATCGAAATCAACTAATAGCCGCACTAAGAGCGGAAGGTCATGAAATTAGAGATTTAAGAATTCAACAGCACTACCCCAAAAGAATTGAACCAAAAGATAACGAAAATTCTATTTGGGAAAAACATCCCAGTAGGGCGGATATTTATGGTAAAAAAGAATGTCCTATTTGTAATTCTCCTGCACCAATAGGAGAGATATCACTTTGGAGCAAATGTGGTCTATGCAGAAGAGATGAGTTAACTTGAAAATTTAAAATAAAAGCATCTATTTTGTAAGTATCAAGGCTCCCATTTGTCCTCCTGCAAGTAACTTGTATTTAGCTTGATTAAACCCTACTTTAGTTGCAATAGTTTCTTGCAAGCTCCCATATGGGAAACATTTTATGCTCTCTTCTATATATGCATATTCATCCCCAAGTCCCATAATTGATGCAATAGGAACAACAACATTACGAAGATAGATTCTTTGAAAAATAGATGTTTTTGAACCTTCTTTGGCATGATTAAAATCCAAGATACCGGCTTTAGATCCAGATTTCAAAAGACGATAGATCTCCTTTAAACCATCTTCTGCATTAGCAAGATTTCTTAGTCCATATGCCATAACAACTCCATCAAAAGATTCAGAGGGTAGAGAAGTGTTTAACGCGTCCCTAACAAGCCAAGAGATTGATAAAGAAGGTTCAACATGTGCACGTTTTTTTGCAAGAAATATTTGTGAGCCAGAGAAATCAACACCTATTGTGCTCCCCCCCGGATAAACTAAACGCGCTAAATGCAAACTTAAATCACCTGTACCACAACAAAGATCTAGCCATTTCTCTCCTTTAGAAGGTTGGAGCCATTTCAACAATTGTTTCTTCCAAAGTCTATGCATCCCCAAACTAAGTAGATCATTTAGGAAGTCATATCTTGTAGAAACAGAATCAAATAAATCCTTAACTAAAATAGGATCTTTAGGTTTCACGTATGGTTATTTTTGATATCTAAAAATTTCTATTCAATATAGTTAGTATACTTAAAAAAAATATAAATTAATTATTATTTTAAATATGTGATCTTAAGCAATCAATATTTAGTTGGTCTAATAAAAAGCTTTCTTTCTATTAGATAGCTTTTTATTTCTCCAATGCTTAGATCATTATCATGCAAAAGAGAAGCTAAAAGGGCAGCCGATGCATTCCCATACTTAAAAGCATCAAAAACATGTTCCACACAACCAGCTCCGCCAGAAGCTATTACAGGAATAGAAACTTCATCAGCAATTGCTTTTGTTAATTCCAAATCATATCCATTCTGAGTGCCATCTCCATCCATTGACGTCAGAAGTATTTCTCCAGCGCCCAATTCCGCAACCTTCTTAGCCCAAAACAAAGCATCCAAGCCAGTATTAACTCTTCCACCATTAATAAAAACATCCCAACCAAACTTATCCTCAACCCTACGTTTGGCATCAATTGCGACAACAATACACTGCGTCCCAAATTGCCTAGAACCTTTAATTATCAACTCTGGGTCTTTCACAGCAGAAGTATTCAAACTTATTTTGTCTGCTCCAGCTCTTAAAAGCTCATTAATCCCTTCAGTTGAACTAATTCCACCTCCAACAGTAAACGGGATGGTTACAGATTCAGCAGTGCGTCTAACAATATCAACCATTGTTGCTCTGGCTTCATGACTTGCAGCTATATCAAGAAGAACCAATTCATCAGCACCCTCCTGGCTATAGCGAAAAGCCAGTTCTACTGGGTCACCTGCGTCTCTAAGTCCAACGAAATTAACACCTTTTACAACCCTCCCATTTGCAACATCAAGACAAGGAATTAATCGAAGAGCAACCATAAAATTTAATTTGGAGTACTGCGACTGTTAAGGTTGCCCAACAACTAAGCAAAGGAGTTGGTCGCTCATGGCACAGACAGTAAACCTTACAAAGATAGGCTCAAGAGTCAAGATTGATCTTGAAAAAGTTAAAGATCGCATATCAGGCAATTTAATTGATAAACTTTCCACAGACCCCAGAGCCACTGTAACGGACTACAAAATGACAGATGGTGGTGGAGTCGGGCTTGTCGTTACACTTACCGATGGAACAAAAAATTGGTTCTTTGACAATGAAATTGGGCGCAGCTGAGGATATAAAAAGTGAGTGATACCCGACAACTCCTTGGTATCAAAGGAGGTTCAGAAACTACAAACATTTGGAAACTCCGATTGCAGCTTATGAAGCCAATCACATGGATTCCTTTGTTATGGGGAGTAGTATGTGGTGCCGCTGCTAGTGGCAATTTTCACTGGAGCGTGAGTAATGTACTGGCATCTTTCTCTTGCATGATAATGAGTGGGCCGCTTCTTGCTGGCTACACACAAACTATTAACGACTATTATGACAAGGATATAGATGCTATAAACGAGCCTAATAGGCCTATACCATCTGGTGCAATTTCCCTTACTCAAGTCAAACTACAGATCTGGATACTTCTTTTGGCAGGCTTAGGTCTAGCTTATTGTCTTGATAATTGGGCTGGACACACAACGCCTTCAGTACTCTTACTTGCCCTTGGAGGTTCATTCGTTAGCTATATATATTCTGCTCCCCCTTTAAAACTGAAACAAAATGGATGGCTTGGAAACTATGCCCTAGGAGCAAGCTATATAGCTCTTCCATGGTGGGCAGGACAAGCTCTATTTGGAACACTTACTTGGACGACTGCTCTTTTAACCCTTGCCTATAGTTTGGCTGGATTAGGCATAGCTGTGATCAATGACTTTAAAAGTGTTGAAGGAGATAAAGCCCTGGGCCTTCAATCTTTACCAGTTGCATTTGGAATTAAAAATGCAAGTTTTATCAGTGCAGGGATGATAGACATTTTTCAACTTGCAATGGTCGTTGTCTTAATATCTATTGGGCAACATCTAGCCTCAGTTATTCTTGTTTTATTAATAATTCCACAAATGACTTTTCAAGACATTTGGCTACTTAGAGATCCTTTGAAGTTTGATGTTAAATACCAAGCAAGTGCACAACCTTTTTTAATTTTAGGCATGCTAGTTACTGCTTTAGCCATAGGTCATAGTTCACTTGTTAGTATTTAGTGAGCCGTCGTTTTCAAACATTTATATTATTAGCAACTAGCGCAATAGCTATAGGCTCACTAACAGCAATTACAGAGAGGTGGATAAGCAAGTCAATAGATCATCTCTTACCGCCAACAAGCAAAGTCAATATATTTAGTCGTACAGGAACTATTGAATTGCTATCATCTAAAGGAAAAATCATTCAGAAGCTAGGACCTGTAACACGTGAAAAAATCAAGCCCGACGAGATGCCTGATCTCATTAAAAAAGCATTTATAGCTGCTGAAGATAGGCGTTTTTATAAGCATACAGGAGTAGATTTCTGGAGTATAGGTCGGGCAACGCTTACGAATATAAAAGAAAGGTCTATTGTTCAAGGAGGAAGTACAATTACACAACAGTTAGCAAGAATAATCTTTCTAAGCCAGGATAGAACCTTAAAAAGGAAACTCAATGAAATTGCTCTTGCTTTTAAACTTGAAAGGAACTTATCAAAAGAAGAAATTATTGGACAATACCTAAATAACGTTTATTTAGGTTCCAATGCATATGGCATTGCAGATGCAGCATGGGTATATTTCAAAAAAACACCTGATCTACTCAAACTAGAAGAAGCTGCTCTAATAGCTGGACTAGCGCCTGCTCCCTCACTCTACTCTCCACTAGTAAATGCTGATTTAGCCTTAAAACGAAGAGCAATAGTTTTACAAAAAATGAGGCTGGAGAATTTCATCTCTGATTCTGAATTGTCTATAGCCCTTAGACGACCTCTAAATCTTGAGCCTGCTACTCCAAAGTATTTGATAAGCGAAGCCCCTTTTTTCTCAAGCTATGTAGAGCAAGAACTACCTCACCTACTCTCAAAAGAGCAACTAGAAATTGGCGGCCTAAAGGTTCACACAAGTCTTAATCTTGATTGGCAATTAAAAGCAAGAGATATAATTAGAAATCAGAGTCCCATAAATGCAGAGGCTGCAATAGTCTCTGTCGAACCTAGCAGCGGCCTTATTAGAGTGCTTTTAGGAGGTAAGGACTTTAATGAAAATCAATTCAATAGAGCGGCACAAGCATTAAGGTCTCCTGGTTCAACTTTTAAAATATTTACTTATATCGCTGCTATTGAGAGTGGTTACAAACCAGAAGACATCCTTTACGATACACCAAGATGCTGGTATGGATATTGCCCTAAAAACTTTGGTGACAGGTACTATGGGGAAGTCTCAATTGCAAATGCATTTACGCATTCTTTGAATACAGTTGCTGTAGATTTATTAGCAAAAGTAGGCTTTGAGAAGGTAATATCTACTGCAAATAGACTTGGGGTTGGGAAAGAACGAAAGTTAGGACGTTTTTACCCATTAGCAATTGGTGCACATGAAGAAAGTGTACTTAACATGACTGCAGCCTATGCAGGCATTACAAATAGAGGAATATATATTAAGCCATCTGCGATTGAAAAAATCATAGGCCCAAATAATGAGATCATCTGGATCCATCCTAAAAACCAAAAAGATCATCTAAGAGCTCTTTCTATTCAAGCGGCTGATACAATGAACTTGATGCTCAGGGAAGTAGTTGCTGAGGGTTCTGGGAGAGCTGCCTTCTTAGACAATCGGCAAGTTGCAGGTAAAACAGGGACTTCAGAAGGGAATAGAGACCTTTGGTTTATTGGTTCTATACCACAACTAACAACCAGTATTTGGTTTGGCAAAGATGACAACTCACCGATCAAAGGTAGTAGTGGTGATGCAGCATTTGCATGGAAACAGTTTATGTTAAAAATTTCTAATGATTTGGAAATAATAAATTTTCCTGAAAGGTCCTCATCACACAGATTAGTAAATAACAATGTTATTGAAGAGAGTCAATAATTGCAGCATAAAAGCCATCGCCTCCTTCTTTACTGCCAGGCCATATCTGTGCTTGATCTCTGAGTTTTAACTCATCATGAAGCGAGAGGAAACTACTAATTTGATTGTCATTCTCATCGGGATTAATCGTACAAGTTGAATAAACGACCCTACCACCTGACTTCAACAATGGAAGAATACCTTCCAACAGATTCAATTGAAGTGTAATTAATGTGCTTATTTTTTCAAGGGACATCCTCCATCTCAGGTCAGGATTCCTAGCCAAAGTACCTAGTCCTGAGCAAGGTGCATCTAAAAGTATACGATCAAAACATCCTTTCCAATGAGGCATCTTTTCCAAAAGAGCTGTTGAATCAGCCTGTAAGAAATTTAAAGACTTTAAGCCCAGTCGAGAGGAATTACTTTTAGTTCTTTGTAGGCGTGTGGAAGAATAGTCTACAGCCCATATTTCTCCTATATCAGTCATCAATTCAGCTAAGTGAGTAGCTTTACCTCCGGGTGCTGCACAAGCATCAAGAATCAACTCACCAGGGCATGCCTTCATTAAAGGTGCAACCCACTGAGCAGAACGGTCCTGTACAGACCATTCTCCTTGTTCATATCCAGGCCATTTTCGTAAATCTCCTGATCCAGAGACAATATGCAGCCCGTAAGGACAGTTTTTTATAGTAGTGCTTTTTATGCCTACATTGCTAAGTCTTTTTTGAACATTCTCTAGATCTGCACGTTGGCGATTAACACGTAAATCTATTGATGGCACACAATTGAATGTCTTTGCTAAATTTCCAGCCGTAACCTCACCTTTCCATGCAATCAATTTCCTCGCAAGCCAGTTGGGAATTGAGTAATTACAGGCAAAAGACTCCATTTCATCTTTTGCACAAGTAAACTTTTCTCCGGCTTCATGAAAGCCAATTGCCTTTCTTAACACAGCATTAACGACTGAAGCAAGGCGCCCCAAATGTTTCTTCTTTGCTAATTCCACACTTGTATTAACTACTGCAGAAACAGGAATTCTATCCATAAAAAATATTTGATATAGACCTATATGAAACAACCAACGAAGTAAAGGTGGCTGCTTTAGTGCAGGAGTTTTAGCTAGAGAGTCGATCCAGCAATCTAAAAACTTACGTTGGCGTATTGATCCACAAGCTATTTCTGTAGCAAGTGCTTTGTCCATTTCGCTCAAATCATATTTACGAAATGCGCGATCAATCGCAACCTCAGAATAAGCTCCTCGTGCTACTTCTTGGAGTATCTCCCATGCCGCAAACCGAGATTGCAAGCCTTCCTTATAGCCTTTTTCTAGAACGATTATTTTCCTCCTATATTCTAATATCCTAGTAGTTCAATTTAAATCAAGTGTTAATTACTAATTAATTAAAGATAATTTTTAATAAGTTATTACTGTATAAAAACCAAAATAGAAAGACATCCTTATATGTAAAGAAATTACTCTTCAAAAAAATCCAATTAAAATAACCTACTTATTCTTTTAATTTATAGAAATCACATAACGAAGATCTATTAAAGATTCTCATTTAGCAAAGGGCTTATGGATAAATCCATCCACAAGTCTATTTAGGCAAGGAACTATAATAGTTCGAGAGAAAGCACCAGACCAACATTCTCATTTTTATCCAATGCCGCTTTTACCACGTAGGTTTAAACGAATAAAACATGTCCTAAATCGTCGAATGTCAAATCTCACAATTTTGATTGAGGAAGTAGAAAAGCCGCATAACCTCTCTGCCATTTTACGAACTTGTGATGCTGTTGGAGTCCTAGAAGCACATGCAATCTCAAAAGAAAGTGCAATACCTACATTCAATAGCACAGCTCAGGGAAGTCAAAAATGGGTAAAGCTCAAAAAGCATGAGAGCATTGAACTCGCTATTGGATATTTAAAGGAGCAAGGATTTATTTTATATGGTACTAGCCTAAATGCAAGCGCAAAAGACTATCGCCTCCCTGACTATAGACAACCCACAGCATTTCTTATGGGAGCTGAGAAATGGGGCTTAAGTGATTCAGCATTAAAGTCAGTAGATGAATCTATTTTTATACCTATGAGAGGAATGGTTCAATCCCTAAATGTATCAGTAGCCTCAGCAACACTTCTATTCGAAGCATTGAGGCAGAGGGAGCACTATGGAGTCATTCCAAATGATGGAGAAGGTTTGAATGAAGCACTTTATGACCAAACTTTGTTCGAATGGTCATACCCTGAAGTAGCAAAATGGTGTAGGGATGAGGGACGTAATTACCCTAAACTTGGAACAAACGGGGAAATCTTAGAAAGTCTTCCAAGAACAAGTAAGTTTAGGTGCTAATCAATACAGCAAAAAATGTCTTGTAGAGATAGCCAATCATCAATCAGTTCCCCCATTCAGTAAATCTTCCAGCGCTTCTCCAATTAAAGAAAGGGAAATGACCAATCCAAACATTGCAATACCTGGATATAAAGCTGTCCACCAGATCCCTATTGGCACTGCATCTAATGCCATGTTTAAATCACTGCCCCATTCAGGGATAGTTTCCGGCAAGCCCAGTCCGAGGAAACCGAGTCCTCCTAACACAAGAACTGCATCAGCAGCATTTAAGGTCAAAAGCACTGGTATAGATGTCATTACATTTTTCAACAGATATCTTCTCATTATCCATAGAGGACCTGCCCCTATAGCTCTCGCAGCTTCTACATAAAGCTCTGTTTTAACCTGCGCAGTTTGATTACGAACAACCCTAAAATATTGAGGAATATATACAACACATAGAGCTATAGCAGCATTTACAACACCTCTACCAAGAAGGAACGCTATCACCACTGATAGAAGCAAAACAGGGACAGTATACAAAGTCTCCATTATCAATACCATTAACCTATCAATAGTTCCACCTAGGTAGCCGCTAATAATTCCCAGGGGCACACCTATAATCACAGCGAAGCCAACAGCCAAGAGTACCACTTGCAACGCTACACTTGTCCCCTGCAAGGTCCTAACACATACGTCTCTGCCTAGTCGATCAGTCCCACACCAATGTTCCAAGGATGGAGCAGAGTACATAGGGCTATCAAGTCCCAATTTACCATCTGGAACTATATTCAAATCGATTAACAGTGGTGTTAGTAAAGCAGCAATTAAATAAGCGCCCAACAATGCAATTCCCCATACTGCCATTTTGCTTGAAAGTTTTTTAGTATTTTGGCGTCTCCAAAAAGAAAGGTACCTCAAGTAAAAAATTCATCTCTAAAAGCATAATAAAGGGTAGATTTTTTATGCAACTAGCGCTTATATATATGAAATCAAGAAAAACCATGCTCCCAAAAGATCAAGGACTAACTGTTGGAGAACTAACTATAGCTATCTCAATATTAATAATAGCTGCGCTAATATGGACAAATATTAGCAAGAATGAAGGATATGATCAAAGTTTAAAAACAAATCCCAATAGATTATCTTTAAACCAATCCCCAAGCGTTCCTTATTTATAAACACATCTACGAAAAGTCAAAAAGCAAAGTTTTTCTTATTTAAAATACTAATTATTTAATTTAAGTACTGCCATAAATGCTTCCTGAGGGACATCTACCTTCCCCATGGATTTCATCCTTTTCTTACCTTTTGCTTGTTTCTTAAGCAATTTTTTCTTCCGTGAAATATCTCCGCCATAGCACTTTGCTAAAACATCTTTTCTTAAGGCACTGATGCTTTCACTTGCAATAACCCTACTTCCAATTGATGCCTGCAAAGGGATTTTAAATTGTTGTTTAGGGATAAGCTCTTTTAATTTTTCTACTAGGCCTCTACCAACGCTATAAGCCTTTTCCCTATGAACGATAGTCGTCAGAGGGTCAGCTCTTTCTGCATTGATTAACACGTCCAGTCTAACTAAATCATTTTTTCTGTATCCAATCAAGTGATATTCCATAGATGCATATCCCTTGGTTCTACTCTTCATTTGATCAAAGAAATCTGTGACAACTTCTGCTAATGGGATTTCATAAACCAAGGTTACTCTATCAGTAGTTATAAACTTCATATCTACAAAATCACCTCGACGATCCTGACATAGTCCCATTAAAGTTCCATTGTATTCATTTGGCGCATAAATTTCTATTCGAACATATGGTTCTTCAATAGATTCACGCTTCTGTGGGTCAGGCAAAATCGCTGGATTATCAACCAAGAGAACTTCTCCATTAAGCATATTCACCTGATAAATTACTGATGGAGCCGTCACTATTAGATCAAGGTCGTATTCGCGCTCCAATCTTTCTTGAACTATTTCCATATGAAGCAACCCTAGGAATCCACAACGAAAACCAAATCCCATCGCACTACTTGTTTCAGGTTCATATTTCAAGGCAGCATCTGAAAGCTGGAGCTTATCTAAAGCTTCCCTCAAGTCGGGATACTGATCTGCATCAGTAGGGAAAAGCCCACAAAACACCATGGGTTTTGCTTCTGTATATCCCGGTAAAGGCTCTTGTGCCGGATCATTTAAAAGTGTGATGGTATCTCCTACACGTGCATCAGCAACTGCTTTGATTGATGCTGCTAAGTAACCAACTTCACCGGCATGCAAATCTTTTACTTTGCTCTGATCTGGAGCCATTATACCAATCTCATCGAGCTCATAACTCTGTTTACTAGCCATTAGAAGAACTTTATCTCTAGATGAAATCCTTCCAGCTATAACACGAAAGTAAACGATTACCCCTCTATAAGGGTCGTAATATGAATCAAAAATCAATGCTCTAGTTGACTCTTCTAGTAAATCTTTAGGAGGAGGTATGCGATCAACGACTGCCTGAAGAATTTCTGAAATGCCTATTCCTGTTTTTGCAGAACATGCAATTGCATTCGTTGTATCTAATCCAATAATTGCTTCAATTTCTTGTTTAATTCTTTCTGGGTCAGATCCAGGCAGATCTACTTTGTTTAATACTGGAATAATTTCAAGATCATTCTCAAGTGCTAAATAAACATTTGCTAATGTCTGAGCTTCAACCCCCTGACTAGCATCTACTACCAGCAAAGCACCTTCACATGCTTGCAAAGAGCGGCTAACTTCATAAGAGAAGTCAACATGTCCCGGTGTATCTATTAAATTAAGCACATATTTCTGACCATCATTAGCGGAATAGTTCATTCTTGCCGCTTGCAACTTAATTGTTATACCTCTTTCTCTTTCAAGGTCCATATTATCTAAAAACTGCTCCTGCATATCTCTAGAAGAAACGGTCCCTGTTTCCTGTAATAGCCTATCTGCCAAGGTTGATTTACCATGATCTATATGTGCAATTATGCAGAAATTGCGCAATCTCGAAATAGGTACATCAGTCATGTGTGTTCAGGAAACTAAGTTTTTTGCTGTTACTCTTTAGCGAAAGAATGAACATCTTATCTAATAAAAATGATGCATAAACTAATCAACTCAATCCAAGTAGGGAATCAGTGCGCAAACGAATCTTATCAAGTAATGATTTATCCGTATTAACATCTAATTGAAAACTAGGTACTAATTGTCTTAATCGGTTTTGCCAATAATATGTAGACATTTTTTCACTCCAACATCGCTTAAGAACTTCCAACATAATTGATACAGCAGTACTTGCTCCTGGTGATGCCCCCAATAAAGCAGCCAAAGATCCATCAGAAGATGTAACTACTTCTGTTCCCATCTTAAGCACACCTCCGTGAGATGTCTTCTTAACAATCTGTACTCTCTGACCTGCTATTGCCAAGCTCCAGTCCTTTGACTTGGCCTCTGGGAAAAAGGTCTTCAAGGAATCTATCTTAGCTGTATGATTAAGTTGAATTTGACTAAGAAGATACTTAATCAAATCAAAGTTTTCAATACCAGCTTGAACCATAGGTGAAAAATTCCGAAGATTTATAGATCGAAAAAAATCAATATTAGATCCGTTCTTTAAAAACTTAGTATTAGCTCCTGCAAAAGGTCCAAACAATAGAGACCTTTCACCACTCACCCACCTTGTATCTAAATGAGGAACTGACATAGGGGGGGCTCCTAATGCACTTTTACCATACACTTTTGCATTATGTTTCTTAGTAACGCTTGGATCATTGCAAACCAACCACTGACCACTTACTGGGAACCCCCCATAGATATTAGACTCAGGTATGCCTGATTTCTGCAACAAACTCAATGCACCTCCCCCAGCTCCCAAAAAAAGAAAAGGAGATTTAACACAATAAGTTTCTGTTTTATTAGCTAATGAAAGGCGCCATGAATCTCTATTAGACTTTTGAATATCGACAACTTCAGTAGATAATCTCAACTCTACAGCTCCAGATTGAATTAGTTCGTTCAAATAAGAAGAGGTTAAAGAGCCAAAATCAATGTCCGTTCCTCGATTCATGCGTGTTGCAGCAACTTTCTCATTACAATTCCTACCATTCATAATCAAAGGGATCCATTCTTTTAGTTCCTCTTTATCTTCACTCCATTCCATATCTTTAAAAGGAGTTTCTGTACGCAAGCGTGTATAACGCTCTCTCAAGAAAACAATATCTTCTTCACGCCAAACGAAACTAATGTGAGGCAAAACATGCAAAAATTTTGATGGTGATATCCGTTGCAATTCTGTCAAAGAAGCCCAAAACTCCAAGCTTGTTTCAAAGGAATGATTAATTTCAAGTGCTTTTTGAATATTAATGCTTCCATCTGGATTAAGAGGTGTGTAATTAAATTCACAATTAGCCGCATGACCAGTACCAGAGTTATTAATTGCAGCACTACTTTCTAAAGCTGGAGCCTGCAATCTTTCAATAATAAGAATTCTCATATCAGGTTCTAATTCATGAAGCAGTACTGCCAATGTGGAACTCATTATTCCAGCACCAACTAAGACTGCATCAAATTGAGATTCTGAACCTAGAGAATCGGAGAATGCCAAAACAACCTAAACCCTTCCTATTAGATCAGTTAATTAGTAGGCTAAGTCTAATTCAAAATATATCTAACTTATATGGAAAACGAATCCATGGCACTAACCCACGAAAACGTAGAAAAAGTCTTAGATGAATTGAGACCATTCCTCCTAGCAGATGGAGGAAATGTAGAGGTTGTGGAAATAGATGGCCCAATAGTCAAAGTTCGCCTACAGGGAGCCTGCGGGAGCTGTCCAAGTAGCACAATGACCCTGAAAATGGGTATAGAAAGAAAGCTTTGTGAAATGATTCCAGAAGTAAGTGAAGTAATTCAAGTGCTTTAAGCAGAAAAGCTTACTGGCCTAGGAATTGGGAAACTCTTTCTTTACTGCTGCATCAAAATTCAAACAGTCCAAGGGAAGTCCTTTGCTAATAGAAATAAAAACAGGAGTTATTACTCCAACCGTGAATATCAATCGATAAATATCTGTTGATCCTGATTTAGCAAAATAAGTAAAAAAATAGACGCAAGTTAAATACAAATGAAAATACAAAAACCTTCTTGGCTCTGAACCCATCCACCTAATTGCTGATCCAAGAAAAAATAAAAAAGCTTTCATCTTCTAAGAATTTTCATAGAACTAAAGAGAACAGCCAACCAAATTGCTATCAATTGACTAGTGCTTCCTCCTAAAGAATACTTAAACAATGAAGCATATAGCTGAGAATATTAATTAAATCTAAAAAAAATACATCTTTGTATCAAAATGAACTCCAGGTAAAGAGAGCAAGCATAAGAATGATTTTGTAGCAACCGCTACAAAACGTTCACCCTGATACCTTCAGGGCGCAGTTCCACCCAGGCCATGGAACGGGGACCTGGAAAAATCAAAGGACTCTGCAAATGGCAACTCTTACTTATCGAGGAAAAGCTTACGTTCAACATAAAGAAGCTGTTCAAAAACAGTTTGTTGAGCTTACCTATAGAAGGAATATCTACTCCAACAGAAAAGAAGATTTATCAAAACAACAAATACCAATTCTTACTTATCGAGGTATCAATTATCAGAATTGATTTATAACACCTTTTCTAAAAAGAGCTGCTTAACTGAGAATTTACAGCATTTCTCCTTTAAGCAGCTTTTTTAGTCTGCAATATCTAGCAAAAGAAATAGAAAATAATAATAAAATTAAGGAAATACAATTTGTTGTAGTATTTACTCTGTTTAGCCTTTGCATGAAAAAGACTATGCTATTTTCAATAGCAATAATTTAATTCTATGGTCGAATTAACATTAATGGTTCTACTTAATTCTGTAGCGGACAAGTTCTGCGAATATCGTTCAGAGGGTAGTGATACTTACAGGTCTCTTCTACTAGCTTACAGTGATGCTAGTGAAAAGTATGGTGTACAAGAAGTAAGAAAGGTTATACAAAATTCTGACAGTTTAAATTTTACAGCTGTTGCTATTGGTCTTTTAAAATGTCCACAACACCTAAATTAAATATTTTTTTAGTTTAGATTATCTAAATAATAAAGATCCAATAGATTTTATAAATGAGTTATTTAAGATCAGATTTACCGGCATTATCAAACAAATATTATTTCAATTATGGAGGTCAAGGACCTTTACCCAAGTCATCTCTAGATGCAATTACAAGTAGCTGGCTAAAGATACAAGAACTAGGACCATTTACAAATAATGTATGGCCTTATATATCAAAAGAGATTAACGAAACTAAAAGTATAATTGCACATTTTTGTGGGGTCAATATTAGGAGGGTTTGCTTAACTGAGAATGTTACAAGTGGCTGCGTACTACCTCTGTGGGGACTGCCATTTTCTAAAGAAGACAGAATTTTAATAAGTGATTGTGAGCATCCTGGAGTTGTATCGGCTTGCAAAGAACTGGCACACAGATCTAATCTGAAAATAGATATATTAAAAGTTCAACTACTTAGAGAAGGGGATGGTGAAGAAACCATAAATAATAATTTAGTTGTTCAGAATTTAGAAAAAGAGTTAAAACCTTCAACAAAACTTGTTGTGCTATCTCATCTGTTATGGAATACAGGAACAATAATGCCAATAGAATTAATTTCAGAAATTCTTTCGAATCACAAAAATCAGCCTTTTTTATTAGTTGATGCAGCACAAAGTTTTGGCCAAATTCCAATAAATGAAGCTGCTAAAAAAGCAGATATCTATGCTTTTACAGGGCACAAATGGGCCTTTGGTCCTGAAGGCCTGGGCGGAGCAATCCTTTCAGAAAGAGTCTTGAAAGAGGCAACCCCTACCCTAATTGGTTGGAAAAGCCTTATCAATGAAGAGAGTATTCATAATAATAATCCAAATCCATTTCATTCTGATGCTAGACGATTCGAAGTAGCAACTTCTTGTACACCACTTCTCGCAGGTCTACGTTCTTCACTGAGTCTTCTTGAAAATGAAGGGAATGGAATTGAAAGAATTAAAAAGATTAAATCTCTTAGCTACAAATTGTGGGAAAAGCTTCGCAATATTGAGAAATTAGATCTCATTCTTAAAGGACCACCACCGGCAGGGATAATAAGCTTCACTATGAATTCAAAATTCAGTCCAAAGGAAATTGTCAAGTTGCTAGGTAAGGAATCAGTTTGGATAAGAGTAGTTGAAGACCCAGCTTGGCTTCGTGCATGTGTTCATGTAACAAGTACTAATGAAGAGATAGAAAAACTTGCAACCCTTCTTGAAAAAATAACAAACTAACTTCTCGCTATTCCTTCCATTACTTGTCTTGCAATATCTCTATCATCAAATTCAATTGTTTCCTGTTTAAGTATTTGATAATTTTCATGCCCCTTCCCTGCAATTAAAATAACATCACCCGGAATTGCCTTTAGAATAGTCTCTTTAATAGCAAGCTCTCTATTATCTTCTATAATTACCTCTCTGTTAATAGGTATTCCCTCTAATATATCTAATAGTATTTGTCTTGGCTCTTCAGTCCTCGGGTTGTCAGAAGTGATTATCACATGGTCAGCTAGTTTTGATGCAATAGACCCCATGCGTGCTCTTTTTCCTCTATCTCTATCACCACCACAACCAAATATGCAGTAAAGCTTTCCTGAAACAAAGGACCGTAAAGTTTTTAAAGCATTTTCCAAACCATCAGGGGTATGGGCATAATCAACAACAACTCCCGGTAAATCTGCTCCTTCTACCACGATTGGTTCCATTCGACCTGGCACTCCAGGGAAGCTTTTAATTGAGCATATAAGATCTTCCAAGATAATTCCTTGTTGAAGCAATACCCCAACAGCCTCAAGCAAATTCATAAGGTTAAATCTACCCACCAAAGGAGAAAAGAATCGTCCTTTCCCTAAAGGACTATGCAAAATACCCTCAGAACCTTTAGAGGTCATATTTAAATCTGTAAGGAATAATTCAGGCCGCATAGATTCAATCAAGCGAGCATCTATAGAAGCTCTCCAACATTTTTTGTTTAAACGTTGAGCCAATCGACAACCCCAATCATCATCAATATTTATGACAGCTCTTGCATCTCCTTCTTGCAAATAAGGTGATTGAAACAATAAAGCCTTTGCTTCGAAATATTCCTCCATCGAACAATGGTAATCAAGGTGATCTTGAGTTAAATTTGTAAATACAGCTCCTGAGTATCGACAACCTGCAACTCGACTTTGAGCAAGTGCATGGGAACTAACTTCCATTGCAGCAAGGTCAGCCCCGCACAGAACTGCTTTTGCAAGTTGAGCCTGTAAGGCATCGCCAAAAGATGTTGTATGAGTTGCAACTTCACTATATTCTGGCCATCTATTAACTAAAGTGCCAAACAAAGCAGATTCAAACCCAGATTTTGAAGCCATATACTCTATAAGATGCGATGTTGTTGTTTTGCCGTTTGTTCCAGTTACTCCTATCAATGAAAGCTTTAATGATGGTTGATCCCAAAAAGCTGCTGACAATTCACCCATCCAATAAGCAATTGAATCAGTTAGCACAATTACCCTATCCCTCTCACAGGGCGGATCTATATCAGCTGCTTTAGCGCTTATTACGGCTGCAACAGCACCTTTAGCCAATGCATCACGCCAAAATTGGCCTCCATCAACTTTTTCTCCTGACAGCCCAAAAAACAGTTCACCCTTTTTAATAGAGCGTGAATCACAGCCAATGCTTTCAATTAACACATCTTTAAAATCAGAAGAGAAATCAAGACCTACTGATCTCAAAAGTGAGTGAAGATTACGTGACATATAGAAAGTACTCCTTTAACTAGTTTCTAATTTCTTAAATATGATTTTTTCTAGCCAAATACTTAGATCTTTTTGAGAAAGTCGTGGTGAAACTCTGGGCAATTCAAATCTTCTCAAAGGATTATCTAACTCTAGTAATAAAACAGGTACTTCCAATGAATAACGATCTTTAAGAGCCTTTGGAATATCTGGTTCATCAATATTGATAACACAAAGAAATAAAGGAGGATCAAAAAGCTCTAAAGATATATTACTTATGCGTTCTTCCAATCCCTTGCATATACAGCAGCCCAATCTACTCAAGAGAATTAATTTATTTTTGCTCATCAATCAGGAACAGGATCGCAACCACAAGGTGTAAATGGATGACAGCGCAAAAGTCTTTTTAAGGTCAACAATCCTCCTTTCCATGGTCCATGCTTAGAGATTGCTTCCAAGCCATATTCACTACAAGTAGGAATAAAACGACAATTCGGTCCAAGAATAGGAGAAATCCATTGTCTATAAAAGCTTATCAAGCTCAAAAATACTTTACCAAGAACATCATTAAACTTTTTAATCATGCTTCAATATAGAATGTTTTTGATTAGATAGCTTTACTAGGAACAACATAGTTCCTAAAGCTGATTTAATCACAATTGTTCCTTATTTTTTCTTTCTATGTCTAGATACCGTGGGCCTCGACTGAGGATCACGCGTCGCTTGGGAGATCTTCCAGGTCTCACCCGGAAAGCCGCAAAACGGTCAAATCCACCAGGTCAGCACGGCAGTGCCCGTCGCAAGCGCTCTGAGTACGCGATCCGATTAGAAGAAAAGCAAAAACTTCGATTCAATTATGGGATTTCAGAACGGCAGCTTGTTCGCTACGTAAAGAAAGCAAGAGCAATGGAAGGTTCTACAGGAACTAATCTTCTTAAATTATTGGAAAGCAGGCTTGACAATGTTTGCTTTCGCCTTGGCTTTGGTCCAACTATTCCAGGCTCACGCCAGCTTGTTAATCATGGACATGTAACTGTTAACGGCAAACCATTAGACATCTCAAGCTATCAATGCAAGGCAGGAGATATTATTGCCATTCGTGAAAGGAAGGGCAGCAAAAAACTAGTCGAAGGAAATCTAGAATTCCCCGGCCTAGCAAATGTCCCACCTCACTTAGAGCTAGAGAAGTCAAAAATGACCGCCAAAGTCACAGGCAAATGTGACAGAGAATGGGTGGCCATAGAAATAAATGAACTTCTAGTTGTTGAGTACTACTCACGGAAAGTATAAAAAACCTATTAACCTCAACGGTTTTGCTTGGTGAGTATTAACAAAAAGTTCCCCAATCAATTTGGGGGCTTTTTTGTGCTCAGAACTTAACGCACCTTTTTTCGTAAGAGCTGTTACTTTAAGTAATTATATATAAAAACTCTGTGGTTACTGACAAGGCGCTACTCAAAGAAGTTACAAAAGAACTCTGGCAATCAGTTAGAAAGCTGCGTCCTGATCTAGGCAAAGATCCACGAATGCAGTTAGTTCTAAAAGCTCTTATCACCATTGGTGATCTTCCTAATCAAATTGAAGCGGCTATGGTAGTAGCCACTTGCTTAGAAATGGAAGACTCTGATGAAAATAATGCTAAAGATCAAAACAAGACAACAGAGAATGTCACCTCAAAAGCAAATGAAGGAAATGATGGAAGACGGACAGTTCGAAGGAGATCAGCAGCAAAGTAATTAACACTTTTGATTAATACAAAAGCTAGGTCTTCTATAAAAATAAATAGGATAATGAATATTTATTTAGCAGGAATTTACTATTGATCGATTTCTATAGACTTTTCCATATCACATGAGAACTCACACTCAGTCAATTCTTTATTAGTAAGCTTTTCTAAAATTCTTGCTTTATCAATAGCAGATAATTCGCCATTAGATGTCCATTTCAAAGTTGTTTTACGTTGAATGGATGTATTTTTTTTCATCTCAGTCTTCCTTCTTTAGATGAACCTCTATACAACGTGTTATACATTCACCACCTTCACTACCAAGGCTGCAAGCAGTTACACATTCAAAATAAGAGTCAATTGCATCCATATGATCATTTTGAAGAAGATCACTACTTGAATTGGACATTTTCAGCTTCATCGTGCAAACCGGAAGCTATATTTAGCACAGAATAATTAGGCAAAGGTCCTTCATTACCAAAGATAAAGTACCTAAGCAATAATTACTAATCCATCGTATTAATGTTTTGTTTCTTATACTTTCTAAAAGAAATTTTTTGCAAAAAATTAAAATAAGCGAGACTAATGCTAAATCTTTTAGCAAACTTGCTCTAAAGGGATAAATGTTTTGCCAAACAAACTTTTAGAAACAGTAAAGGAGCTTGAGCTAATCGGATGGTCAGAAGCAGGCGCTAAAAGTTACACGGAATTAATCAATAAAGATGATTTAAATATACTCTCATTAAACAGACTTGTAATTATAGTATTATTAGTTCTTCTATTTATACTAATTTATATATTCACAAGAAAGTATTTAATCAATAATAAAAAAAAGAAATTACCAAAAGACCCAATAATCTCTCGACAGAATATCAGATATTCTTCTTCAAAGACAAAAGAAGTTTCAGACTTTAATACTGTAAAGAAAGAAAAGGCAGATGTAGCATTAAAAGAAAATAAACAGTCAAAAGAATCTGAAAAATCAGAAGCAAATAAAAACCTTACTTTAAAAAGTCCATTAAGTTTTAATTTCAACAAGGCCATAAAAGACAAAAAGCCTCTCAAAGATCATCTAACAAGCATAATAAAAGAAACTTCCATTGATATAGATAAAAGCATTGAGCCGATAATATTAATATGTATAATAATTTATGATATTTCAATAGAGCTTATTAAAATATCCTCAAACCTTTTAATAAAAAATCAACCCAAAATATTAAGCCCAAGCAAAGAAGAATTTATACCTAATGAACTAAATAATAGAAGCGAAGTGGAGTTAAGGAATCTTTTAGAAGGAATAGATTTAGTTAACAGTCTCAACAGGAAACAATTAATCAAACTAATTATTTCCAATCCAATAGCTTTAAAGAAGCTTGCCGTAGAAGAAAGGAAAGCAGAGTTAATGTGCAAAACAAATCTTGAGTTAAAGTCTCTTTTGAAGGGAGTGAGTAATATATCCAGATTGAAAAAGAAAGAGCTAGTACAGAAAATATTATCTTTAGAGAATAAATTAAATATATGAATTTTTCAGAAATTAATTAACCTGCTTATATATGCAGAACAATTATTGCCATTGAATTCTAAGCTTAATTCATAAAGGAAATCAAATTAAACCTAAACATATTTATCTTTTCATGAGGAATAGTAAAAAAAGGAACTTAAATTAATAATATAGTTTTTATATAGGTTCTATTTTATACAATTGTTATCTAGGTCATAACTGTTCTTGAATAAAGTGAAATCACAACCGTCTGAAGAGCAATCTCAACCACGTGTAAGCACAAAGGTTATACACCATGGAGAAAGTTTTGCTAATAACACAGGCACTGTAATGCCTCCTATTTACCAAACAGCAACTTTTAGTCATGGAAATCCAGAAGGATTTGATTACACACGCTCTGGAAATCCAAACTTCCGCATATTAGAAGCTGTTTTATGTTCTTTGGAATGCTGCAAATATGCAACCGTTTTTGGATCTGGTGTTAGTGCTATAACAGCGATCGCAAGTTCTCTTAAGTCAGGTGACCTTATTTTATGCGAAGAAAATCTTTATGGTTGTACTGTCAGATTGTTCGAAGAGGTTTTCAAGAAATTTGGACTTAAAGTTGAATGGTTAGATTTTTCAAAGACATCTTCAATTAATTCAATTGACAAACTTGCTCCATCAATGATTTGGTTAGAGAGTCCAACGAACCCTCTATTGAAAATAATTGACCTAAAAAAGGTTTGTGAGAAAGCCAAAGAGAGTCAGATCCCAGTTGTTGTTGATAACACTTTTGCTACAGCGTTACTGCAAAAACCACTTGAACTTGGCGCAACTATTTCTCTTACTAGCACTACAAAATACATAAATGGTCATTCTGATGCTCTAGGTGGAGCTGTATGTACTCAAGACAGATCCTGGAATAAAAAAATGAAATTTGCACAGAAAGCACTTGGGTTGCAGCCCTCTCCATTTGATTGCTGGCTAATTACTAGAGGTATAAAAACACTCCCTCTAAGAATACAAAGGCAAGTAGACAATGCATTGAATTTGGCTAATGAGTTGGCAGAACATCCTTACGTGCAATGGGTTAGATATCCTTTTCGATCAGATCATCCGCAAAATGAACTTGCAAAGAAACAAATGACTGCAGGAGGAGCGATTATTACTTTAAGGTTAAAAGCCGATCAAAAACAAACATATTCTTTTTGCAAAGGTCTGAAGTTTTTTACTATGGCAGAAAGCCTTGGAGGAATTGAAAGTCTTATTTGTCATCCATCAACTATGACTCATGCTTCCGTTCCATCTCAAATAAAGCAAAAGCTAGGGATTGATGAAAGTCTTGTTAGATTGTCAATAGGATGCGAAGACTTTCAAGATCTAGACCTAGATATAAAACAAAGTCTAAAAAAATTAAAGTGATTGGG
This sequence comes from Prochlorococcus sp. AG-436-C13, assembly GCA_003212695.1. Lineage (GTDB taxonomy): Bacteria > Cyanobacteriota > Cyanobacteriia > PCC-6307 > Cyanobiaceae > Prochlorococcus_E. Next base: position 29,150 of record QCPC01000002.1, on the reverse strand, counting down.
AAAGACTTACTAACCTCACCACTCTGGGAGCACAAACATCTTGGAGAAGCAATACCTTCTAGCCCTCATGCTGTTTCAGTAGCTTTGCCTCGCTGGGAAGACGTTATTGCATATGAGGAAAAAGTTCCTTCGTGTATAAATATGCTTAAATCGATTTACCCACGTTTTGGGTTTAACCCCCTTGTTAAAGAAATTGCAGATAAAGGACTTCATCTACATGGTGGTGATTTTACAAACAGCGGATGGCCTTTCCCAAACCTAAATACAGCAAAAAAAGCAAAAGAATATTGCGAGAAAATAAATGCAAATGCTAAATTATATATTATCGAAGTATGTGGGCTTCACTGCCTAATTGTTGATACTAAAACGACTCATATTGCAAAAGCATTTTGGCAGCACACTGGGCTAGGAGCATCATCCAGGCAGGCTGCAATAGCACTTAATAAGGAAAAGCTCCCTTTACAAAGCAAAGGGGACGAAGCAAGAAAGTCAATATGCAATCGACTTGCAGAAATTCATAGATGTGATTCAGAGCTCATTCAACTCCATCCCTCTGGCATGGCTGCTCTAACAACAGCACTCGAAGCATTAAGAAAATTTCGCCCTAATAACACAGCTATACAAATTGGATTCCCTTATGTTGATGTATTAAAACTTCCTCAAATAATATTTGAGGGAAGCGAGCTTCTGCTTAATCCAAGTCCTAAAGAACTTGCTAAACAACTTGACCAACAAAAACCTTCTGCATTAATTGTTGAATTGCCAAGCAACCCCATGCTCCAATGTGTTGACTTGCCTCTAATAGCAAAAATGGCACATGATAGGGGCATACCAGTTATTGCTGATGACACAATTGGATCAGCCGTAAATATTGACCCTCTACCTTTTGCAGACTTGGTTTTCACCTCTTTAACTAAAAGCTTTGCAGGTCGCGGCGATATTCTTGCTGGTTCACTAATAGTTAGTCCCTCATCTAAATGGAAGAAAACTTTTCAAGAGTTATTACCGATTGTTTCTGTAGCAAAATTATCTGATGCAGATGCAATAGCACTTGAACAAGCAAGTGCAGATGTTACCTATAGAATACTTAAATCAAACAAAGCATGTTTAGATCTAAAGTTACGTTTAGAAGAGCATCCAAATATTAAAAGGATTCTTCATCCTGCTCAATGTCCAAATTTCAAGTCTCTTATGAGACACAAAGGAGGATTTGGATGTTTGCTTTCCTTTGAATTAAAAGGAGGTGTTGCAATGGCAGAGAAATTTTATAATTCTTTAAAAGTATGCAAGGGGCCTAGTTTAGGAACTATTTTTACTTTGGTATGTCCATATGTACTGTTAGCACACTACAAAGAACTAGACTGGGCAAAAAAATGCGGTGTTCCTAATTCTCTAATCAGAGTTTCTGTTGGGCTTGAACACAGTGAAGATTTATGGGATCGATTCAAAAAGGCATTAAATAGCTAGAGAAAAAACCTCAAAAATTTTTAGATCAACAACAGAATTGTGCAAAAGACAATAACATTAGCTAAATATTAAATGGTTGAAAATTTAAAATGTCTCCAATATATGCTGACAATAGTCTTGCTATTGGCAACACTCCACTGGTCAAGCTCCATTCAGTTACAAAGACCTGCAAAGCAACTGTCTTAGCAAAAATTGAAGGTCGCAATCCTGCTTATAGCGTTAAATGCAGGATTGGAGCAAACATGATTTGGGATGCCGAAAAAAAAGGGCTCCTTAATAAAGAAAAAACCATTATTGAGCCGACCTCAGGAAATACAGGTATTGCGCTTGCTTTTACAGCTGCTGCAAAAGGTTACAAACTAATGCTGACCATGCCTGAATCAATGTCCTTGGAAAGGCGTCGAGTTATGGCTGTCCTTGGAGCAAAGCTAATTCTTACTGAAGCAGCCAAAGGAATGCCTGGTGCTATTGCAAAAGCTAAAGAAATTTCAGATAGTGATCCAAGCAAATACTTTATGCCAGGACAATTTGATAATCCTGCAAATCCTGAAATTCACTTTAAAACAACAGGTCCAGAGATATGGAATGATACTGAAGGGAAAATTGATGTATTAGTAGCAGGAGTCGGTACAGGAGGAACTATTACAGGAGTATCTAGATTTTTAAAGAAAGAGAAAGGACACAACGTTTTGTCAGTTGCTGTAGAACCTTCACATAGTCCTGTCATCTCTCAAACCATTAATGGAGAAGAAGTTAAACCTGGACCACATAAAATTCAAGGAATTGGTGCAGGTTTTATCCCCAAAAATCTAGACCTTTCCTTAGTTGATCAGGTAGAGCAAGTAACGAATGAAGACTCGATAGCTATGGCTCTTCGCCTAGCAGAAGAAGAAGGGTTATTGGTAGGTATCTCTTGTGGGGCAGCTGCTACAGCTGCAATCCGCCTAGCGGAAAAAGAGGAATTTGCTGGCAAAACAATTGTTGTTGTTTTGCCAGATCTTGCCGAGCGCTACCTTTCTTCAGTAATGTTCAGTGATGTGCCTACAGGGATTATCGAACAGCCATAAAACTTTAGTAAAGTCAAATTCGAGAATCTGGCAAAATCGCCTCAGGGGTAATGAACATTGCATCCCCATAAGAAAAAAATCTATATTTTTCAGCCAAAGCTTCTCTATAAAAGTGAAGTAATTTACCTCTTCCAATTAATGCACTAACAAGTAAAAGAAGGGAACTTTTAGGTAGGTGGAAATTTGTTAACAGTCCATCGATGACTCCGAATTTATATCCTGGTTTTATAACTAGATCCACTTCACCTTTATAAGATTTCAAACATCCATTACCCGCCAGGAAAGAAGCTTCTAATGATCTTACAGTTGTAGTTCCTACAGCTATTACTCTGCCTCCTCTTGTACGACAAGCATCAATTGCAGAAACAACTTCTTGCTTTACTTCAACCCATTCTCTATGTAAGCGAAGATCCTTTAGGTTCTCCTCTTCTAATGGTCTAAAAGTGCCTATCCCTACATGCAAAGTCACGAATGCTTTATCAACTCCATGAGAAGATAATCTAGCCAAAAGTTCATCGCTAAGATGAAGCCCAGCAGTTGGGGCAGCTACAGCTCCAGGGCATGTAGCATATCTAGTTTGATAACGATCCTCATCTCTTAAATCATTGGAGTGAATATAAGGAGGGAGAGGAGTCTCACCATATTGACAAAGAAAACTTTCAATTTTTTCTCTATCGCTAAAACAAGGAGGGAAATGAACAATTCTTCCTCCTGTTGAATTATCTTTACCTATAATCTTCAAGGAAATATGATCCTGTTCAGAAGATGCAAGAGACAAATAATCACCAGGACGCATCCTTTTTGCAGGTTTAGCAAGACATAACCAGTCACCTCCTCCAAGTGGTTCAAGTAAAAAGAGTTCAGCTAAAGAACCACTTTGCAATCGAACTTTTAACCTTGCTTTTAAAACACGTGTATTATTCATTACCAGCAAGTCTCCCGATCGTAATTCTTTTAATAAATCCCAGACCCTTAAATGAGAAGAATTTATTACACCAGTTCTTTTCCCCTTAGACAACATCATCATGCGAGCCTTATGTCTAGGCTCTGCAGGCTCTTGAGCTATGAGGTCAGCAGAAAGTTCATAGTCATAAGAACTTAGTAGTGAATCTCTTGGGTCAACTAACAATTTTAAAAAGTAATTAAAAATTCCTCTTGATTAAAAATTCCTCTTGATTAAACATCAAAAGATTTCTAATCAAATCAATTAGAAAGACTTTCAGGACTGTTTTCTATCAAATTTGCAAGATCTTTTAAAAAAGCAGCTCCATCGGCACCATATACAACTCTATGGTCAGCAGTAAGGTTCACCTGCATTTGACGCTTTACTGAAATAGATCCATCTTTAGCTGCTACAACTTTTGGTAATGATGCAGCAACTGCCAAGATTGCTCCTGTACCAGGAGGAAGAATCGCATCAAAACGATCTACACCAAACATACCTAAATTAGAAAGTGTAAAAGTTCCGCTGTTATACTCATTAGGCTGTAATTGTTTAGATCTAGAACGCTTTACTAAGTCAGCCCATTGACGTGACAACTCAAATAAATCTGTAACATCGGCATTTTGAAGAACAGGTGTGATTAAACCTCCTTCTTCCATAGCAACAGCAACAGCAACATTAACCTGATTTGGATATGCCATGCCATCACTGCTACAAGCAGCATTAAGCTGAGGATGTCGAGCAAGAGTTTTACCTACTGCCTTTGCCAATAAAGCAGTCATAGTAACGCCATTAGGCTTGACTTGTTTATAAAAAGAATCAAGCTTTTCAGTCAATATTGAATAACCCACTCTGAAACAAGGAACAGACAAGCTTGATTCCATGTTCCGATTAACTGCTTGTTGGAGTGTATTAAATGGAATAATTTCACCTGGTGCTCCAAAACTTTTCCCCTTAGGCACTTCAATGGCTTTTGATTTCTCTGAAACAAACACTTGGTTTTCAAGAGAAGTTGATGGATTTGGGATAGATACAGGTGCATCACTTTCGGCTATCCAAGGGACTGAAATTGGTTGTCCTTGAGCAACTTGAACATCCTCAGCTTGAATCCTTCCATGAGGCCCAGACCCAGCAACAGTAGCCAAGTCAACACCGTATTGTGAGGCAAGTTTTTTTGCTCTAGGAGTAGCAACAATTCGACCTTGATTAACAACAGTTGGCAAAGGTGTATTAACTTTCTGAGTTTCTGGCGAAGCAGCTCTCTCTTGAACAGAAGTTTTAGTTTTCATTACAGACTTAGTTGCTGAATCCTCTGAAGAAGAAGCATTGGTTTTGCCTGATTTCTCTTCTTTTGAAGAAGATAAATTATTTTTTGGTGGATTATCTGCTTGAACTGAAGCAATTTCAGCTTCAGTTTCAACAACCAATCCAATAGTTTCACCAACTGGGACGGTGCTTCCTGCAGGCATTAAAATCGCAGCAAGAAAGCCCTCTTGGAAAGATTCAACATCCATATCAGCCTTGTCAGATTCAACAACAAGTACTGACTCTCCTCGTTCGACTTTATCTCCTGGCTTCTTTAACCATTCCACAATTTTCCCCTCAGTCATAGTAGAACTAAGAGCTGGCATAAAAATGTCGTGAGTCGCCATAATATTGTGCTGTCCTTGTTTTTTAGGGGTGTGTCCAACTCTCTGTCCAACATTTGTCCAATTGGTGGACGGAATTGGAGTCGGTATATATCGATAATAATTGTCAGTCAGGATTTATCAAAGTTTCTACCATATAAAGCAGCAATCATCTGACAGATTTTTTTTATTTAGAGCAGTATTTTTCCTGGAAAATGAGACTGACATCTCGATCTCGATTTGTCACCTCTGGAGGTCAATGGAACCAACGCATTCACCTCTGCAACTTTGCTCTTACTTTTTCTTGCAGTTAGTCAGGTAACTTATCTAATCCCTCTGGGAAATAACAAAAGACAATCTTGAGGGTTGGGATTATCCAGACTATTGGGTATGTAAAAAGGGATATAGAACTTACTAATACAAGAAGGAGCAAACTAACGAATAAACCTCACGATTGTTTTGACTACCAGAACAACAAATATTCCTTCTGCAAATAGTAACCAAGCAATCGTGGAGTTATTCAGACCCAACTTCCTGTAGCGATCAATTGTGGAGTCGTGAACTTGTCTGATGGTGGCAAGCATTTAGTTTGTCCCCATTAATTTGATTTGATTTCCAGCATCGCTTAATTGCATCCACTTCTTTTCTTCCTCATCAGTAAAAGTCTCTACCCTTCTTGCATACACGGCATCTGCATTTAAGTCTTCGATCATTTCATAACCAAAGAAGTCCAATAATTCTTCCTGACTTTTAAAGCATCGATCACTCCACTCATAATTTTTATTCCCCTTCGCATTTTCATACTCATAGCACTCATAAAAATAATCAGTTCTATATCGCTCTACTAATGCAAACTCCTTTTGCTCTTCCTCTGGGAGTTTGTCATACACGCTCCAACCAATTATCAAAACTGGCATTACTTCTTACTTTTGCTCTTGTACACAAGGAATCCCACAACACCAGTAATCAATACTGCATCTACTACCAAGTGCCAAGCAAAGAAATTCATAGTTAGAAGAAGGGGTTCATAGCAACAATCTTGGCAGTGGGGTTTCTTGACTCTGCAGTCCTTTTTGCGTCTTGGAGATTGCTTACAACATAGGTCTCCTTAAACGATTTGCCGCTAACAAAAAATGTGATTTCAATCTTCATTGACTTTTGCCCTCCACTTATAAAAGGTCTCTTCACATCTCACCGCTACGCCCTTGTAATTATCTGGAAAGCGTTCCATCCAAGTAGGTATTCCCAAAGTTGTTGGATATCCTCCAGGCAAATGAAATACAACTTGCTTCTTCTTCTCATCTACATAGTGCGGTGGCAATCCTCCACCCTCTAACTTGCCGTTTCTTAAGCGTGAATAGTTGCTTCGATTAGTCATCGTCTGTTCCTTTGATTTATTGGTTGCTCAATAGGGGATAGAAAATCTGCCATTACCCTTAAGACCTTTGCCGACACATTCCTTGCATCAGGTGAATGCCATAAGAGTAAAACGATAATTATGGAAAGGATTGATTTCATTTCTCTACTTCCTTCTCAAAATTAGGAACCAGCAATACATCCTCAATCTCTTCTGAAAGGTTGTTGTACATCCACTCACCCATCTCTAAAAGCAGGTGGAATCTGTCTTCAGGATTAAGAGTTTTCATTTGTTCGCAAGCATTTACCACACAAGAATCCATTACCTGAATTAGTTCTTTCTTACTCATCACGCTTTCTCCCCATACTTCTTGAACTCATCTAAGTCGCTTGTAACTATGCTCTTGTAATCATCAGGAAACCTTTGCTTCATTATTGCTGGAATTTCTAAGCAATCTGGATAGGGATTATGCAAATAAAAAACAACTTCCTTCTCTTCCTTTAAGACGATGTAATTGTTTAATCCACCTGCATAATTATTTTTTTTAGTCATGCTGCTACCTCCCTTTGAACAATCATTTGTACTGTAGATTTCTTCATGCCCAATGACTTGGCAATAGAACCATATCCAAGTCCTTGTTTTCGCTTATCCATAATTGCTGCAATCTGGAATTTGTCGTACTGACGCTTTCTTCCAAACTTCACTCCTCTACTTTTTGCTACTGCTCTTCCTTCTGAAGTTCTGTGTTTGATATTTCTTAGTTCGCACTCTGCGGCATATCCCATCACTCCAACAATCAATCTCACAATCTCATCATTCATAAGTGAGGTATCAAGACGACCATCAAGAGTTTTTATATACACGCCTCTCTCAATCAAGTTATTTACCTCAACCAACATCGTGACCATTGTTCTCCCAAGACGGGTCATGTCCTCCAGAATCAATAGATCGTTCGGTTCAAGTAGATCTAAGCATTTAGCAAGTTCTTCTCTATCTCCGTAATTACTTGTTCCTGTGATCTTGTCTCCAAAAATATTTTTCTCAGGAACACCCTCTTCTTTAAGAGCAATCACCTGACGCTCTTGATCCTGAAGATTGGTTGAGCACCGCCAATATCCATATAACGCCATTAGTTCGCCCCAAAATCCATGACCGTATAATAATACATTTTTATACCATATTTCTGTACCCTAAGACAGCAGTTATATCGGTCCATCTGCATAGGTATAAAATATTTTGCTTTTTTGTACGCCTAGGTCTTCCAGTAATAGTCCCACTCTCCTTGTAGTTCAGTACTTGATAAGGAGTTATAGAAACCTCTCCACTTCTTTTCTGAATTGGCATCAGTGGCGACTAAAGAAACCAACAGATCTATTGCCTGCTCTTGATTAAAGGATTTGCCGTCATCTGATTTAAATATCATTTGTGCTTTAACCCATAACCAAAATCTACTGCTTTCTGACTAGAGCGACTCTCCTACCTAGGATATCTAGATAACAAGTATGTTGAATGAGACTAAGAAATACTGCTATTGCTGCTGCACTTTCATTAGTACCTCTAGGGCAACCTTTAGTTATTGGGACTAGTGCTGTTTTGACTAGTGCTGCTGTAATGCTTTCTGCAACCAAGGCATATGCAGAAAGTTCTGAGTTTTACGTTGATCGTGGAATTAGCACGCACAAATCTGGGGATTACTCCGGTGCAATTGTTGATTACAACAAGGCAATAGAGATTAATCCAAAGTTTGCAGAGGCGTATATCAACCGTGGAATTGCTAAGTATGCTTTAAAAGATTATTCCGGAGCAATATCTGATTCCAACAAAGCAATAGAGATTAATCCAAAGTTTGCAGAGGCGTATAACAACCGTGGAAATGCAAAGATTGCCTTAAAGGATTATTCAGGAGCGGTTGTTGATTACAACAAAGCAATAGAGATTAATCCAAAGTTTGCAGAGGCGTATAACAACCGTGGGATCGCCAAGAGACATTTAAAGGATTATTCCAGTGCAATATCTGATTACGGCAAGGCAATAGAAATCAACCCAAAGTATGTAGAAGCGTATAACGATCGTGGGTTTATAAAGAATGAATTAAAAGATTATTCCGGAGCAATATCTGATTACGGCAAGGCAATAGAAATCAACCCAAAGTATGCAGAGGCGTATCACAACCGTGGGAATGCAAAGATTCCCTTAAAGGATTATTCAGGAGCGGTTGTTGATTACAACAAAGCAATAGAGATTAATCCAAAGTTTGCAGAGGCGTATAACAACCGTGGGATCGCCAAGAGACATTTAAAGGATTATTCCAGTGCAATATCTGATTACGGCAAGGCAATAGAAATCAACCCAAAGTATGTAGAAGCGTATAACGATCGTGGGGTTATAAAGAATGAATTGAAAGATTATCAAGGTGCACTTTCTGATTACAACAATGCTTTAGGAATCAATCCAAATTATGAGGCAGTATATATAAACCGAAGCGTCACAAGAATCAACTTAGGTAAGTATATAGAAGCAAATAATGATCTAGATAAAGCAATAACTATAAACCCAAATCGTGCTGAATCATATATCAACCGGGGAATAGTCAGTCAAAATTTAGGTGACTCTCAAAAAGCAATAGATGACTGGACTTTTGCAATAGGAATTGATCCTAAAAAATATCTTGCATATTACAATCGAGGAGTAATCAAGGGTCAATCAAAGGATTACAAAGGTGCAATAAGAGATTTTCACAAAGTACTAAGTATTAATCCCAAATATTCCAATGCTTACTTAGGTAGAGGTATTGCATGGTTCGAAATTGAAAGTTACCCTCAAGCAATTAAAGACTTCAACAATTTTATAAAGATTAATCCAAATAATGAAGAAGGATATCAGCGAAGGGCATTAGCAAAGTCAAAATCAAATGACCTCAAAGGTGCGTTAAAGGATTTAGATAAAGCATTAGATATTAATGCTAATAGTGCATATTCATTTTTCACTAGAGGTACTATGAATTATAAATTAAAAAACTATAAAAGTGCAGTTAATGATTTTACGAAATCAATAGAATTTGATGTCGGTGGAAAATTTACTATTCTCTCTTATAAACTCTTAGGTACTATCAAAGAAGAAAACCTAAAAGACTTGAAAGGTGCTTGTAAAGACTGGCAGAAAGCAGCAGAGTTAGGCGATGAAAGTGCTACTGAATGGTTAAAGGAGAATTGCGAATGAAAGTCAGAAATACTGCCATTGCTTTAGGAATTAGTGCTGCCGCCGCTGCTGGTTTATCTCTAATGAAAGTAGACAAACCTCACGTTATGGGATCCACTGCTGTTGTTCTGTCTGGGGGTTTAATGATTGCCTGGAGAGAAAGAAAAGCAAAAGGCAAGAAACCTTACTCCGAAATTGACATCTACAAAAGAGATGCTTAAAAGTCTAACCATTAATTTACAGGTCGTATTAATTCCTCTTATAAAGATTAGTTTAAAGGAAATTCACAGTAAGTATAAAGAGTAAAAAGTTAATTAGTCTCTTATGATAAATTTTTACTTTAAAGGATGGAGACAAACATTTAATTTCAGAGGCAGATCAAATAGAAAAGAATTTTGGTCTTTTGTTCTTTGGGATATCTGCTTTCTTTATGGATCAGGCGCCTTAAGTTATTTCCTTGACTTTTTAGCAAATAACTCTCTTGCCCTAGAAGAGAAAATGCCTTATGCAATAGTGCTAACTATAATTTTTGAATATTCAGCAAAACTTTTTATATTCTTATGTGCTGGTTTATTTATTGGTGGAATCATAACAAGGGTATCTATTGCAGTTCGAAGACTACACGATATTGGAAGATCAGGTTTTTGGTTTTTAATTCAAATCATTCCTATTATTAGTTTAATTGTACTTTATTGGTATATACAACCTTCGTATGACAAAATAAAGATCAAATAATTTCTTTTTAGATCAGGATGCTTAGATCTTATATTTCTGCATGGAAGCGCCCATTCGATTTCAAAGGCATATCAAATAGGAAAGAATATTGGTACTTTAATATCTTTAGTATTATTCTTTTCATATTGATTAATGTATTTACTTCTTTAATTAATAACTTAAGTTTTGTTATTATTAATGATCCAAGAGATTTAACAACAATTTCGGATTTTTTATATATATTATCCAAGACTATTGACATATCTAATTATTTTCTAATATGTGGATTTCTTTGGACATGCCTTCCTCTTTCTGTAAGAAGAATTAGAGATGTAGGTATGGCATGGCAATGGATATTTTTATCTATTATTCCTTATATAGGAAACATATTTAACTTGATATTTCTTACTCGTCCTTCAGTACTAGAAATAGATGGGGTCAAATATTTTAAAAAGTATTAGCGAATCTTCTATTACATAAAAAAGAGCAGTTGAACAATATTAATCTAGGCGATCTAGTATTAGATCAAGTTTTTATTAGTACAATAAAAAATGACTAGGCAACAGGTAACCGCTCTGGGAGTCCTGCTCCTTCTAGGTACAGGACTTTACGTTTACCGCTGTCGGTCGGTCTATCCTGCCCTGAATGCCACTTACTACAATGCATTTGGACAACGATTAACACTTTATTGCCAAATTAATGAGCGAAATGATCCTTTTGATCAATAAGGCAAGCAGAAATTAGAGTTATTTTTCAAAGTAGGAAAAGTAATACTCCTGCAGCAAATCCAGAGAGATGCCCCATTAAACTTATGCCAGGGGCAAAGGAATAAAGTACTCCCATAACTGTGAGAATTGTCATGGTTTGTCGGCATTGATAATTACGACTCAAACCTATTTGGACACCAAGAAAAGTTTGCTTCCCATAGATTGATGCCAAAAGAATAAACGCATCTATTCCATAAATGATGCCACTAAAACCTAAAGCAAGTGACATTGGATTTCTTGCCACAAAAATATCGTAGAACCAATTTATAGAGACCTGCAGAGGAATCAAAAAAGCAATTAGTATCAGAAAAAATGACCTATTGCTTAAACCAAGAGTTCTAAAGAAATTTCGGGCAACTATGATTCCGCCTGTATTAAATAATAGATGTCCAAAATCACCATGAAAGAAATGTGCTGTAAATATTCTGTGGGGTTGAGCAAGAAGTCCTCCTGACCAATAAACGATATTGGACTTCTCAAACAAACCTAAAATATCTGTTGCTATAAAAGCAATTAAACAAATCAGAAAAGGTATTAAGTACTGCCAATCATCTCTGGAAACAGTTATACCTGAAGACAGTGATCGATATCCTTGATAAACTTTTTTCCCACTATTTCTCCGTTGCTTAAAACCTATTGTAAAAGAACCGCACTTTATACATACCAACCTTCCTCCTAGTGAACGATCATTCCTTATATCTGTTGAACCACAATCTTTGCATTGATGTATACCCATTCAATTAGATTTCAATTTGACTAACTTAACGTTATCGTAACCAACCTCAACTTCCTTAAAAAATAAAGTCTTACCCCAATCATTTTAAAGACCAATTGCCAAAAGAAACAAAAAGAAAGTTTAGTCTTGATTAATAGACTCAACCACACCATCCCTTACAAGCAATGAAACCTGCATTTTCTTAACTAAATTATCTCCAACCTTCAGTTCACAAAAGCTTTCAATCTGTCCCTGCTCAACGATTTGTTCCATTTCTAATTCTCTTACTTGAGATTGTTGTTGCAACAGATTTCTTTTTTGTTCTTCCAACTCAGCTCTTTTAGCAGCAACTTGTTGTTGTACTTGTGCAACTTGCTCTTGAACTCTTGGGTCTAAAGGGTTAGCCGTTTGGGTTCTCAGCCCATCAACTACTTGTTGACCTTCTTTCTCTAATTGAGCTAATTGTTGATCGCTTGTAGAGATCGCAGTACTTATTTCCTTTTCTGCTTCTTCTTTCCAAGAAGGAGTAACAACAGCGCGAATAGTAATTGAACGCTTAATTGAGATAGTACTTACTTCAGACATTTAAAAACATTATCAATCCCAAGGTTCTCAGTGAATGGGCAATAGGTCAACTAGTTGAAAATTATAAAAAATCTTATCTAGCAAAGATTTCTTTTATAGCCTTGCCATCGCGCTCAACAATTTTATCTCTTCTTTGTTTAAGTGTCTGGGTTAGCAAACAGTTTTCTATTGAAAAAGGCTTCACTAAAGCAACTCCTGCAACTCTTTCATCTGATCGGGACCCCTTTCGGGCTGCAAGCAATTCATTCACTTTTCTTTTAAGAAGTTTTCTTAATTCTTCATCACCATCTGAAAGGACCATCTCTTCTTTAACAAAAAGTCCTTTTTGAGATGCCCAAATTAAAACCTCATCAATATTAGGGACTAATAAAGCTCCTAATTGCCTCTCATCTTGACCCACTATCATCAACTGATCAAAAAGTGGAGATGCTACCAAAAACTCTTCCAATGGTCCAGGTTCTATATTCTCCCCATTACTTAGAACAATAGTATCTTTTCCTCGTCCTGTAAGAACCAAAGATCCATCTTCAAGCAACATTCCAAGATCACCAGTATCAAACCAACCATTTTTATCGAGTACTTTTGAAGTCTCAATAGGTTTTCCTAAATATCCATTCATGACCTGAGGTCCTCTAACTAAAACCTTACCTTTTTCATTAAATCTTTTTAATGCGCCATTTTCTAAATCAACTATTTTAAACTCGGTTTTAGGCAAAGGTAATCCTGCACTGCCACGAATATTTCTCCAAGTTCTTCTACAACTCAAAACAGGGCTAGTCTCTGTAAGTCCATATCCAACTAACAATTCAATCCCTAAGGATTCAAAGAATTCGTCGACATGAGGGGCTATAGCGCCTCCTCCATTTATCGGGAAAACCAATCTGCCACCAGAAAGTTTCTTAAGAACTTTTGGCCACAAAAGTAAACATGATAATAAATGTATTGGCCAGCGAACAATCACCTCAACAGAAGCCAATACTCTTCTTGAAATATTAACCTTCGTCAGCAAAAGATCTCTTGATGTTCTTAATGATGATTTAAATCTTTTACTATTTAAAAGAGCACTTTTTAAAATAATTTGACGAGATTTAGGCATATTTTTCAAGGCATCATCAAACCCTATTTTAATTGCCTCCCAAAGGCGTGGAACTGTAGCCATAACAACCGGTCTTACCAGCTGTATATCATTCTTAAGATTCTTAATATTAGTATAGGTCTGAGAACAAGCACAAGAAAAAAAATAATACTCTGCACTTCTTTCATAGGAATGCCAAATAGGCAAAACACTAAGCAAAGGGGTGCCTGGAGGTGGACTCGCAACGCATGCTAAAGATCTAATTTGATGAAGCAAGTTCTCATGTGTAAGTGGAACACCTTTTGGTTTACCAGTAGTACCAGAGGTATAAAGGACAGTTGCTAAAGAAGAATTAATACAATCAGAATTCAAACTTGAATCACCCGAAGATTCCCTCAAACCTATTTCAATAAATTCATCCCAACAAAGCAAATTTTCTTTAGTATCTCCTTCTAGTAGTAAAACAAACTTAAACCTCTTTTTTTCATCCTCTTCCAAATCAAGTTCTTTCCACAACTTAACCGATTGAATAATCAATCCAACCGAAGAAGAATCATTCAAAATATATCTCAGTTCTTCGACTGGGGCAGTTGCTCCCCTAACAGCATTAGCTGCTCCTAATCTCATCAGACCTTGATCAGCAATTAGCCATCTTGGGCTATTTTCAGAAAACATTGCTACTACATCACCTACAGCGACACCTAAAGCATTAAATGCCGCTGCTGCTATTGAGATTTTGTCAGCAAGTTCTTGATAGTTATAAGTTTCAGGAGGCATTGCATGAGGAGCATTAACCGCCAAAACCTTTCCATGATTTAACTTTAACCAAGGCCAGATTTGATCAATGCGCTGAATATCATGAACATAATCATGAGAATCTAAGGCAATTTCTTCTCTTTTTGTAGGTACCCAATTTGATTTAGCCAAAACTAATGAATTAAGAGAAGTTTGGGTTTTTTTGATTCTTTTTCTCATTGCAAATGATTTAATCTTAATAATTAGGTTAATAACAATATTTTTCTCGCTAATAAATTCTTATCTATGAATCAAGTTTTTTTCACTAAATCCATAACAATCCGAAATGCTTTTTTAAATTTCTCTTCATCAGATTGCTTACATCACTAATCTTAATTTCTGGAATCCATTTGCTAATCCTGCCAATTTTTTGACCATTTAATCCACAAGGGACTATCTCATTAAAACCAGAAAGCTCACAATCAACATTAAGAGCCATTCCATGTTGAGTAATCCATCTACGACAACCAATCCCTATAAATCCAACTTTCTCTCCTTCATACCAAACACCTGTCATACCATCAATTCTATAACCAGTAAGTCCCAGTTCATTCAACACATCAAGTAAAACATTCTCTAATTTTCTCAAATACCAATTCAAATCAGTTTGGTACCTATGCAGATCTAAAACCAAATAAATGACTAACTGACCAGGAAGATGATGCGTAACCTCCCCTCCTCGATCAATTCGAAACAAATTTGCTGGTGGTTTCTCTATGTCAAAAAGTAAGTTTTTATTACTGGAACCTCTCCCAAGTGTGTAGCACTCAAGATGCTGAAGTATCCAAACAGCTTGATTATAAGAAGGTTCTAAAAGGAGTTTCTCTTGCCATTTTCTTTGTAAATCCCAGGAAGCCTGAAACTCTATTAATTCAGATAATTCAAAAAGGTTCGTAGGTGAACCATCTTCTGTTAAATAATTTATAGCTAAATTATGCATATCTTCTACACATGGAGGAGAAGAAAAAATGAAATTGTTGATTCATGGAAGAAATCTTGAGTTAACTCCAGCATTGCGTGAATACACAAAATCAAAGCTAGAAAAAGCTATTCACCATTTTGATGAACTTGTAAAAGAAGCTGATGTACACCTATCAGTAGCAAAAAACCCAAGGGTTCCACAACAAACGGCAGAAGTAACTGTTTTCGCAAACGGTACTGTAATTCGCGCACAGGAGCGGAGTCAGAATCTTTATGCAAGTATTGATCTAGTTGCAACTAAGCTCTGCAGACAATTGAAAAGATATAAGGAACGCCATGCTAACCATCATCACAGTCATGGTCATAGTGCCTCAATAACTCCAAAAACCGAAGAAGTTGTAGAAGATAAATCTGTAGACAGTTCTCTTACAACAGGCAAAGAAGTGCAATTACCAAGCCCAGGAATACGAAAAAAATATTTTTCCATGCCCCCAATGAGTATTGAAGAAGCAAGACATCAACTTGATCTTATAGACCATGACTTTTATCTCTTTAAAGAAAAAGACAGTGGGAAGCTACAGGTTATTTATAGAAGAAATCATGGAGGTTATGGTTTGATCCAAGCAAAAAACCAATGAAATACAAGTTAATGAAAGGGGAAACAAATGACATCTCTTCTTTTATCCATGAATCTGCTCTTGACCCTCATCTTGACTTAAGTTCATTAAGTCAAATATGTGATGCATGCAATCATTTTAACTTCGCAGGATTATGCACAAATCTCATTAGAATCCCATATGCAAGGAATTTTCTTGGTAAAAATAAAACCACCAAACTAATTTCTGTTATAGCTTTTCCCTTTGGTGATATACCTTTGGAAAATAAAAAATCTCAAGCTGAATGGGCTGCAGAAAATGGCGCAGAGGAATTAGATATCGTTCCTAACTTTCTTAAACTTCATGAAGGTAAAATCGAAAATTTTGCAGAAGAGATAGCAGAAATAATTTCGACAGGACTTCCTTCAAGAGTGATACTAGACACAATGAAGATCCCAAAAGATAAGCTTTCACTAGCTATTGAAGCATCCTTAGACGCTGGTGCCAAAGGAATTCAAACGGGCAATGGCTTTGGTAAGACTATCAACTTTACACACATAATGGAATTAAATTCCATTACCAAAAATCGCTGTGTTATTAAGGCAGCTGGAGGAATCAAAACTTTTCAACAAGCAGTAGAGTTGATTAATGCAGGCGCAACCTATATAGGCACATCAGTAGGAGCTGAATTGACGAAAGAATTTCGAACTTATTCAAACAAGCAATGAGTTTAGGGAAAATAGTTACAGGTCTGGCATTAAAGGTAGGTCCTTTAGGAGAAAATGATCGCCTTTTAACCTTGTTAACTCATCAAGAGGGTATTTTAAGAATAGCGGTACCAGGGGCAAGACGTCCCAAAAGCAAGCTAGCTGCCACCTCATCTTTAACTTTTCTTGAATTACAAGTTGGAGGTAAAAGCAAACTTCTAAGGGCTAGGCAAATAAAAATTCTTCAAAGCTTTAGCAATCTAGGTGAAACCCTAGAGACACTTGCAGCCGCACAATCATTAGCTGAGCTATCTTTTCTTCTAGTAGGCAATAATGATCCTCAACCAGAAATATTAGAGGCAATATTAATTCATTTAAAACGCCTTCAACAAAAAGAAATTTCACAATTAGCAGTCTTAGCAAATTGTGTCCAAGCATGTACTCATTTACTTGCGCTAGGAGGCTATGGACTCCCTATTCATACTTGCTGTAAAAGCGGTCAAAAAATCATTCCTCCAATTGGTGATTGGAGTTGGAGCTGTAGCCTAATAAGTACTGAAGGTTTTATTATCGGTAAAAATGAAAGTGCAAAAATTATCTTAAATGCTTCTGAACTGGCACTTCTGCAACGTCTACTAAGACCTGAACTCCCCAAGACAAAAAAGGGGGGGATCCTTGGTCCATTTAGAGTCTGGATGAAATTGCTTAATATTATTGAACTTTGGATACAGGCACACCTAAATAGAAATCTAAACTCAATTCAAATGCTTAAAAAGGCTCTAATGTCTGAAGAGAATATTTTATAGAGATAAGAAAACTACTGGGATATCATTCAATCACCTGCTAACTTCCTAGAAGTGAATCAAAATTTTTTAGGTGGCCCATATAGCCTGGCTTGGCAAAAAATCTCCTTTTTGTGGAAATGTCAGTTATGGCTTAACTACAACCAAAGCCCTTAGAGAAAAAGGACATCAAATAAATTTCATCCACTTTGACAACCCAACTGATTCTGATATTTCCAAAACTTCTTTATTAGCAAATGACCCAGATGTAAGTCTTCCTTATCTAATCAAGTCACAAGTTTATACACTTCCTTCTCCGAGAGCTCTTAGAGAACTAAGAGAATCATTAGAAATGCTCAAACCGGACATTGTTCACGCAAGTCTTACATTATCCCCTTTAGATTTCAAACTTCCAGACCTTTGTAAGCAAATTAATGTCCCTTTGATCGCAACGTTCCACCCACCCTTTGATTCTAATGTTAGAAGTCTTGCTGCTAGCACTCAGCAGCTTACTTATCAACTCTATGCACCTTCACTTTCTCGTTTTGAAAAAGTAATTGTTTTTTCTAAAAAGCAGGCCGACGTACTTTCAAAATTAGGGGTTAAAAGCAATCGTATTGAAATTATTCCTAATGGAGTCGATACAAACGTATGGTCACCTAACCCAGAAAAAACTACAAATTCTAAGAACTCCGAAGTTCGAAATAAACTAGGTAAAAAAAGAACATTTTTATATATGGGCAGAATAGCTGCAGAAAAAAATGTAGAAGCCCTATTAAAAGCCTGGCAATCCATCAACACAAAAGGTTGTCAGCTAGTAATAGTAGGGGATGGCCCTCTTAGGCCTACGTTAGAAAATAATTTCTTATCAACCAGTGAGTGTGAAATAGTTTGGTGGGGCTATGAAGCAGAGCAAAAAACAAAAGTTGCCCTTCTCCAATGTGCTGAAGTATTCATTCTCCCTAGTTTAGTTGAAGGATTATCTATAGCCTTACTAGAAGCCATGGCTACAGGAACAGCATGTATTGCAACAGATGCAGGTGCTGATGGAGAAGCACTAAAAGATGGGGCCGGAATTATTCTCAGTACAGAAGGTGTTACTTCTCAATTAAAAACTCTCTTACCAGTTATTAAAGAGCATCCGTTATTAATCTCAGAACTTGGGAAAAAGGCACGTTTAAAAGTCATCAACCAATTTACACTTGATAAAAACATAAACTCTCTAGAAAACCTTTATAAAAAGTTTATTTAGAATTTCTAACTATTACCCAATTCACGACTTTTCTGCGCAGCCAATACTACTGCCTCAATTAATGCAGAACGAACTCCTTCCTTCTCTAAATGACGAATCGCTCTTATAGTTGTTCCAGCTGGTGAAGCAACCATATCTTTAAGTTCGCTAGGATGTAAGTCCTTTTCCTTAAGCAATAAAGAAGTCCCCTCAAGAGTTAAGTGTGTCAACTTATAAGCTAAATGCCGAGGCAATCCAGCAGCAACCGCACCGTCAGCCAATGCTTCTGCAATCAATGCCAAGTAAGCAGGACCAGAAGAAGTCAAAGCAAGAAAAGCATCTAACTGTACTTCTGGCAATTGAAATACTTCACTAATTGGATCAAAGATCTTCTCTACGAGCGTTTTTTGCGTGATTGAGACATCATCGCCCCAAGATAAACCAGTCAAACCCGAGCCCACAAGAGCAGGTGTATTTGGGACTGCTCGCACACAAGAGTGAGAGGGAAATAAAGATTGTAATTTTTCCAATTTCACGCC
The DNA here is from genome assembly GCA_003212695.1 of Prochlorococcus sp. AG-436-C13. Lineage (GTDB taxonomy): Bacteria > Cyanobacteriota > Cyanobacteriia > PCC-6307 > Cyanobiaceae > Prochlorococcus_E. The sequence continues at coordinate 10,063 of QCPC01000002.1, read as the reverse complement.
AGCTAAAACTGAAATCAACAAAGGTCTACTCTCGTTCATACGCTGAGACTGAGATGACATTTGTTCTCGAATCTGATTTAGCTGCTGAGGTTTTACCGCTAATATTTTAACTGGAGCATCCCAAACCTTACGAGCATTGAAGTCACTTGCATCTAACACTAAAAGACTACTAGGAAATTCCTTAACAACTCCACTTACAGTCCCAGGTTGACCTACAACACCTACTACTTCTTCAGGTTTAAATTGTCCTTTAGCAATCAAACTGTGCAGGATAACCTTTGCGATCCTCCCTAACCCAATTACGCCAAGAGACAAAGACACCTAATCTAAACCACGGATTGAACTGCAGACCCCCAAGCAGGCTCAGGAGCACTTATTTTCTCATTGATAATATTCTCATCTTTATTCACTGAATTTGATGGAGAAGGTTCTTCTTGGAATGAATTTGTAACTGTTACACAATTAGGGGTAAACAGAAAAATACTCTCTCCGACTCGCTCTTGATTACCATCAATTGCAAAAGTACCACCAGCAACAAAATCCACAGCTCTCTGAGCCTGGTCAGGGTCCATCATTGTTAAATTTAAAATAACAGTCTTCCTTTCTCTCAAAGCTTGTATTGCCTTAGGCATTTCATCAAAGCTTCTAGGCTCCATCAAACTAACTTCTGCCGAAGCTGTAGAGATACCAGGCATACCAATAACATTAGATGTTGAACTTCTTCTTTGGAAAGGATTTGAGTCTGAGAGAGAAGCTAGCCCGCTGGAATAATTTCTTACTGAATCATTTGGCTCATCGAAACCATCACCTGCTTCATAGTCAAGTTCATCAAAATCACCATCTAAATAGTCATCCCCAGCAACAACGGCTCTAAGACGTGAAATAAGCGACACAGGATTAAATCCTCTCTGAATAATTTTAAGTATTTCGGTTAAGACCGAATTTATTAGGGATTACTCTTAAAAAAAGAATAAATAGACCCTTATGTACCTAAATAACGTTATTTATAGGCAGGAGCAAGGTTTTTGGTTGGTTTTATTTATATCTGTGCGTAATTCAAGTTTAAGTCAAGGCCTAAACAACAAAGTACCTAGGCGAATCCAAGTGGCTCCAGCCTCCACCGCTTGTTCCCAATCTCCAGTCATACCCATTGAACAATCCTTTAATTGCAACTTATCTGCTAATAGCCTGCATTCTTTGAAGAGAGTTCTCCTTTCATCCATATCAAGAGAAATTGGTGCAATTGTCATCAAACCAATAACATCAACATCTGACAATTGAAGGATTTCATCCCATCCCTTCAAAAGGCTCTCAGAATCGAACCCGAATTTTTGAGGGTCTTCTCGAAGTTTAACTTGTGCCATCAACTTAGGTCTCTTCCCTTCTTCTCCAGCAATTCTTGAAACCCTTTTAGCTAATTTTATCGAATCAATAGAATGTATAACTTCAAAAGCTTTGACTACTTGTCTTACTTTATTGGTCTGCAAACTTCCAATAAAATGCCATCTAATCTGATTTAAATCCTCTAATTCATTCAATTTTGGCAATGCCTCTTGAAGCCTACTCTCACCAAAATCTATTTGCCCTTGAGATACTAATTCTCGAATTTGACTACTTGGCTGACCTTTACTAACTGCCAGTACCTTTACATCCTGGGGAAGTGAGTTACGTAAATGAATTAAATCCATGACTACTTTTCAATTCCAACTAAATAAAAGTTTGCTTAAACAACTTTTGCCAAACCTCTAAATCTTCAGCTTTATTTTTTCTACACCTAGAAATATTGATATCAGCATAATGCCTTGCATCCATATATGGAATAACCTCAAACTCAGCACCTCTAGGCTGTAGGCTTACTAAAAAAAACATTTTTTGAGCATATAAGGTTGCATAAATATCACGTCCTTCTCCCGCTGGAGCAACCAAATAAAGCATTCCAAAAGTTGGATGATTAAGATAGCGCTCTGAAGATGCTTTCAACTTAAAAACAAGAACAAAACCATTTTCCAGGAATATAATACTTCCTAAAACATCTCATATAAATATTCTTTTGGAATATTATCTCAAAAAAAAATAAAGTGATTCTAAGAAAAAGAAACCCTTCTTTCAAATAATATAAATCTAGAGCTTGCCATATTTATATCGAAGGCACAACATCAACAACAGAGCAATAGAAGCTACAAAATTTTGCCACATCATTGTTTGTTTCAAAAGAAATCCAGGCTTAAATAAATCTGGGCTTAATAAAAAACCTCCATTTCTAATAATTAAAGCATCTGCTCCTTGCTCTGCTCTTAGTAAAATATTGGTTAGGAGCCGTTCACCTAAAGCAAGTAAAACACCAATAGATTTTTTAATCCCCAATTTTCTAAAACTAAACCCTCTTACAAATATTGAACGAATGAGATTCTGAAATTCCTCTTGAACTAAGGGAATAAATCGCAATGCCAAAAGCAACTGAAAACTGAGTCTTTCTAAAGGTAACCCTATTAAAGAAAGTGGACTTAGATACCACCTTAATGTCCACATCAAGTCCTCGGGCGATGTTGTAATAAGCATCAAATTAACACTATGAACAACAGTAAAAATCAAAGTAGAGGTTTTAATCCCTAGTTCAGCAGAACGTCTATCAACAGCAAATGAACCTATAGAAACATCTCCTAAATTCAAAGGGCCAACTTTGAAAAGTTCCCAAGAACTTCCTAAGGCAATTGCATTAGGAAGTTCTTGGGGAGAACGGGCCGTCAATACTGAAGCAGTTTCATTCGTAGGGAGAAAAACAGAGAACATCCCAAACAAAAATGAAATTAATAAGAGAAAGAGCAAAGGCCGCCAAACAATTCTTAAAGGCAATGAACCACATGAAGTAATACCCAAAAGAATCACAACCAGAGCAACTCTCCATATAGGTCCCGCAAGTATTGGTGAAAGCAAAAATATTAAAGTCCAAGCAAATTTCAATCTTGGATCAATAGTTCTTAACCAACCTGTTTTTCCTGATACGTATTGTCCAATAGGAACGTTTCTTAAAAACTCCATCTATTTATTAGAAATATTCTCTTGATGCCGCCTCAATTCTTTTTCAGCGTCGCGTTGCTGCTTCCCTCTCCAAAACAACCTTAATGGTGTCCCTTCAAATCCAAGACCTTCTCTTATTTGACGCTCCAAATACCTTCGATATGAATCTCCAAATAGCTTAGGCTCATTTACAAAAAGAGTAAAGCTAGGAGGCGAGCTTGCTACTTGAGTTGCATAATATAATCTTCCTTGCCTTCCTCCACGACTAGTTGGTGGAGTTCGCCAACTTAAAGCTTCTGCAATAACTTCATTAACCACCGAAGTAGTAACTCTTCTTCTATGTTGTACAACAGCTAAAGAAGCAAAGCGAAAAATATTATCAATTCTCTGATGAGTAATAGCTGATGTAAAAAGCATTTGTGCCCAATCTAAGAAATATAATTTTGATCTCAACTCCTTTTCCATTTTTGGCATCGTGTAGGTATCTTTCTCCACTGCATCCCATTTGTTGACAACTACCAAACAAGCACGACCTTCTTCCTCAATTCTACCTGCAAGACGTTGATCTTGCTCTGTAACCCCATCTAAAGCATCTATAACTAATACGCAGATATCACTTCGTTCAATTGCCTTAAAGCTTCGATTAATTCCAAAGTATTCAGGACCATAATTTACACTTTTACGCCTACGAATACCAGCAGTGTCTATTAATTTCCAAGTCTTATCTTCTCGGGTGATAAAAGTGTCAATTGTGTCCCGAGTCGTACCACGAACAGAACTAACTATTGCACGCTTTTGTCCACATATTGCATTCAACAAACTTGACTTGCCAACATTTGGCCTGCCAATAATTGCAAGTTGAATAGGCTCTAATTCCTCTTCATCTAGATCTTTGGGTGAAAACAATGAGACTAACTGATCAAGCAAATCACCAGTGCCTGAACCATGTATAGCTGAAACTGGGAAAGGCTCACCAAGACCTAAACGCCAAAACTCTCCTGTCATAGCGAGTCCAAGTTCAGGAGACTCACACTTATTAACTGCCAAGAGAGTTTCACATTGAAAGTGTCTTAGCCAATCAGCTATTTCCTCATCAGCAGCAGTAAGTCCCTGCTGACCATCAACGATAACCAAAGCTATTGATGCTTCTGACAGCGCGATATTAACCTGTTCACGTATCTCTGGAAGGAACTCAGTCTCATCATCAAAAACAAGACCTCCAGTATCAATAACTTTAAATTCTCTATCACGCCAAAATCCATTTTGATAATTACGATCCCTAGTCATACCAGGCTGATCATGAACTATTGCCTCCCTACTCCGGCATAGTCTATTGACTAGAGTCGACTTCCCAACATTTGGTCGTCCTATTATGGCGACGATAGGTCGCGCCATATTCTCCTAACAGAATTATTTACTGACAATACTTAAGTAATGGTACATAAAACAATATTTTTTAAAAGAAACGAATACAAAGAAATTTCCTATAACAAAATCAATTTTTAAAAAACAAACTTATTCAATCTCAGGGTCGCCCAAATGTCCTCCTAAAGGGTCCTTGGGAATTTCACTAAGAGATGGTAAAGGGCCATCATCAGGAAGTTGCTTTCCCTGAGTTAATTGCCATGATATTAACCAGTTAACAGCTGTTGCTCTTCTTGTCCTTCGAGGATAAAGCTCACCAATTTGGTATCCCCTGAAATTCAAATATTTTTTGAGCGCTTGTTTGTAATCCTTAGGAATAGATCTAGTTAAATGAATAGAAGCGGCTCTTTTCACAATTACTTCAGGCGCCTTTTTAAACTTTTGGCTCCAATAAAGAGGTGTATTTATACCAGCATAAAAAACATCATTAGCATCATCTTTTTTTTGATAACCAAGCCTTTCCCAAACAAGTTGAGAAACAAAGCGATCTGAAATCCGATCAGAAAGTATTTCGTTTAACAGTTTCCGACTAAGAGGCCAAAAAGAATTCACAATGATTGGAGAAAATACATTAGTAAACTTAGAATCAAGAGTAAATATAATCGGGTGACTTCCTAATAATCAATAAAGAGAGATAAGATATTTTTTCAAGTTTAACATCTGCAGCATTAACTATAACTTCATCATAAAAACCTATCCTCTGAGCAAAAATCGTTTCTTCTAATAGATTCTTTTTCTTTATTATTTCTTTAGCCCACAACCACCTATGTCCAAGTTTTAACAATACTAGTACTTTATTTGAAAGAACAACTTCATCAAGTAATTGCTCCAACTTAACTTTCTCATCTGGCGTGGGCTTTATAATAAGATCTTCTTTTTGTAAAGACAACGGCAATTGAGCTGATGCTGCAGCTGCATTAAAAGATGTAACCCCAGGGATTACTTTTATATTGTATTTAGCTTGATTATACTTTAGACAATGTAAAACATATGAGCTTGTTGAATATAACGAAGGGTCTCCTTGACAAATAAAAACTACTTTCCCATAAGATTCTATTGCCTCTGATAATTGATTACTAGCGTTTTCCCAAGCTTTGTTCAATACATCTTTTTCTTTAACCATTGGGAATACAATAGGCAAGGATCTTTTGTTTTTGATTAAACTAATTGCTATTTCTCTTGCAATGCTTTTTGCACCTTTATAAGCAACTGGATAGGCAACTAAATTAGCATCATTAATAGCATCAACAGCACCAATAGTAATAAGACTAGGGTCACCAGGACCTAAACCCACAAACGTCAAACTTTGATTTTTAATTAAGCTATTTTTTTTTGCTTTGAACATAAATAAAAACTTCTTCAAGAGATTAAGAAAAATCATTCTTAGCTATGCATCCTTGCCTGAGGATGAAGATTGGAGAGAATATTTGCCTCAGCCGTTGCAAGTTCTTTTAATCGTTGAAAAATCAATCCTTTATCAAAACGCTCCCTAGCCAAAGACCAATATATACAAGAATGTCTGGCTTCACTTTTCAATAAATCTGTATATAGGTTCCTTAGCTCTTTATCAGGGGTATGCAATGAAAGTAAAGACATTCTTTCATGACTGCGCGCCTCAATCAAGCCAGAAACAAGAAAGCTGTCCAGCATCCTTTTGGGCTCTTCTTTTCTAACATTTTTAATTAACGAAGAAGCGTAAGGAGGAGCTGGCAATGGTTCAAGATAACGACCTCTTGAGTGCAAAATCCCTAAAACTCTTTCAAAGTGTTCCAGCTCTTCTCTCGCTAAAGGACTCAAAACCTCTGCCAAACCAGGCTCACAAATATATCTGAACATCATCTGAACAGCAACACCAGCGGCCTTTCTTTCGCAATGTGCATGATCAATCAAGATCTCTATAGGATTAGAAATAGCCTGTTCTATCCAACTTGAACTTGAAGAAGTAAGAAGCCATTTTATTTTTGCTATAGGCTTTTCATTATCTTTTAATAATTCCATAATTTCATTTTTGCGTATTCATCAAGTACCCCAACATCCCCTCTAAAGCGAGTTCATAGCTCATCCCACCAAAGCCACTGACTATCCCAATAGCACAATCTGCCAACAAGGACTTTTGACGAAACTCTTCTCTTGCAAAAGTATTACTTAAATGTAATTCAACATACGGTATACCTGTTGACAACAAAGCATCTCTCAACGCAACTGATGTATGTGTGTAAGCTCCAGCATTAATCAAAAAACCATCCACTTTGCCCAACGCTTGTTGAATTCTATCTACTAAAACTCCTTCAGAATTACTTTGAAAACTTTCTAACAAAACGCCTTCCATTTTAGCCTTTTGTTTTAGGCGAGATTCAATTGCTTCCAATGTCTCAGAACCATATATCGAAGGCTCTCTTAGCCCAAGGAGGTTGAGATTTGGACCATTAATTAGCAATAAATGCATTAAGCCTTATCGGTCTAGTACTTACCCGATCGTATCCAGTTCACAATAAAACGACCAACATATTTGATAAATGTAGTCGCTTTAACTGGTAATCTCCTTGGGTGGTTAGGGTCGGTGCCCGAGTGGTTAATGGGGGCGGACTGTAAATCCGCTGGCTCTGCCTACGTTGGTTCAAATCCAACCCGGCCCACCTTCCACAAGCCCTTGTAGCTCAGCGGTAGAGCACTCCCTTGGTAAGGGAGAGGTCTCGGGTTCAAGTCCCGACGAGGGCACTAGCCCAGACCTCTTCTAAGACAAATACTCTGAGGCACCAGAGGTTGTTTAAATCTAAAAGTGAACGTCCACTTTTTAGTCCACTTTGGCTCTCCGATTCATTCTTGCTTGATGCATCTGACCTGATGCAATTCAAGAAATGGCAACCATTAGAAGGAGCGGCAAAGGCTGGCAAGCATTAATTAGAAAGAAGCAATATCAAGGACAAAAAGCCAAAACATTTAGCTCAAGAAGCCAAGCTTTGTTATGGGCAAATGCTGTTGAAGGTTCTCTCAAAAGACCAGACCAATTAGATCAACCGCAACCGCAAATTCTCAAAGAAGCAATCGATCTGTTCATTGATGGACCACTGCAAGAGCACCGCAGTGTTCATAAAGATCTTAGAATGTTGATGCGCTAAAGCCATTACTCTTTGGGCTATGGGGGAATAACAAATGCTGCGTAAATACAAAAATGAGCTTACAAAATTACATCAAATTTTAACGACATACATATTCAGCAATATAATAGGAATAACAATTAAGATTGGGGCATAATAAATGTTCTCACAAAAGTAATAGGGTCTAGCAATGAAATTACTAAAATATGTTCATCATATACTGTTAAACAGAATGAGATTATATTTATAACCTGTAATTACTTAATGACTTTTAAATCCTTTTACTAATAGTGATAAAGTTAATCAAATTTATAATAATTTCGTCTTCTTTATCTATTCTAAACTATAGTGCATTAGCATCAGAAGATTCGACATTTAGTTCTAACTTATACGATGGTATTTTCCCAGATAAATATCGTATAGAAAATGATAGTTCTTACATGGAAGGTAATATAAAAAAATCTAATCTATATAAACAGTGGCAACAATGGTGCAAATCTGCAGCAGATTGGGGCACGAATAGCACTGAGGATATATCTTGGTATTGCGCTAAGTGGTTTAATGAAGAAATAGAGATAAAAAATAAAAGTTATGGTTTCGCATATGTCAGCTCTATCTATAAGAAGAATAGGTGCCTTTATGAGGCTAAAAAAATATCCTTACAGAAGTCTAAATTCAATTTTATAACTGATACAATGAAACATTACAATATAAGCAGAAGTACGGCTGAAGAGTTATTTACAAATAAAAAGATTACCCAGCTTGCACGTGACAAGAAAATAAATAGATCAACTGCGCACAAGTCATGTTCTGACTATATCCTAGAAGCCTTAATTCCAAAACAACCAAGTTATATTAATAAAAGAACCTTTATGGTCAATGGTACAGCTAAAGAATCATACAGAGATCTAATAAATAACGATAACCATTGGATTGAAGAAATTAAAGAGACAAATATATTTTTAAAAAAAAAAGGATGGGAAGAAAGAAGTATCGACAACAAAGAAATAGAAAGAAGCAAAAAGAACCAATGCAAAGATTTAGAAGAAAATAATATTCCAACTTTGAAAGAGAATATCGTTTATTGCTGGGAAAATCATGGTAGAGAGCTTCTAATAGCAGAAGATTCTCTTTTAGAGTGTGAGGACCTTGAAAACAGAATGAGATACTCACCTGTTAGCATTGACAAATCGAAAAACTGTCTGAAAAAATATGGGATACCATTATATGATGAAGGAGACAAGGTTAATCCAAATTATTGGACTTATGATTCACATAAAATAAGTTGCTATTTCGACAAAGGGTATATAAATAAACAGCAAGAAAAAGAATCTATAATAAGCTCTTTGTCTAAAAAGAATAAAATCACAGAAGACGAGGCTATATCTATATATAATTCAGGAAAACATAATTTAGCTGTTGAAAGATTAAAACAAAGTTATAAGTGCGCTTGGGTGATTTCGAAGGATAAGGAATCAAAGCGCTTTGAATACACTGTTAATTTACTTCTTGGTTCTAACAAAGAAGAGAAAGGCACTTCTAAAGAAGCCAAGCCGACAAAAGAAGAGTGTAAAGCCTATGACAAAAAAAAGAGTTATGATCAAATAGTCAGCCAATTTATTGCCTTTGAATGCGCAAATATGTACACCTATCCATACTTTAAAGTTGGCAAAAAGTTAACTAGTCTATACTTTATTCCCGGACAAATTTGGCAAAATCAATGCTTAGTAGAGGCAAAATTAATTAATAAATCTCAAGCAAAGGAAGATTTTCTGAAAAAAAATTTTAATGTAGACAGAGAAGCAGGTCTTGAATTTTATGAAAACGATTCACTTAAGTTACTTGTAGAGAGAAAGAATAAAAGTTACGTTTATTCTGGTGGCTGTGAAACATATTTATCATACTTGAAATTAAGCCTTAGTGAAGCTAAAGGTTGGCCTAGATATATTTTAAAGAAAAGAGGCTATGAGTATCCAAGAATTAATCAAATCCTAAATGATGGTACTTTTAAAGAATATCTAGACTGAATTTAATACTTCTGATTTATATAGTTTCAATTATCTATATTAGTTTTTTAGACAAAAAATCAAAAAGGCATATTCCTACACCAAGAGCCTTCCACACTCGCTAAATATTTTTGGGTATCTTCAACTTGAAGAGATGCTGCTTGCCTTAAATCTTTGCAGCCATCTTTTTGTTTACCAAGTTTATATTGTGCAAGACCTCGTGTGTCTAAAACCCATCCTACATTTTCCTCGTTCGAAATTACTTGATTACTATCTTCAATTGCTCCTATGTAATCTCCTTGTTGATATTTAAACCACGCTCTATTTCCATATATTATGTAATTTGTTGGATCAATTTGTATTGCTTTTGTGTAGTCCTCAATGGCACCTTTGTAGTCTTTTAGCTCACCTTTAGCAAAACCACGATTGTAAAAGGCTCCTGCATCTATAGAGTCAAGTTCTATTGCTTTGTCGAAATCATTAATAGCTTTTTTGTATTCTTGTAAATCATTATAA
>QCPC01000001.1 GCA_003212695.1 Prochlorococcus sp. AG-436-C13 | reverse complement strand
TTACTAATCCCTATCCTGGTGCCTGGGCCTTTAGAAATGCATTGAAAATTAGGCTTTATGAGTCTACTATTCCCAAAGAAGTAATACGTGGTAGAGCAGGCAAAGTTTTATTTATTCAGTCTGAAGGCCCTTTTATTGTTTGTAAGGATAGGGCAATAAAAATTATAAAATACAGTTTTGAAGTAGATACTAATTTATATCTTAAACATGGAGATATAATTAATAGTTATGCAACTAACATGTAAAAAGAATTCAGAATCTTAAAATGAATTTCATCTTCTTAATTGCATATATATGTCTTATATTGCCTCTTTATTATTTTAAAGGTATATCAAAAGGAATAATTTTTCTTTTATGTCTATTATTTCTGACTTTCTTATTTTTAGTAAGGGATCCTTACGCAGCGGCAGATTCAGTTAATTATATAGACATGGCTGGAGATAATATAGGTAACTGGATTTATATAAAAGATCAATCACCTATTTGGTGGAGTATAAATAGATTTCTAGCAGATAGTTTAAGTCTTCCTCCTATTAATGTAATTCAAGTCTTAGCAGTTTTACCAATTACTCTGGTTGGACTGACTTCTATATTTTTTTCAGCCCCATATTCTCTTGTTGTTTTTCTAGGATCAGAGTCTTTTCATCTTCTTAGTTTTAATGGAATGAGACAAGGAATGGCTTTAGGATTTATTATCCTTGGAATTGGTCTATATTTCTATAGTAGTTATTTTTACAGGAGAAAAACCCTCTCAAATAGAATTATCTATATCTCTTCTTATTTTTCATTATTCCTTTCAGCAGGATGTCATCCCTCTGCATTAATTTATTTATTATTAATATGCTCATCTTATGTTATTAATATAGCAATTAGGGCAATATTAAAGCTAAGGATTAGTAGATTAAGTTTATTAATGTTTTTATTTTCATTTATTATATTTACAACCTTTTACTTGACTAGGAATGAAATAGCAGCTTCAGGATGGAACCGAATTGTTTCTACCTTTTTGTCAGATAATATAAAGTCATCCCCTATTAAATACTATATCTTCTCATCCTATAGAATATTGATAATGCTTGTTTCAGGATACTTCTTTTTATCAACTAACCTTACAAGTATCAAAATGATGAAACAAATCAAGCCTATAAAAACCTGGGTTTATAATATGATTTGTTCATATTTACCTCTTTTATCATTAGCTGTATATAGTCCAGTAATTCTTTCTAGATTTAGTCATTTCTGTATTATACCTACATATTTTTCTATATTGGGTCTTACTAAAATCAAGAAAAAGCCTCCCTACCTCCTATGCGTAATTCTGTCAGTTTGTGGAATGCTTACTTATATTTCTCCATCTGTTAGATTTAACTTATTAGGCTAATTTTCCTAGATGATATTCATATTTTAATCATTATAAATTAAGCTTAAATCAAATAAATATTTCATTTTTCTATGACTAATTAGACTCTCAGTATAACTATAATAATTTATATACTATAAATAACTAATGAATATAAGAGTTAATTCTTTCGTCTCTATCAAGTACTATAGTAAAAATAATTGATTTAGTTTGTATGCAAAGAAAAATCCCCTTTGGCAAGCCTATATTAGGAGAAGATGAGTTAGAGGGTATTCAAAATGTTCTTAAGACGGGCATATTGGTTCATGGGAAAGAAACTAGTAGATTTGAAGAAGAGTTTGCAAAAAGGGTAGGAGTTAAGTATGCAATAGCAGTATCTAGTTGTACAGCAGGATTACATTTAGCTCTTTTTTCCTTAAAAATTGGAATAGGTGACAAAGTAGCAGTTCCAGCAATGTCTCATGTGGCTACTGCACATGTGGTTGAGCTTCAAGGTGCTACGCCTGTTTTTATTGATATCGACCCAATTACAGGTAATATGGATCCCAAGAAATTAGAACAAGAATCTCTTAAGAATAATTTTAAAGCGATAATACCAGTTCATTACCTAGGATTACCCTGTGAGATGGATGAAATAAATAGAATATCTTCCAAATCAAATTCAATAGTTATCGAGGACTGTGCTTTGGCTCTTGATTCAGAATACGAAAATATCAAGGCTGGGGCTTTAGGACTTTGTGGTGCTTTCTCTTTTTATCCTGTTAAGCATATGACTTCAATAGAAGGAGGAATGGTAACTACTAACGATGAATTATTAGCTAAGTTAATAAGAAAGAAAAGAGCATTTGGTTATAATAAATCACTAGGTGAGAGAAGTCGACCTGGATTATATGATGTTGACGAATTAGGTTTTAATTATAGGATGAATGAAATAGAGGCTGCAGTTGGATTATCTCAAATTAAAAGGTTGAATGATCACTTATTAATAAGAAAAAGAAATTACAATATTTTATTTAATAAGCTAAATAAAATCAGAGGAATAACATTATTTCCATCATCTCATATAAAGGCAAAGTCTTCTTTTTATTGTTTTAATATAGTATTACCAATTGATGGAAGCCTAAACAGAGATAAATTGCAAGACCAACTTAAATTATTAGGTATAGGTACTTCAATTCACTACCCTCAGGCTATTCCGTTATTTTCTTACTATAAAGATAAATATAATTATAAGAAAGGAGATTTCCCAATTACAGAGTGGTTTTCTAATCAACTGATTTCCTTACCTATAGCAGCCCATGTGACTGAAGAAGATGCAAATTATATAGCTGATAAAGCTCATCAATTATTGACAAGCGATCTCATAACTAACTAGTACTATTTGTATTATTCTATATTATAATTATGTTGATTTCCTGATCAGCAAAGAAACTTTGAAAGGGGACTACTAAGATGCTAAATAAATATTATTTAATGAAATTTCAGTTAGAAGATACGATAATTAAAGGAGTAAAAATTATAAGATATGATAGTTTTAGTGATAATAGGGGATCTATTTGGTCAACTTATATTAAAGATGAGTTTCAGAAGCTTGGATTAGATGAGTTTAATCATGATAAGTTTACAACTTCCACTAAGAATGTTTTAAGAGGTATTCACTACGATAATTACACTTCAAAGCTGGTAACCGCAGTTAGTGGCGATATCTTACAGGTTGTTGTAGATATGAGGAAAGAATCGGAAACCTATAAGAAGCATATAAGTTTTAGTATTAATAATAGCAATAGGTATTCTATTTTATTGCCTCCTATGATAGGCAATGCTTTTCTTGTAAATAGTTCAAATTCAATTTATCATTATAAATTGTCTTACCTAGATGGATATATAGATGCTAAGGATCAATATACAATAAAATGGAATGATCCGTCTCTTAATATTAAATGGGGATTAAATGAGCCTATATTATCTCCGAGAGACAAATGAATAATCTTTATCTATTTCCTAAATTTATAGGTGAAGATGATTCAGACTTAGAACATAGATGTATTGATTGTCAATTATTACCTAATGATATACATATAATCTCTTTCATTTATAATCCTAAGAAAATTAGTAGATTCTATTACTTTTTACGATTAATAAGAAAATATATGTCGCTCTTTTCAATATTTAGAAAGTAATAAGATTTTTTTAATGAATTTAGACAACAGCAAAATAAATACCAGTAATTTTCAAATAGCAGTTTCTATTTGGAGGAATATTAGCTTTCTAAGAAAGGCACAACTTTCTTTGCTTATAATAGTTATGCATTTAAGTGCTTTAACAGAAAGTTTATCTATTGGAGCTGTTGCACCTTTTATAGGTGTCTTAAGCAATCCAGAAATGGTATGGAAAAACAATCTTATAAGGAATTTTGCAATATCAATTGGTATTAATGGACCTGATCAGATTCTTCTGCCAATAATTATTATCTTTGCATTTTCAGCACTTTTAAGTGGCATAGTTAGAAGCATTAATTTGTGGTTGAATGTAAAGTTAGCTGCTGCAGTTACTTCTGATTTAAGTGTTAAAGCTTATAAAAATACACTTTATCAAGAATATGAATTCCATATAAAAAGAAATAGCAGTGAATTGATTTCAACAATTATAACTGAAACTATTCAAACATCAAGAGTTTTAAACTATATAATGCTATTCCTTACATCAGTTATTTTATTTATAGCTATATTGATAACGTTATTTATTATAAATTATAATATTGCTTTGATAGCAATTTTTTCTTTTGGTACATCTTACTTGATCTTAGCCTTTACCTTTAAGAAGAAAATAACTCATAATAGCAAGCTTATTTCTAAGGCTAATAAATTACAAATGAAGTCTTTGCAAGAAGGCCTAGGTTCTATAAAAGAAGTTTTACTTAGATCTAACCAAGATGTATTTATAAATAACTATAGAAAGGAAGAAATATCTTTAAGACAGAGACAAGCACAGAATTCTTTTATAGCTTATTTCCCTAGATATATGATGGAATCTCTAGGATTAATTTTAATAGCCTTAATTTCTTATTTTCTAATAAGAGAAGATAATAATATTGGGGAAGTTCTGCCTATATTAGGCACACTTGCTATAGCAGCTCAAAGGCTAATACCAACCTTACAGCAGATATATACAAATTGGGCAGGTATAAGAGATAGATCAGCCGCAGTAGATTGTGTTATTAGTCTAGCCCAACAGAAAACTCAGCAGAATTATAAAGTCATTCCTATAATTAACTTCAAAGATAATTCAAGAATAATATTAAGTAATGTAGCTTATAGCTATAATAAAAAGTCAGGTTTAATTCTAAATGATGTGAGTTTACAAATATATAAGGGAGATAAAATTGGAGTAATTGGTAGAACTGGAAGTGGTAAGACAACCTTGATAGAGTTGATTATGGGTTTAATTCCTCCAGATAAAGGTGAAGTGACTATCAATAATCAAAATATTCATAAACTAATAAATAGGAAACTTTTAATACAATGGAGGGAATCAATTTCCTATGTTCCACAGAATATATTTCTTTCAGATGTATCAATAAAGGAAAATATAGCATTTGGATTAAACAAAGAAGATATTGACTTTAATAAAGTAAAAAATGCTTGTAAAGCAGTTCAATTATCAGGATTTATAGAGTCAAAACCTTATCAGTATGATACTTTAGTGGGAGAAAGAGGTATCAATCTTAGCGGAGGACAATGTCAAAGGTTGGCTATTGCTAGAGCTCTTTATAGCGACAAAGAAATACTTATATTAGATGAGGCAACAAGTGCAGTTGATAATTTAACAGAAAAGTCTATTATAAACGAAATTGAGAAAAATTACTCAACTAAAACTATTTTAATGATAGCCCATAGATTATCAAGTCTTTCTAATTGTAATAAGATTATTGAATTAGATCAAGGTAGAGTAGTTAACATATATTCTAAGCAATGGATCAGGGATAATATCAGTTAGATTTTTTCTAATGTTAATCTTCTATTATAAGTTTATAAAATCCATAAGAAGAAAATAGACCTTGTATAGGATCTGTTATTTCACCTATTACCTCATTAGTTACGTTAAGTAGACTTTTTCCTACAAATATTATGTCACCATTTTTTAGATATGGATTTCTATAAGAGCCACGGCGTGCTGAGTCATTCAAGTTGAATTTCCTTCTCTCAATTGATCCATCATTATTATACCTAACAAAGCGAATAGGACCTCTTAGTACCTTTGCTCCTCCACTTATTGCTATAGCCTCTGTTAACACAGCATTTTTGCTAACTGTTACTATGCCTTGCTTCTCTACTCTTCCTCCTACATATACTTTGAAGAATTTAGGATTTAGATTAGATTTAGTCGCTTTTGAAATTTGCGATATTGAAGGTTTATTGTTTTTAGAAATAAATATTGTATCGCCATCAAATATTCGTATATTTTGAGAATTATCTTTTAAATCTAGAGTCCTTATAAGATTTACCTGCCTCTCTAATTTGCCGCCACCTCTTGAAATACTATTAACTCTATTTACCTTAATATTTGTTAAATCTGCATACATAGTTACCCCGCCACTTTTTCTAATTGCATCAATCAATGAAGGAAAGTATATATTATTTCCTGATGCAATTCTCCTTGCGTTTGATTCATTTGGATTAATTGCAATTTCATCTTTAGTAGATTCAAAATTTAATTGTGTAGTAAGAGAGCTAAATGGTCCTGGTAAAACATGTAATCCAGGTTCTTCTACTTCTCCATCAATATAAATCTTTACAGGTCTATATTGTACTATTGAAATATCCACATCCGGATCATTTAAGTAGGCTGAATATTCTTTGTTTAGTATTTCTGTTAATTCTTCTATAGTTAAACCAGCTGCATAGATTCTTTTAAGTCGTTTTAAATTAGCAATACCTTCACCATTTATTGTAATTGTTTTATTTAAGTCAACAGCATCTTCTGAAACCTCTATCTTTAGTACATCGCCTGGCCCTAAAATATAAAAGCTGCTATCTGGTATGTTTCTAATATAATCAGCTGAAGGTTTGTTATTATTATCTTTAGATATGGAATGATTTGGCTTGTACAAATCATTTAGTAATAACATATTCAATAATAATAACTTAAAAACTATTATTTTATATCTAGAAAAGTTCATGAGGATCTTGATAATAATTGAGAAGATTTTGATTGATGTCTTAATATCATAGTTTAAAAGTCGTTTTTATAAGATTCAAGTAGTGGTTAGCTTTTCTTTTAATATTTTTAATAGCATAGTCTGATCTGATCTTATAGAATTCTTTTTTTAATTCTTCTATTAAAGGCTTAGCTTTTAGTATTAGAGTTTCAATCTTGTCCTCTTTACTTCTGGGTAATTTGGCATCCATAAGCAATAATACGCCCAATATTGATTTGTTTTGCAAAGAAATCTTTTCCTTTGTATCTATGAGTTCTTCACTTGTGGTAATTCCCAGAGCATTTAAAATAATCAAATGGGAGCATTTCATTGCTTCGCGCAAATCCTTAGTAATTATAATCTGACGAGGTTGCTCTTTTAGTAGTTTTTTGAATGATTTATCAAGTGCTATAAGTGGGTAATCAGGAATATTGCCAACTACAATTAAAGCTATCCTGTCTTCATAAGCTGAAAGTGGACCAGTTATTAGTAAATCTAGAGATTCTTCAAATAATTGTTTCTTTTTTATATATAGCTGAGAAAGAAGGGTTAATTCACTTAATGACTTTACTTCTGCGCTAGTAAAAACAACTTTTTTTCTTCTATCAGTAATCAATGCAGCAACACTACCTAGAAATATCCCAGCTATAAGTCCTAGTAATACATACAATTTTCTTTTTGGTGCAACTGGCTTTGGAAGTAGTGTTGGTGTTGTAATTAGTTCCCAAGGATCTTCACTTCGAGCTTTTTCAAGCGATATAGACATGTATTCATTTTCTAGTTCATCGAGAGTAGCTTGGTCTCTAGCTGCTTCATTTAGTAGTTGCCTATATTTTATTATTACTCCTTTTGGACGTTCTGCAGCTTTTAGCTTTGCTTGCGCCCCTATTTTTCTTGCTATGAGTATTCCATTTACTTTATTTGCTAGTAATTTTTTAATAAGCTTTCTTTCTTTTAATAAATGTTGAATAGATTTATCTGAATCTTTATAAGTTATACGAAGCCTTGACAAGTTATCATCAATTCTAATTATCTTTTCTCTTATTGCTGCTATATCTTCAGATGCTATTGAAGATGAAAGGTATATTATATTATCAGTTTCAGGATTAAGACTTTTGTATTGCTCTAATTGTTGATTTATAAACCTTATCTCATTCGAAGCTTCCACTCTAGTAGCTTCAATATTTATTGCATTTGGAATATCAAGATCATTTTCTTCATCTTGTAAGAGTGTTAAATCATTATCAATGGCAAATTGTTGTGCTTCTCTAAGTGATTCAATACTTTTTCTTTTAAATTTATCAACTTGGTTCTCAAAATAATTCATACTTAAATCTATATTTCTTAATCTCTTCCTTCCTGAATATTCCTGATATGTGCTCGAAATTCTATTTAAAACTGGCAAAATAAGATCTTTATCAGTATCTCTATAAGCAAGATTTAAAATTGAAGTCTCTTCTTCGAGCTCTAATTTTAAACTGTTAATTTTCCAGGCCTTGAACCTCAAATTCTTATTACTACGTTTTTTCAATAACTTTTGATTTTTTACAAACTCAAAAGTATTCATTAAGAGAGATTGGCTTTTGAGTATACCAACTTCAGTTTTTAATATATCCGCAGTCTTATTTGAAAATTGAACACCTTTAATATCAATACTTCTTGGTGAGGTGGAATCTGCTTCTCTATTCTCAACTACAATTTGCAATTCTCCCTGCCAAACTCTTTTTGTATTAATTGCAATTAAACCACTAATAATTGCACCTGCTAAACTAAATTTTAAAATTAAGACTCTGTTACGAATTATAATATCAAGGAGTTTTTTTAGATCAATCTCCTCTTCTGAGATTTTGTCATCTGTTGAGTTATTTAGAGTAAGATTCCTATTATAAGTCATTTTACAAGACTGGAAGCATTGCTTTTATATTCAAACAAATATTTTCTGGCTTAATACTGGTATTTATAGTTGCATTAGAAAAATCACCTATTTGCATTCCAAAATCTATTATAGGGTCCCATTCGGAAAAAGTTCTAAATCCTGAATTCATTAATATCTCTATAAGATAGCTTTTATTATACATAGATCTGTGAAAATTGAGTTCATAATTTTGTCCTCCCATTAAAGATGATTTTATTGATTTTATATTTTTATCATTAGCATCATAAACCTTTATTAGTTTATCGAAATCTGGCACAGACAATCTAAGTACACCACCTGGCATTAATTTCTTGCTAAAGGTATTAATCAATTCACTGCCTTCTTTATAAGAAAAATGCTCTAGAACATGGCACATATAGATCTCTGATACTGAAGCGTTTGAAAATTCAGAAAGGTCAAAGTTTAGAGATACTAGGTGAACATGAGGGCCTGGCCTGCCATCAATATTTATCCATCCTTGAAGGTTGATGTCTCCACATCCCAGGTGAAGCTTAATACCCTGAGGCTTTGATTGAATATCACCATATATCGGCACTGGTTGACTTATTACTTTTGGAAAATTCTTTAAATTAGATAAGTATGTTTTTAATATTCTTTTATTGATCATCGGTTTATTTTTTTTGATATTATCATATTTAATCCAAAAATCTGCAGGAAATATAAATCCTATTTCTAAAGTTATTTTTAATTTTTATAAAATAGCAATTAAATAGACTTTTAAATATAGGTTAAATAAGGAATTGATTCTATTTGTACTGTTATAAATATGATTTCTTATAAAAGAAAATATTAAGTATTATTAATTTGACTTTGGAATCTAAAAGCTCTTAATTCAAGACGAAATAAGATAAAATCGCAATAATACGCATTCATTTTAGCTACAATTACTTTTTATTATTAAGGTTTGACATAAATATGGATTATCCCCTTGGCAAAAATAAAGCTTATATCATTGCCGAAATAGGTAACAACCATGAGGGAGACGTTGAATTAGCAAAAAATATGATCGAGTTAGCCGCCAAAGCAGGTTGTGATGCAGTCAAATTTCAAACAATAAAACCAGAGCTTTTAGTAAGCCTAAAAAATGAAGAAAGAGTCAAACAGTTAAAAAAATTTGAATTATCCATAGAAGATTATTTTTCTCTAAGTAAAACAGCGCAAGATAATGAAGTCGATTTTCTTTCTACTCCTTTTTATACAGGATCAGTAGCTTTTTTAAATGATTTAGTACCAGCATTCAAAATATCCTCTGGAGACCTCACTTTTTATCAGCTATTAGAGGAGGTTGCTAAAACTGCAAAGCCCATATTTCTTTCTACAGGAATGTCTAATATCAGTGAAATAGAACAATCAATAATTATAATTGAACAGGCATGGAAGGAAATAGGAATTAAATCTGATTTATTTCTTTTGCATTGTGTCTCTTCTTATCCAACATTAAATGAACAAGCTAACTTAAGTGCAATCAGCACCTTGAAATCCTTAGGTTATCCAGTTGGTTACTCTGATCATACAATTGGCATTAATGCATGTATTATTGCAGTCTCTTTAGGGGCAAGAATAATAGAGAAGCATTTTACAATTTCAAAAAACCATTCATCTTTTAGAGACCATCAACTATCTGCCGATCCAGAAGAAATGACAATTCTTGTTAATAAGATTAGAGATACGGAAATATTACTTGGTAACGGAATGAAAGTACCAATGCCAACAGAAATTAGTTCTTTGAAAACAATGAGAAGAAATATTTTTTCAAAAGGAAATATAGAAAAAGATACTATATTAAATGAGCAAAATATTATTGGATTAAGATCAGATAGAGGCATTCCAACTAGCGAAATAAATAGAATTTTAGGTAAAAAGACAAAACGATTTATTAATGATGGCGAAATACTAAACTTAGAAGATATAATTTAGTCATCTTAAAAAACAAAAAATGTGTGGAATATCTGGTTCAATAACTAGAAGCCCTATAGATCAGTCAAGAATTGATAAGGCATTAGGAGTTATGAAACATAGAGGACCTGATGATAGTGGTTATGTAGCTAGAGAACTAAGTAATGGCTGGCATCTAACGTTACTGCATACTCGACTATCAATAATAGATTTAGATAAACGCTCTTCTCAACCGATGGTTAATAAAAGAGGTGATTTAATATTTAATGGTGAAATTTATAATTATAAGGAGATTCGGAATAATTTTAAAAATAAATCAAAATGGCATACAAATGGAGATACTGAAGTTCTTTCAGCAATAATTGATAACAAAGGGATAAATGGTCTGCAAGAATGTGAAGGAATGTGGGCTTTTGCTTGGTTTGATAGATTAAAAGAAACTCTTACACTTTGTAGAGATAGATTTGGAGAAAAGCCTCTATATATTTTTAAACTAGATAATGGAGGTTTGATTTTTGGTTCTGAACCAAAATCTATATTTGCTTTATTAGGAAGAAGGCCAGCTATTAACCAAAGTCATATAAGGAGATTTATTGTTAATGGATATAAAAGTCTATATAAAACAAAAGATACTTTTTTTCATGGCTTAGAAGAACTTGCTCCAGGTCATGTTTGCCTCTGGAATCCAGAAAAAGGATTTAAAGAGTGGCCATGGTGGTCACCTAGTTTTAATAATATCGAAAATGATATGAGCTTTAAAGAAGCGGTAACAGGAACTCGAGAAAAGCTAAATCGATCTATAGAGTTAAGGCTAAGAGCAGATGTACCTATCGCTTTCTGCCTATCTGGTGGTGTTGATTCTAATGCACTAATTTCAATTGCAAAACATGAGTTTGGAAGAAATGTTCATAGCTTTACGGTTATGAATGAAGATAAGAGATATGAAGAAGCAGAAATGGTAGAAATAGCAGTTAAAAAACTAGGTGTAAAACATACAGCAATTCCTGTTTCTAAAATTGGATTTCTTGAAAACTTAAAAAGATTAATTTCTTATCATGATGCACCAGTCTATACATTAAGTTCTTACGCTCAATGGCAATTAATGAAAGCAGTTTCTAGTTCTGGGTATAAAGTTTCTGTTAGTGGTAATGGAGCTGATGAATTATTTAGTGGTTATTATGATCACCATAATGCTTATTTAGAGTATATTTGGAATAATAGAAAAGATGAATATTATTATTGTCTTGATAATTGGAATAAAAGCGCAGGTAAATATGTTAGAAATCCTTTTTTGATCAATCCTGAATATTTCATTGAAACCCCAATGTGCAGAGATCATATATTTCTTGATGCAGATTTAATGGCAAAATATTTAAGAGAACCTTTCTACGAGCCTTTTACTGAAAAGTTAGTTTCAAATATACTTCTCAGAAATAGGATGGCAAATGAATTAACAAATGAAGTTGTTCCAGTACTTTTACATGAGGAAGATTTAAATGCTATGAGTTATTCAATTGAGAATAGATCACCATACTTAGATAACTCTTTATTCGAATGGTCAACAAAAATACCGACTAAATTTTTAATTAATAATGGATTAGCAAAAGCAGTACTAAGAAAAAGTGTAGAAGATATAGCCCCAATAGAAGTAATTAATAACAAGCGAAAAGTAGGATTTAATATACCAATAGACTCATATATTGATTTCGACTGCCATGAGACTAAGGAATATTTTTTAGAGGATAATAGTGAAATAATGGAGATTATTAATAAAGATGCCTTGAAATTAGCTTTAGAAGCCAAAGGGAATAGAAGCAATGAAGAAAGTAAATTCCTTTTTAATTTTATAAGCTCAAAGATTTTTGTTGAGGAATATTCTTAAAGCTAGTCTATTTCTTATTAATTATTAGAAAATACTGCTCTGCAATAATATTAGCTCCATTGAGAATAAGCTTTTTATTATCTATTGTTTCTACTGAGTATGTTCTTACTGGATCGTCTGTAATAGGAAGCTTTTCAGGATATATGAAAGGTATAAACTTACTCTTAAAGCCAATATCTGAAAGATATTCAGTTACGTATTTTATTGAAAATGATGTTAAGCCTCCTTGCCATTCTGAATCCTTCACCTGATTTTGATGGTGATTTCTAAATCTTACTATAGTATCAATATCTTTACTATTGAATCTTCCAAAAATATATATTCTACCATATTCTTCTAGCCATTTTGTCCACAATTCGAGTGGTTTAAGATCTTCAAATATAGAAAGTACTCCAGAGGCAATAATCAAGTCATATTTCTTCTCTGGCTCAAAAGTAAGTGCATCTGCAATATACATATTAGCATTTATCGAATTCAATCTTATTTTAGCTTCTTCTATAAGCTTTGATGAAATATCAAAGCCAGTATATGAACAACTTGGGTATTCCTTGGACATTAAAGATATAAAAGAACCTGCAGCACAACCAATATCAAGTACTTTAGAGAAAGTTTTATCAGAAGACCCCTTGATAATTTTTAAAAGTTCAATCTCGTGGAATTTGGGAGGTCTGTTTTTAGAATATGCAGATATTTGAGTATTGAAGCCGCTAGCTCTCATTGGGAAAAATCTTGAATATATTAATCTTACATCAAAATACTTCGCAAAATTTTTATTGTAATTTGATAAATATAGATTAAAGAAAAATTAGTTCTGGAATTAATTAAACTTTTTCTTTATTAAATACTATTTTATTTAGACAAAATACTCTTAATAGATTAAAGTATAAAAAAATAATACTAATGAGATATTGTAAAAACTGCATTCTACCCTCAACTCGTCCTGGCTTGAAAATAGGAAGTGATGGAGTATGTAATGCTTGTAAAACAAATTCAGAGTCACTAATTAATGAAATTGATTGGGGTGAAAGAGAAAAAGAATTTATTAAGGCTGTCAATTCAGTTTCGTCAAATTCTAATTGGGATTGCGTTTTGCCTGTGAGTGGAGGAAAAGATAGTACATGGGCGTTACTAAAAGTTCTTGAATATGGATTAAAGCCTCTTTGTGTAACCTGGAAGACAGCTAAAAGAAATAACCTCGGTGAACAAAACTTGCAAAATCTTATCTCATTGGGCGCTGATCATATTGATTTTTCTGTGAACCCTAAGGCTGAGAGAGCTTTCACTAGAGATGCTTTTGTACGAAGTGGCATACCTTTAATACCAATGCATTTGGCTATATATAATTTGCCTATACGTATTGCAACACAATTCAATATCCCACTAGTTGTATATGGCGAGAATTCAGCTATTGAGTACGGAGGGGAAAAAAAATACCATACACAGGAACTCACAAAAGAATGGCTTTTACGCTTTGGAGTGAATGACGGAACAACAGCCCAAGATTGGATTTCTTCTGAGATTTCTGAAAAAGACTTATTGCCATATACAACCCCTGATACTAGTAAATTCTGTCCTAAAGCAATCTTTCTAAGCACTTTCTTTCAATGGAGTGTATTTAAAACAAAGGAGATAGCTATGCAAAATGGTCTGCAAGTTCCAGATATTGCAAAATCTGGAACCCACTCTTTCAGTGATATTGATGAGGAGTTTTTAGTAACAATACATCATTGGTTGAAGTGGTATAAATTTGGCTTTACGAGAAAATGGGATAACCTTTCACTTGAGATAAGAGCTAATAAGATCAGTAGGGATAAGGCAATTCAATACTTAGTTAACAATCCAGAGGAAGTTCCTATTAATGAGATAAAAGATTTTTGCCATTATATTGAAATATCTGAAAATCAGTTTTTCGAATATTCTGAAAAGTTTAGGAATAGAGATATTTGGATGAAAAGCAATCTAGGCAAATGGATAATAAAAGAACCACTTCACCCTAAAATTTTGAATTAGTGGATAAAATAATAAAGTAAATAAACGGCATCTCAAATGAGGAATTTTATTAAATCTACTGGATTAACTTTTATTTTTAGGATAAATAGTATTATATGGGCTTCTATTTTAAGATTAAATGGGGTAAAAGTAGGAAGAAATTTTTATATTGAGGGTTCAATATACTTAAAATTAAGGGGCAAATTTAATTCAAAAATTATTATAGGTAATAATGTAAAAGTTTTTGGTGATATAGATCTAAGGACAAGGGAAGATGGAACAATTTTAATAAATGATAATGTTGACCTTGATACAAATATTAGATTAGTTGCAGCAAGATCAGGAACAATAACAATTGGTGAAGGGGCTAGTGTTGGCTGTAACTTGGTGATCAATGCAGGTGCAAGTGTTTCTATAGGAGAGAATGTTCTTATAGGACCAAATGTTGTTATTCAATCCTCTAATCACGGCTTTAGTGAACCCGGTGATATTAAAGGTCAGGTTTATATTCATGAAGAGATATCTGTGGGGAAAGGTAGTTGGCTTGCAGCAAATGTAGTGGTTCTTCCAGGATGCAAGATAGGTAATGGTGTGGTTGTTGGAGCTTCGGCAGTAGTGACCAAATCTATAGAATCAAATAATGTAGTTGTTGGTATACCAGCAAAAATCATTTATAAAAGGAATTCATGAACTTCTTCCTTTTCTACAATTAAAGTCTATAATTCATATATATATACCCAAAGTTATAGTGCATAGTAGTAGTATTCAAAAGAAAATAACATTAATATATTACTTCTTCATTAGTATTTAAATGAAAAAACAAATTAAAAATTCTGTTATAATTACTCAATCTTATGAAGAAGTTAGATTTTTATTGGAACTTGTAGAATTTATAGATACTTCAAATCTTTTGAAAATAATAGTTTTTGGTAATCATGACTTGTATAATCATCTCAATATATTATTTTCATATAAAAATAATATTGAAATTCATAAGGTCAACTCTTTTTCTTTATTTAATTTAGCCATTTTAAATAAAATACAAATTAATATTTTAATGAATGATTTTATGAAGTATTTTAAGGGAGCTACAGACGTGTACTTTCTTACTAGGCTATGTGTAACCCATTTAGTTCCTATAATTAAGGCAGCTAAGAAAATAAATATTATACCTAGCTATGTTTATTTACCACATAAGAAATTATATTATGAAAAAGATAATGGTGAATTTACTGGATTAAGCTCATTTAAAATAAGAAATAAGAATGACTTTCTTTACTTTATATATTATAAGTTGTTTTTTAGAAAAGAGATAGAATTGGCAATGGTTGCAGATACCAGGGTTACAGTTCTAAAAAAGTATTTTTTGGATGCTTATTGTCAAACAAAAAGAAATATATTTAACCCAAATGATGATATGCTTTATCTAGAAAATTATTATAAGCATAATTATCATTACCTGAAAGAAGAAAAGTCAAAATATATAGTATTTTATGATCAGTCATATCATAGTAGACCTATTGTAAATAATGAATTGTATAAAAAACTCATTAATGAAATATTTAAAGAGATAGAAAAATTACACATTAAAGTGTACTATAAAGGTCATCCTAATATTTTATTGAAAGATTTAGATTTTATCCCAGACTATGTAGAATTCTTGGAGAGCTATGTACCCAGTGAATTTACATCTACTTATAATGCGATACCGATAAGTATAACTTCAGGCTCTATTATTAATATAGCAACTGATTCAAAGGCTATATCTATAGTTCATTTGGTTCCATATATTTCAACAGAAGTATACTTAAATTCACTTAAGGCAGTAAACTCAAAAAAAATAAAGGATAATATCCTATTTCCTAAAAGTATAAGTCAGCTAATAGATAATATTAATGTACTTATCAACGAAGAAATAACTAGTTAAGTTATGAACCTAGTATATAAATATTTTGATTCAATATCTAGTAAAAGAGTTTCTGAAATTCAAACATTAATTAGTTCGTCTGAGAATTCTAAGATTGCATTTATTTCTGAGGAAATGGCAAATGAAACATCATCTTCGGCTATTTGTTATTCAGATAATATAGCCGTAGGTATTTGCGCAATTCGTAAGCGACTTTTTTCTAGTACTATATATTTGTTTGTTCATGATAAATTTACTAACAAAGGCATAGCAACTAATTTGCTTAAGCTTTTTATAAAACAATCTTCTTTTAAGAGAGTTCCTTTATATTTAACAACTAGGACAGATATAAAATATCTTGTTCCATACAATTTATATCTAAAAAATAATTTCATTCCAATATATATATTTGCAGATAAAATTCTTTTAACCCATATTTCAATAAAACCTCTAGCGAAATACCTTGTTTTAGTTCATTTTATAATCTTCTCCCTCTTAAAAGCTTTCATAAAGAAAATTAATAGTTTATATAAATGACAAATACCTGATTTCTATACCTATAATGAAATATGTACTCCTAATTGAAGAAATATCCAAAAGAAATGAAAAAAGCTTTAATTACTGGAGTAACAGGCCAAGATGGCGCCTATTTATCTGAATTTCTTTTAAATAAGGGTTATGAAGTTCATGGAATAAAAAGGAGAACTTCTTTATTCAATACTCAGAGAATAGATCATTTATATCAAGACCTTCATGAGAAGGAACCTAGTTTTATTCTCCATCATGGTGACCTAACTGATTCTTCTAGTTTAACTAGAGTAATTCAAGATGTTAGGCCCGATGAGATATACAACCTGGCGGCACAAAGCCATGTAGCTGTTTCATTTGAAGAGCCAGAATATACAGCGAACTCAGATGCACTAGGAGCTTTAAGGATATTAGAAGCAATACGAATTCTAGGATTAGATAACTTTACTAGATTTTATCAGGCAAGTACTTCAGAATTATATGGTTTAGTGCAGTCTACTCCTCAGAATGAATCTACACCTTTTTATCCAAGGAGCCCATATGCAGTCGCTAAATTATATGCCTATTGGATAGCGGTTAATTATAGAGAGGCTTATGGAATATTTGCTTGTAATGGAATACTTTTCAACCATGAATCACCGATTAGAGGTGAAACATTTGTTACGAGAAAAATCACCAGAGGTCTATCTAGAATCAAACTTAATTTACAAGATTGCTTATATATGGGAAATATAAATTCACTAAGAGACTGGGGTCACGCGAAGGATTATGTTGAAGTTCAATGGAAAATGCTACAAGAAGATAAAGCTGAGGACTATGTAATAGCAACTGGTGAACAACATTCAGTTAGAGAATTTATTAATGAAAGTGCTAAATGCTTAGGTATGAAAATAATTTGGGAAGGCGAAGGTATAGATGAAGTAGGAATTTATGATAGCAGGATAATAATAAGAATAGATACTAAATATTTTAGGCCAACAGAAGTTGAAACCTTATTAGGTGATGCATCAAATGCTAGGAATAAACTAAATTGGGAACCAAAAATATCGTTCAAGGAACTAGTTAGGGAAATGACACTTTCCGATTTCGAAGAAGCTAAAACAGTAGAGTTTTTACATAATAGAAAATCAAATTTATAATATATATATTTCTATTCTAAATTATCAATCTGCGTTCCAGATGAGCCTGATGTAGTATTTCGCTATTACGAACATAAGCAACTTTCGAAGAATCCACGTGAATTCAAATCACTTATTAATTAAAGATCCTACTACTTTTTGGCTAACAGGTCTTTCTGGGTCTGGTAAGTCAACTTTCCTTCCTCATTTGGTCAAGCTTGTAAAAAAAATGAGCTCTAAACCATGTGTTTTCTTTGATGGAGATGACTTGAGATCCATAATTAACAGAAGTTCCTATGATATGGAAGCAAGGGTTGAGATTGGATTAACTTATAGTAGATTATGCAAAAATTTGAACAATCAAGGATTTAATGTTGTTATAGCTTGCATAGCTTTATATCCAGAGATTCATAATTGGAATATTAGAAATATTAATTCATTAAGATATATTCTATTGGATGTACCAATAATAGAATTAAAGAGAAGAGATCCTAAGGGCATTTATAAAAGATCTGAATCTAAAGGCAATAAGAATATAGCAGGAATTGATATACCTATAACTCTACCCCCTAATCCAACAGTTCATTATCAATGGAAAGAAGGTGATAAAGAAATTACAATGATAAATTATTGTTCTGATGAATTACTTTCGATATACACATAGAGATAATTTATATATTATTTCCTTAGTTAAAATATATATACTTATTCTCTATATTAAATAAAAGATGTAGAATTATATATTCTATTTCTTATAAATATGAATATTTTTCCTCAGATGAATAATATTTAAACTTATATGAGTGTTGATCTTTTATATTTAGTAGATACGAATCCAATAAAGAAAATATTTGAGTTTTGTTAATTAAAAGTAGGATTGTTAACTGTTAAGCTATTTCTAGCTATAAAACGGTGGCTTATATGACTTGTTCACAGAGAAAAGCTTTTAAGGAATTTTTAAAAGTAGTTGAGAGGCTGGAAATTAAGATAACATGTGATTGTTCAAGTAATTTGAAAGTATATAGTCCAGATTCTGTTGACCAATCTAGTTATAACACTGTAAAAGAAGAAGAGTTACTAAAAAGAGGTGTAAATTTTGTTATTTAAGCATATCATCTATTAAGAGCTGCGTTTCCAGCAATGGTTAAGACTGCAAGGTCAATTTTAGAAAATGAAAGATCATTTGACAGAAAGAATGATTTTTTATCAACCAAAGAGAGATCTGCTTTAATTACTGGGACTAGATAGTTTTGATTTCTCCTGAATTATTTTTATTAGAATTAGAACAACTGGGTATTAATTTTATTACTGGTGTTCCTGATTCACTTCTTAAAGACTTCTGCCAACATGTTCAGGATTGTTATCCACCTGAAAGACATTTAATTGCAGCAAACGAAGGTTCTGCTGTTGCAATAGCCGCAGGGACACAAATTGCTTCTGGCAAGACACCATTAGTTTATTTACAGAATTCTGGCCTAGGAAATACAATAAACCCTTTACTTTCTCTTGCAGATAAAGAGGTTTATTCCATTCCAATGCTATTACTAATAGGATGGAGAGGTGAACCTGGTTGCAAAGATGAACCTCAGCATGTAAAGCAAGGAGAAGTAACCATACCTATGCTAAAAGCAATGTCTGTTCCTTATTTTATTATTGATAGTAATTTCGAAATTACAAAAAAGACATTAAAGGAATCTTTAAAACTTGCAGAGAAATCTCAGTCACCGGTTGTTCTTTTAGCTAGAAAAGGTATCTTTTCTTCGATTACAAATAAGAAAAATTATTCATTAAAAAATGAGTATAAAAATTTAATTTCTAGAGAAGAGGCTATTTCAATTATATTGGCTTCTTTCCCTTCAAATACTCTATTTGTTTCTACCACTGGCCATATATCAAGAGAACTGTATGAGCTAAGATGTAATTTAGAGCAGAGCCATGAAAGAGATTTCCTTACTGTTGGATCTATGGGACATTCCTCTCAAATAGCATTAGGCTTATCATTAATAGAAAAGGATTTACCAATTGTATGTCTTGATGGTGATGGTGCAATGATTATGCATATGGGTGGATTAACATCTATCGGTAGTTTTGGATCAAGGAAATTAAATCACATATTAATAAATAACTCTGTACATGATTCTGTTGGAGGACAACCGACTGTAGGTTTCAAAATTTCATCAACTAAAATAGCCAAAGGCTCATTATATAATAATGTTCTAGGTCCTGTTTCTGATCCAGCTGAGATAAGAAAGATTGCTCAAGAAGCATATAGATTAGATGGTCCAAATTTTATTGAAATTCGAGTAAGACCTGGAGCTAGATCAAATTTAATTAGGCCTAAAGAATCTCCTTTATTTAACAAGAGGTTATTTATAAACAAAATAAGAAATAAATAGGATTAGATATGAATAATAGTATATGTAAATATTATAACCCTGTAGAAATAATATTTGGTCCCAGTTCGAGAGCTAAAGTTAAAGAATATATAGTTTCTAAAAATTATAAAATAATTTCAAGTAGAAGAGGCTCAGAAATACTATTGAAGGATATATTGTTAGGAGGTTTCATTAAGGGTGATAATATAATTAACTGTGTGAATGGTTATCCAGATATAGCAAGTATTGAGAATATAATATCTAATTTAATCAATGAATCTATTGATTTGATAATAGCTTTTGGGGGAGGTAGTGTTATTGATACTGCTAAAATTATTAGTATATGCCTTCCATTAAGAAATAAAGGAATTAGTCTTAGCGATGTACTTAAGGATAACAATAAATGTAGTAGAACTTCTCCTATAGATTTAATAACTATCCCAACAACATTTGGCACAGGAAGTGAAGTTACACCATTTTCAACAGTCTGGGATTTCTCAAAAAAGAAAAAGTTTTCTATATCAAACCCTAGTCTTTATTCTAAAGTGTCAATTATAGATCCAGAATTGGGCATAGGTACACCAATTAGAATTATAGAGACTACAGGATTGGACGCAGTAAACCAAGCAGCAGAATCTCTTTGGAATAAAAATGCAAATCCTTTTAGCATGCAATATTCACTTACTTCATTGCAGTTAGGTTTGCAATCATTACCAAATTTAGTTTCCTCACCAGACGATTTAGATCTTTGGATGCAAATGGCTCAATGCAGTTTGTTTTCTGGATTAGCCATAAGTCAAACAAGAACTGCTTTATGCCATTCAATATCATATGCATTGACCTCTTATTTTGGAATTCCACATGGAATCGCATGTGCTTTCACAATGCCTTCTGTCTTAAGGTATTGTCTAGAAAGTGATGATGGAAGATTTATAAGATTAGCAGATACCTTAAAGTTATCTAGTCCATATAAAGACGAGTTAATTAATAAATTTATTTCTTTAAATGAAAAGATAGATGTAGAAAATATAGTCAAAGGTTATATTCCTAATTTTGAGTCACTGATTAATCTCTCTAGTCAAATGATTCATCCTGGTAGAGCAGATAATCTTATAAGGGAAGTTAGAGAAGAAGATATTAAGACGATATTGCGACAATCCTACTCTTAGTATTTTCTCATAATATTCATACCTTCTATAAGATTATTTCTTCATTCATTAGAATTAATTCTTTCTTACACCATAAATATAAGCTGCCCTTGGTGTTAAAGTCGTAAAATCTATATTTTTAAATTCATCCAACATGTATGAGTCTATAGACTTTATTTTATAGGGTGAGTTAGGGAAATATTTTTCATACATTTTACTAAGCGTAATAATTTCGTTTCTAATAGACTCATTGGTATTGGAGAATATTGCCGCAGCCTTTTTATGAAACAAATCACTTTCTATATCTCGTGGAATTCTAGCATTTTTTAGAGCCATTGAAGTATGAGAGGTGGTTTTGACTCCTATAAAATCTTGAATATCATTAATTATATTTTGAGGGTTAACTGTGAATGAATCAAAATCAAATATAACAGATGGTAATTTATAGCTATCAATTGCCTTTAAGTATTCTTTTGTACTTTCTATCATTGCAATTGCACATTTACCAAGTCCATCTTCATTGTCATATTCCTGTGCTCTTTTAAGCGCAAATGAAGGAATTAGGTTTAAATTGCCAGAAGAAAATGTTGGGTGAGGCATTCTCATGTCTTTCCCATACCTAGTTCCACGATTAGTTCTTTGCCAGGAATAGATTGTTTGAATGGGATGTCTGAGTACAGTTATAAATTTTATTCTCTTAAAAATATCTGGGTGATAAGCAGCCATTACAAACAATTCCTCTGTTGCATAAGGAAATATCAATTTATCTGATTCAATTTTATGTTTGATTTTATCAAACACCTCTTGTGTATCTTTTGTTTCTAGCCTTGATCTATACATCTCAGGGTTTTTTGCATTAGATACGCTTGATACATCGTGCTTATTCATATTTAAATCTCTACCAAGTAATTTAAACCAACTATCTAGTATTAAATCTGACTCAAGGAAATACCTGAATCCTTCTAGAGATAAATGTCCAGCGTCAAATAGAGATAGAATTCTATCTATATTAAAGGTATCTCGAAAATGCTCTACATTGTCAAATGAACAGACAATAGGAAGTATCCCATTCTTACCTGAGCGACTAATTCCATCTATGAATACGTATTGAGTATCAAAAAGAACTTTATTGTCTATTGAGTATTGTGTACTTTGATCTTCCATCCTAAGAGGTTTCTTTATTAAAGCTCTGTAATTATACTTTAAAATAGAAAAATTTCTAATTACACATTTTTATTTAATGTTATAAAACTCGGCAATGAATGTAGGTATATAAGTTTGTAGAGCTCTAGTTCGTAATTATATTTGACAATGGTTCTAAACTTTTTATTGATTATGTGAACTTACACAAATCTTAAGCCGATTAAATTGATTGCCACTACTACTATTCTTAAATTAATGTAAGGAATGTATGTTTAATCTTCAATGTATTTATTTAATCTTAATTCTGCTTTTATTGGCTAACTCTTATGCCTAACTTCATGAATTCATACTTATTCGATCAATAATTCGACAATATATATTAAGTTGCCTTTCTTACTTCTTTTATAGTTACTCTTAAATAATTCTTAAATTACCCGTCTAAATATGTATTAGATTTATAATTAATTTAATAATTAATAAAATCAGACCTATTACTCTTTTGAATGATGAGAAACATAAACCTTAAAGAAGAGCGTGAGTATGAAAATAGGAAAGTCTTAGGTGAAGATATGCGAAAGAATCAGTCAAAATATTACTGGGCGACTGAACTTACGATTCAAAAGCACAAACTTAAGACTTATAAGACTATAAGAGATAAGCATATTTTAGAAATTGGATGTTCAGATGGTAAAGATGCTTCTATTTATTCACAATATGCATCTCATTATTGTGGCGTAGACATTTCAGATGAGGCAATAAAGAAAGCCGTCAAACTTCAATTAGCAAACGCAGACTTTTTTATATCTGATGGACATAGTATTTGTAAGCCTGATGAAGAATTTGATTGCATAATTGTGCATGGCTTATTGCATCACTTATCTCTTGAAGAAGCTTTGCAAGAAATATATAGGCTTTTGAAGCCAAACGGTATTTTAATCTTCAGAGAACCTCTTGGAACCAACCCAATCTTTCAATTGTATAGATCATTAACTCCTTCTAGCAGGACTAAAGATGAGAGACCATTTACTTTTAAAGATATTTCCTTAATGAAGAAATTATTCAAATTTGAGTCTATAGAATGGTATGGCTTCTTAAATATTATTTCTGCATTTATAAGATTGGATATCATCAGAAGAATTCTAACAAAATGTGATAGCTACATTAGCAGAACATTTTTAAAATATTTCTTTTGGCAAATTAGCGGATTTGCAAGAAAGAAGTAAAAATTTGTAAGAAAATATATTTTTTTCTATATAAATTGATTATATAATTAATTTATACTGATTATTATTTATTTGCTATTACTTAACAATAATAGTGGAGCCAAGCGGATTTGAACCGCTGACCCCCTGCATGCCATGCAGGTGCTCTACCAACTGAGCTATGGCCCCAAGCCGTTTGAATATCGGCCATATCTATTGAATGCAAGGATTAGAGATGGATAATCACTTGATAGATAATATCCAATATATCATTATATACCTTTTCTTTATGATAAATCTATAGTAAGCACACAATTTAAATTTCTATAATAGTATAGATTTATTAAACTACTTATCTACTAATTCAATTTTTTTTTTTAATTACGAACTATTCTAAAATGAGAGAATGATTATGTTTAAAAAACAAGTAACACAAGTAAAAAAAACTTTTGATCTCCTAACAATAAACATAGATCAAAAAGAAACTATATTTGCTCTATTAGTCTCTGGAAAACTTTTGTTCCTTCCAATTCTATATATTTTCTTATCTTTGTTTGATTTACGAGGAAATTCTATATTTCACCTAGCCGATCTATCTTTGGATTATGAGAAATGGGAACATCTTAAAAATGTATTGGTCTTTGGCAAGATTGTACCTAATGCAGGATTTAGGGCCTTGGCATATTTTATTAATTCTATTTCATCAGATTTGGTTGTTAAATATTTTATATATGGATTTATATCACTTGCATTAATGTCTTTATCTCAGGCTCTAGTGATAAATTATATTTTCAAGGAAAAAAGTAATTCCCCATTGCATTTTAAGATTGCATCTGTATTACTAAGTATATTTAATTTTTATATTCTTATTTACTCTTTTAAAGCTTCTTCAGATGTTTTTGGATGCTTAGGAATTGTATTATTTATTTTGGCATTTGCATATAAGGATGATAAGCCATTTATTAAGAATCAAAATTTAATTTTATTTATTTTATTATTAACCTTAAGTCTTTTTAGGAACACCTTATTTCTGTTATTGCCTACTATTTTTATTATTAAATCTTATAGGACAACCTTGAAAGGATTATTTATCAAAATAAATCTATTTAAATTCCTTACTATTACCTTAATAAGTTGTCTGATAATTTTCAATATTTATCAATCTTCTGGTTATTTTGTTTCATATATAAGTCAACAATTAGATGTAGGAGTCTCTTCAGCAGAAGAATATAGTAAATATCAATTTGACCTTAACTCTCTATTAATGCTAATCACACTAATTATCAAAAAAATAATATTCCTCTTAAGTGCAAGAGAATCTGTTGGATTAAGTGGAAATTGGTTTATAATTTTTATCCATTTAGACAGACCTAGTGAATTCGCGGCTATAACTAACAATGTTTTTATTACTAATATTCTTCCAGCTTTTATTCTATTATCGATCAATGTTTTAGGTTTAGCAAGCATTTTTACAGTATTCAGCTCTAAGTTTAGAAATGGTTTTCTCTATAGCCTAATTCCATTAATTCCTGTATTAAGCTTTGCCGCCCATCATAGGTATTTCTTGCCTTATTCTTTGTTTACATCAGCAGCGTTACCTTTTATTTTTGATAGGAAATCTGATTAATATTTCATATTTATTTCCCTAGACTTATGCATATATTCATTAAAGAGTTATGAAGATGCTCTTATTAGTTTTGATATTTGTGTATATACTTTAGCTATGATCTTTCTTTAACTGTTCATAGACATCTCTAGTTAATTTTATTTGTTTGCTATAATGCTACAATAGTACTATGGGTAAGAATCACTTATGTGTGGAATCTTTGGAGTTGTATCCACAGAAAGGCATATTCGAAATAGAAGATTAATAGATAATATTGTAAATAGCCTTTTTTTATTTTCTCAAACCAGAGGTAGTGAAGCAGCTGGAATTGCATTGAATACATCTCATTCGATTAATATACTTAAGCAAGCAGGCTCACCGTCAGAGTTAATTAAGAGAATAGAATACAAAGATATATTTAATGATTCTGTATCTTCTTATTTAGAAAAACAAGATTTATCTTCTAAAACTTGTTTTAGTTTAATAGGCCATTCTCGTTTGGTTACGAATGGCTCGCAATCTCAGGACATTAATAATCAGCCAGTTTCAGTTCCAGGTATTACAGCAGTCCACAATGGTATTATTACTAATCAGAACGAAATACTTTCAAATAATATAGATATAGAGTTAGATACTGAAGTAGATACAGAACTCCTTCTAAAACTGCTTAGTAAACATAATAAATTCACTAATAATATACAGTTAGCAACTAAGAAAACCTTCGAAGTTATAAAAGGATCTGCTTCAGTAGCAGCTTTTCTAGAGGATTCACCTTATCTTTTATTGGCAACTAATACAGGCTCTTTGTTTTATATTTGTGATATAATTAATGGCCTCTTGATCTTCGCATCAGAGCGCTTTATCCTAATGAAACTTTTGAAGCATATTAAGTCGCTTGCACTTGTTTCAAACCCAATTATTGTACAGATTAAACCTTCAGAAGCATTAAATATAGATTTATCTAATTTTAAATTGAATTCTTTTAAATTTCAAACTATATCAAAAAATACTTATATTAATTCACCTAATTCTTCCCTTAAATTTGTTCTTGACTATACCCGAAATCCTAAAACCATTAATAGATGTACTAAGTGTGTTCTTCCCATTACTTATCCATTTATGGATTTAGACTCTGAAGGTGTATGCAGATATTGTCGCAGGCATAGCAAATTTAGTGTAAGAGGAGAAGATCAGCTTTTTAAGGAAGTTGAGAAATATAGATCACTTGATGGAAATCCAGATTGTATTGTGGCTGTAAGTGGAGGTAGAGATAGTTGTTATGGTCTTCACTATATTAAAAAAGTTTTAGGAATGAATCCCATTGCATTTACTTATGATTGGGGCTTAGTTACTGATCTGGCACGTAGGAATACAGCAAGGGTTTGTGGTTCTTTGGGTATAGAGCATATTTACCGAACGCCAAATCTTTCTATGAAGAGAAAAAATGTTCGTTTAAATGTTGAAGCTTGGTTAAAGAAGCCAGAATTGGGAATGATACCTTTGTTTTTAGCGGGTGATAAAGCATTTTATTATCATGCTAGAAAATTAAGGAAGGAAACTGGGATAAAGTTAGTATTTTTCTGTACAGGCAATATGATGGAGGATACTCCTTATAAGTTTGGTTATTCTGGTGTTAAAGGAGGTGAATGTGGAAATAGGCTTACAAAGTTATCATCAAAAGATAAGATTGGCCTAATATATTATTATTTTAAACATTTTATTCTTAACCCTTCTTATATTAATAAGTCACTTTTAGATACTGCATTAGCATATTGGCATACATTCGTTATTAATGATGATTTTTTATATTTATTCCAATATCTTCATTGGGATGAAAATACAGTTGTAAAAACAATTATCGATAACTATGAATGGGAAACTTCTCCAGATACTAATACTACTTGGAGAATCGGTGATGCAACAGCAGCATTTTATAATTATATTTATTATACAATTGCAGGTTTTAGTGAGGATGATGACATGTTAAGTCATATGGTTAGAGAAGGTATTCTTTCAAGAGAAGAGGCTATAATCAAGTCTGAAGATTATTCCAAACCAAGAGTAAAAAGTATAATTGAATACTGTCAAATGGTTGGTATCAATTATGAAGAAACAATCTCTACTATTAACAGAGCAAAAAGAATCTATTAGGTCCAAAATATTTTATAAAGATTCTAAATTCATCTATTAAATGCATGGTTAATAAAAGTATTAAAGAATATAGAATTACTAAAGACCTTATTTCTAATTATATAAGTCTTATTTTCTTAGGTATTAGTGGAATAGGCTTGAATTTGATTGTTGGAAGATATTACGGATCGTCAACTTTAGGATTATTTAATCAAGTTCTTTCTATTTATATTGTTTTCCCAATGATTGGTTCAGCAGGTATACAATATTCTGTGCTTTATTTGCTTCCTAAGTATGATCGTAACAGCAAAGTTATTAATTCTATAGTAACTGGTTCATTAATACCAACCATATTGATCAGTCTAATAACCTCAATAATTTTCTATTACTTGGCAGAGCCTATATCCAGGCTATTAGGAAGTGAAGAAATTATATATGGTTTAAGAATGGTAATTCCTGGCATTTTCTTTTTTTCAGTTAATAAAGTTTTGATTTATGGTGTATTAAATGGATTACGTGAAATGGTGAAGCTTGCTTTTTACCAATCTATTAGGTATGTTTTAATACTGATTTCTTTAATAATTGCTACTATAATCTCTTTAAAAGGTTTATATTTACCTGTTGTATTTTCCTTCTCAGAAACAATATTATTTATCTTGCTCATTTTTGATATCTCAAGATTGGTCAGAATATTTGAATTTGACCGTAGCTTTTATTGGGCTAAAAAGCATATTTCTTATAGCTCTAGGGCAGTCTTTAATGGAATATTAGTGGAAATTAATTCTAGGGTAGATATCCTAATGATTGGCTACTACCTTTCTGACAATGATGTTGGAATATATACTATGGCTGCTTTATTCTCAGAAGGTTTTCTTCAATTAATGGTCGTTGTACAGAATAATGTTAATCCAGTTATCTCTAGTCTTTTTGCAAGAAACCAATTTGAGAAGTTGTCTTTTTCTATAGCAAAGGTAAAAAAACTTACTTATCGCTATTCATTCATAATTGGCCTCATTTCTATAATGTTCTACTTGCCAATTATAAAATTACTATTAGGAAGTGACAGCTTTGACCTTAGTTTTCTTCCTTTTATTATACTTATAACTGGTATTTGTATTGCTTCAGGATATATACCCTTTAATAATATACTTTCAATGGCCAACTTTCCTGGCTTAAATACTATCTATATGCTTTCATTTGTTATTTTTAATATTATTGCTAATGTAGTACTTATTCCTATTATGGGTATAAATGGAGCAGCCTTGGGGACAGGAATTTCGTTTATATTCTCAGCATTTATGCTTTCCTATATGGTTGAAAAATATCTTAAGTTCAGAATCTAATAAGGAGTCGATTTAAGTGTCCTAAGCTGACTTTTAAAGTTAGTTCTTATATGATTTGGTGGATATTATATCTTTAGTATTATTGCTACCTAATGATATATTTTGAACAATCCTTGTTATTTTTGTTTCTAGTTCAAAGAACTTTCTAAATAAAATCAAGTTTATTGATGTAGAAACAATTATAAATAGATATAGAACAGAATCAGGCCCACTTGACACTCCAAGTATATTGCTTAGAAAACTCATTATTGTTTCGTGAAACATTATAGATAAAAATATTATCGAACCTATTGTAATTACAAATAGTTTTTGTAACGCTTTTACTTTGGTTCTATTTGCAACATTAAATGATAATAAAAACATAATAAATGTAATTAACATGAACAGAAGTTTTCCTGGTATTGTCATAAGCGCTTAATTAAATTATTGATAACTATATTGACTGCATTTATTGGATGTTGTGAACGCTTATTTTTATATTCAACAGTAACAGGGTATTCATAAATTATTTCACCTGAATTACTAGCCTTAAATGCTATTTCTGTAGAGTGACTCATGTCATGATTCTTTATGGGTAGAATATGATTCTTTATCATTTCTTTAGTCATAACCCTAAGCCCATTATGAGCATCATCTAATTTGATTGAGAAGAATGTTCTTTCATATATTTTCGCTAATCTTAGAGTCAGCCTTTTAAAAAAAGGTATTTCCATATAATCTTTCTTTTTTTTAAATCTACTTCCAATAAGAATGGAATATGAATATTTCTTCAGTTCCATTAGCATGTCATTTGCTTGGCTTGCGTTGTTTTGTCCATCCCCATCAAATGTAATAACGTATTGAAGGTTTGTTCTATTTACGAAATATAAAAATCCAGACTCTAACGCAGCTCCTTGTCCAAGATTTATCAAATGCGATATACAAGGTATGGAATTTTCTTTTAATATGTACTGGGTATTGTCAGTGCTGCCATCATTTATTACAAGAATATGCTCGAAAAAATTCCTTAGATTATTTACTGTCTCTAAAATATTATCTGATTCATTGTAAGCTGGTACTAAAACCAATGTGTCTGGATTCACATCCTTAAGCAGCAGTTTTTTTCATATTAGCATAATAGTTTAAATCTATACATAGTTTGGCTCTAAATTTCAAAAGAGAATATAGAAATATAGCTGATAATCTTATTGTATATAGCTACTACTATTGCTTATTGAAAATGGTTTTTTAGAAATTAAAGACTTATCTATTGATTTATTATTTACTTTATTTCACTTATTAAATCTATAATAACTGTTGTTTAATATAAGTAATATTTATATTGTTTATTCAGTGAACTTGAGATCCATCACCAACTCTCCATAACTTAAGTCCAGACTGTAATACTTGGCTTGGATTTATAATTGATCTTGCATCAAAAACCCATGCTGGCCTTCTCATTGTTTTAGCCACTTTTTCCCAGTTTATATTTGAATATTCCAACCATTCAGTTAAAATAAGGATTGCGTCAGAGTTTGGCAAACCATCATACAAATTAGATATAGTTTTCCATTCTCCTGATTGAGAAGGCAAGTCACCAGCTTTTATGCTTTTGTTCATTTGTGGCCTCTCTAAATCAACTTCAATTTGTTTTGAATCAACTTTTGGATCATGAATAAAAAGTAGAGCCCCTTCTTGAAGTAGATCTTTGCAAATTTGAATAGCAGCAGATTCTCTAGTGTCATTTGTATTTGCTTTAAAAGCAAAACCTAATACGACAATCTTTTTTCCAGATAATGTGCCAAATAGTTTTTTAACTATTAACTCGGAGATTCTATGTTGATGCCATGTGTTTAGAAATACCACACCTTCCCAAAAGTCTGCAACCTCAGGTAATCCAAAATATCGAGATAAATAAACCAAATTTAAAATATCTTTTTTAAAGCAACTTCCCCCAAATCCTGGTCCAGAATCTAAGAATTTTGATCCAATTCGACTATCTGATCCAATTGCGCGGCTTACCTCTCTAACATCAGCACCTGTAGCTTCACATAAAGCTCCTATAGCATTAATTGAGCTAATCCTTTGAGCTAAAAATGCATTTGCAGTTAGCTTTGCTAGCTCACTGCTCCATATATTAGTCTTTAAAATCTTTTTGGACGGAACCCATTGTTTATATATTTGGCTTAGTGCTTCTATAGCCTCTTCATTATCACCACCAATAAGCACTCGATCAGGTTCCTCTAAATCTTGAATTGCAGAACCTTCAGAAAGGAACTCAGGGTTAGATAAAACCTCAAAAGTCGAATTCTTATATGGAGTCGCTGATGATAATTGTGCATCCTCAAGGATTGTCTTTATGACCTCTGCTGTTCTTACGGGTAACGTGCTTTTCTCAACAACAATTGTATGTTTTTTGGCATTAATTGCTACTTGTCTTGCGCAAGCTTCTACCCATTTTAAATCACTAGCTTTTCCTGCTCCTAGCCCTTTCGTTTTAGTGGGGGTATTAACAGATATGAAAACCATATCTGCAGAAGCAATATTTTCATTAATTTGCGTCGAGAAACTTAGATTTCTACCTCGACATCTTTTTACGATTTCGTCTAAACCTGGCTCATAAATAGGAAGCTTTGATAAGTCAGAACTATTCCAAGCATCAATTCTTTCTTTATTATTATCTACTACAGTAACTTTTATGTTTGGGCAATTTTTAGCAATAACAGCCATTGTTGGACCTCCTACATAACCTGCGCCAATACAACAAATATTTTGGATTTTTAAAGTCATATTTTTCTGGAATTCACTAATGCTTCAAGCTTATAGTAATTATGTTCGATAACTGACGCTCCCTGCAAGATTCGAACTTGCGGCCCACTGCTTAGAAGGCAGTTGCTCTATCCAGCTGAGCTAAGGGAGCTTGAGGATTTTCAGGTTTTTGGTAACTCAGCTTTTAACTGGGAAACCATTACAACTAAAATCAACTATTTAAGATTACATAATCATGTAACCAACTTCATAGAGTTTTAAGCAACTAACAACAGAAGAAAGTTATTTGACCTATCCTCATCGACCATATAGCTAAAATTCCTAAATTTAAGTTTATTTGATTTTCTTTAAACTAATTAAATTCTGTTTTGACTTATGTTTCAAAGGAAAACCTCTAAATATGAAGACTTTTTGCTTGAAATCATTTATGTAAACATATTATAACTGTAATCATATTTATACTATTAGTATTATTTTCAATTGCCTTATAAGTTAGAAGATTAGAAATAAATATAAGCAATATCATATAAATAATTTCCTTTTAGAAAATATTTTTTAAATAATTTAATAAATGTAGATAGCTTTTTATTATAAATACAATAACTGGTGCTATAATCTTGTGCCTGAAATTTCTTATGCCATCAAAGTCCTTAAATCCTAAAACCATAAATATGTATTTTAATGTTGTGAATATTACTCTACGACTTTGTCTTAGTTTAAATGAACTTCTTAGATAATATAATAGCGATGAGGTTGATGGAGGAGCGTTTGAAGAGACACCACAAGTATCATTAACACTTAGAATATATTCAGAAAGATAAAAAGGTCTTTCAAGAAACTTGTGCATTATTACCTGATCTGAGCCTACGACACCATCCTCTTCATAAAATATAGAGCTATGAATATCAGTTCGAAAGAACATTGATTGATGACAAGGGCTATATAACCATGGGATCCAATAGCTTAATGCTTTATATAAATATCTTGGAACCTTGCTGTGAGGTGGCTTTAGACCGATTTTATTACCTTGTGCTGAAATGATCTTTGCTCTACAAATTATACTATCTACTTTACATTTACTTGCCTCATTAATTAGATCAATTATGTAAGTCGAATTATCATTAAAGTAGTCTCCAGCACACATAAATATAACCCATTCAGAATTGACGAGTTTTAACCCTTGATTCATCGCGGCATATAACCCTCTGCCGCATTGTTCTTGATAATTAATTGTAAGATTAGATGTCTTACTGTATTCATCACAAAAACCTTTCTGATGTTGATAATTGTCACTGCCATCAATGACTATTGATGTTATTGAGTTTGATAATGGAAT
The DNA here is from genome assembly GCA_003212695.1 of Prochlorococcus sp. AG-436-C13. Lineage (GTDB taxonomy): Bacteria > Cyanobacteriota > Cyanobacteriia > PCC-6307 > Cyanobiaceae > Prochlorococcus_E. The sequence continues at coordinate 145,865 of QCPC01000001.1, read as the reverse complement.
AGAGGAGAGTGTTTTTCTTAGTGCTTGTAAATCATTCCTAACTATTGTTACTATTGACAAAAGATTCTGAGCACTCATTTACTGGCAACATCTGAACTCCAATTTAATATAGTGTTTTTTTACATCAACTTACTAGCTTATTTGATTTAATATGGTGAAATTAATATTTTCTTATGCATATTATATTTATCAGACGAATAGAAAACCAGTATTATGATAAATTTATTGCGATTAAAAGAGGATACTAAATACTTGCATCTAACTATAAGACTATAGAAAATGCTCTTTGAAAGAATTAATAATTCATGCCATAATCAGTTTATGTTATTGGTTCTTAAGTGAAAAGAATTAATCAAGTTTCTCCTTGGTTGAATCATGAGGAGTTAAAAGCTTTAGAAGTCTCTATCACTGATAAATGGGTTACTGAAGGTCCATATACCAAGAAATTTCTAGGTAAAATTCTTGATCTGACCGGATCTAAGTATGCGTTACCAGTGCCAAATGGAACTTTAGGCCTTTTTTTGGCATTGTTAGCATTAGAACCTAAAGAAGGTGATGAGATAATTATTCCATCCTTTACTTTTTTTGGCTCTGCCTCTGCAGCACATTTTGCTGGATTTAAACCTATCTTTTGCGATGTAGATCCTAAAAGTTATATGGCTAGTTTGGAGAATATAAAAAACAAGATTTCAACTAAAACAAAAGTTGTTATGCCAGTAAATATTTATGGAAAGAGTCAGTCTGTTAAGCCAATTGTTGATTATTGTAAGAATAAAAATATCTATGTATTAGAGGATTCAGCTCAAGCAATTGGGGTTTTTAATAATGGAGTACATTCTGGTACATATGGAGATATGGGTGTTATTTCTTTTTTCGCAGATAAAACAATAACTACAGGAGAAGGAGGTGTGGTTTTAACGCAAGATAAAGAAATTTACGAAAGACTGAAGCTTTTAAGAAACCAGGGTAGACCTAGTAGCGGAACTTTCGTGCATCCAAAATTTGGTATGAACTTTAGAATTACTGATATGCAAGCTGCTTTGGGCTGTATTCAATTGGATAAGTTACAGGATATTATCAATCTTAAAAGGGAACTTTTCTCTTATTACAATTCAATGATAAATGATAGGGATTTTATTTCTAAACCTAATATACAAAGTGATCAACAAGATGTACCTTTTAGATATTATTTTGAGGTGAGTGATGTAAAGGAAGAACTAATGACTCATTTAGAAAATTCTAATATTCAAACAAGGACTTTCTTTTACCCAATGCACCTTCAACCATCTGTACGGTCTGAGTATGGGAAGCAAGATTCTTGTCCGGTAGCAGAGAGTTTATTTAAAAATGGAATTTGTTTGCCCCTTCATCATGACTTAACAAAAGCTGATATAGATTATATTGCAGCTTGCATAAATAGATTTTAATTATCCCTATGAAAAGTTAATTAAATAAACTTATTCTCCATAGCAGACCAGACCCTTAGGGATGATTTTTTTATTAAATCAATTGTCTCACTATTTAGAATATTAGATGAAGAAACTGCAATAGCTGCATAATTATTAGTTAGCTTGTAACCTTTTAAGAGTGCATTCAAAATTGGGTGACCATAGCGTTCTATTTCTGCTTCTTGATCAACTAGTACAAATTCAAGACGTTTGGCAACTGCATCTATGAGAATATGCTGAGAAAATGTATCTTTATCCTTACCACCACAGATGTATTTTAAAACTGGTTTACCCTTTAAAGGATGGGGGGGGATATTATAATCTTTAGTCTTATTATCATAATGATAGTAACCATCTAGGTATTTTGTTGATGTCTTATCTTCTTTTTGAGAGATTCTAAAATCAAATGAAAGTCTTGTTTTAGATGAAGTATTTAGAGTAGAACCATGTAATACATTAGATGCAAATAAATATGCTGCTCCATCTGGAGGTAAAACAGATAAATCTGGCCTTACTAGACTGTCAGACAATTTACTAAATTGCTGCATATTTAACTCTTTATCTTTAATATTATATCCACAAGAGTTAAAATGATCAGAGTAAAAGGTAGCTCCAGGTATGCAGTTTATTATAGGCACCCATGTTGTAAATACCGATTCACCGTGCCCATACCAATAATCACAGTGTATTGATGTTCCATGTGATCCACTAAAAAATATGCGTGGAGTGGGAGTGGATTGAAGGCATACTTCCTCAACTCTCCCATAACATTTAATTGCAACATCATACGCAAACTTTTTATATAACCTGATAAATTCATCTGTAGAAAATATATCAAAAAAGAGAGATTTTATTAAATGTGAATTTGCCTTTATTAATTCTATATTCTGAAGCTTTTCCAGGAAGATTTTTTGTATTAAAGGAATGTTTTCAGAGTAGAAATAAGGAATAGGTTTCTCTACCAATTTTCTTTTAATCATTATTACTAGTTTATAACAGAGAATCGGTTGCTTTTCATTCTTTTAAATTCCCTAATGTATAGGAGGATAGAATATTGACTTAAAAGAGGTATAGCCACTGTAAAACTTTTTATTAGTATGAAAGCTTTTTCTATTGAAAAACCTTGTTGTTCTAGATAAAAATGGTTCAAGCTGATGATGGCTTTTTAAGCATATAAAGATCTTGACAAGGTTGAAAAATTTTTAGATCTTCATGATCTTTAGCTTATTAGCTATTTGGGTGCACATATAGAGGAGGCATAACCTCAAAACAAATTATGTACTAATTTTTTCTGGTCACAAATGAAGTTTAAAAAAAACTAAGAATTCAAAACATCACCCTATTTCTTCGTTGTCTTGCTTAATTAATGATTGTTTATGGCTCTTGCCAACGGTATGGACAAAGCATAAGAGAGGATCAATCATGGCGCTGCTCACTCTCTCAAGTGAGAATCCTTGGCTTCTTCGGTTGAAAAACTGAAAGCATCCTCGGAGGAATTACCATTGAGAAAGATAGAAATATTAGCTGAGTTCTGCATTTACATTCTTGAAAGAACCAAAATGATTAAGACAGAGACAGACATAATTGGCTCAAGCACATCATCTACCAAATCCACACGGACAATTTTCGTTTTTTTAACTGATCAGATAATCTTAACCTCTGCTATTATGAGGTTCTAATTTGAAATTTATTATCGATCAAAGATCCTTATTTATTGAGGGAAGTAAAGGGATTGATTTTTTTATTTTGAATTCTTACTTTTCTTATACCAAACAGAATTTACTAAATGAATGAACAGAAAGAAAAATTAATTTACGTGCCTATGGTTGCAGATTATATTCATCATGGGCATATAAATATAATAAATATTGCTAAAACATATGGTGACGTAATTGTTGGTTTAATGACAGACAAGTCAGCTGCCTCTTATAAAAGACTTCCCTTGTTATCTTATGATGAAAGATACAAGATAATTTCAAATATAAAAGGTGTTAAAGAAGTTGTACCTCAAGATCAGCTTGATTTTGTAGAAGCTATTCAAAAATATAAGCCAGATATTTTTGTCCATGGATCTGATTGGAAGAATGGCGTGCAGAAAGAAGCTAGAAAAAGAGTTATTGAAGCTATGAAACAAATTGGTGGTAGGGTTATCGAACCAGATTACACAAAAGATATATCTTCAACATCGATCTCAAAATCTATATTATCAGCAGGAGTTAGTGTGGATTTCAGATTATCTAGATTAAAGAAATATCTTGAAAATAAGCCTTTGATTAGAGGCATTGATGTGCATAATGGGTTGACTTCATTGATAGGTGAAACTACCTCTTGCAATATAAATGGTATACAAAAAGAATTTGATTTCTTGTGGATGTCAAGTCTTACAGAATCAACAGCCAAAGGAAAGCCTGACACTGAATTGGTTGATATTACTTCCAGATTAAATACTATAAGGGATGTTATGGATGTAAGTACTAAGCCAATTATTTTCGATGCTGATACAGGAGGTAAATTAGAACATTTTCCTTATTTAATAAATACCTTAGAAAGGGTGGGTATTTCTGCATGTATTATTGAGGATAAAAAAGGTTTAAAAAGAAATTCATTATTTGGCACAGATGTAGAGCAGTTTCAGGAGGAAATCGATGACTTCTGTAAAAAGATTGAGATTGGTAAAAAATCCACTATTAGTAATGATTTTATGGTTATTGCAAGAATTGAATCTCTAATTTTAGAGAAAGGCTTAGATGACGCACTTTCTAGAGCTAAAGCATATATAAAATCTGGTGCTGATGGGATAATGATACATAGTCGAAGAAAATCTCCAGAAGAAATAAGAGGTTTTTGTATTAAGTATAAAGAAATAGATAACAGGCCCCCTTTAGTTGTAGTACCTTCTAGCTTTAATAGTATTTACGAAAATGAGCTAGAGGAAATGGGTGTAAACATAGTTATTTATGCTAATCAACTACTTAGAAGTGCTTATCCTGCAATGGTGCGTACTGCCAAGTCTATATTAGATAATGGTAGGTCGCTTGAATGTGACGCTGATCTTATGTCTATTAAAGAAATACTAAATCTCATCCCAGATGTATAATGATTATATAGATTCTTTTTTATATGAATGATGAAATGCATAAATATCTTAAAGCAGTTGGCAGCAGGATTAGATGCGAACTGAATGATTTAAAACGAACTACTGAGAGTGCAGCAAAGGAATTAGAAGTGCCTTTAAAAGATTTAAAAGATATAATTGAAGGTAAGAAGGATGAAGAAACAACATTTAGATTTATCGATCGGTTATCTGATTTTTATCCAATAGATGGTAAACAGTTATATCTACTTAAGGATGACACAATTAATGGTATTAGATATATGGGATCTTCTGCATCTTATAAGTCAAGAAGAGTTTTTAATAGAAAAAGTAAGAGTGGTGAATTGAAACCATATTATGAATATCGTGATACTGCAATGTCTCGATTATGTTTGTTTAAGCCTGAATGGATATTAATGCTAAGGGAAGTAAATGATTTTGATCCATACAATCCTGATATGGTTTTAAATAAAGGACATAACCTTCATCAATTTGGCTTGTTTGTTGGACCAGTTAATTTTTATTGGGAAGATATTAATGGTATAAATCACTGTACAAAAATGCAAACAAGAGATTCAAACTATATAACTCCATTTCTAAAGCATAGTTTTACAACAAGAGATGCAAATGAATTGGCTTATATTGTTGCCTGTACAAACGGTGGAGAGGTCTCTAGAGCTCAAAGAGAGGCATATGCTCTTGGACCAGAGTTGTTGAAAAATTTTATTCTAAATTTTAGAAGTAAGAATGAGGCAAGTATTCAATTACTTAAACAATATATTTTTAATGATATTCATTCTTTAGACTCAATAGACAAGCTTTTAAAATCATTTGATAAAAAGTTAGATATCTATAAAATCATTTCCACTGATACAGCAATAACCTCCTATGAATATGAAGTGCTATCTTCTATTTTAAAAGTCGAAGTTTCTGATTTGGTTTTCCCTGAATATAGAGAAGAAGATGATATGGTTTTGAACTATAATTCTAGTACTAAGCCTCATTCATATCCATCTATTGAGAATCCAAGATATTTAATACATCAATGTGCAAAAACCTCAAAAATGCCATTTCTTAAGGGTTCAATTATAGAGGTTTTATGCACTGAAACAGATATCTCTTACCCTATAAAAAGGTCACTACATACATATATGATTAATTTTGGAAAGTCTGAGATTAACTTAGAGTATAAATATAAGGATAAGATATATAAGAAAAAACTTTACCCATATGATTCAATTTATTTAAAACCTTTTATTCAATTTGCATTGGGTAATCCATCTAGAGGTAAATCTAATTTATTTTGTGTAGGGATTTCGGGCTCAATGAATTTAGCCGCTCAAAAAGAACTTTCAACTTTAGCAGAGCCTCCCAGAGTCATTACTGAATTGCAAGAATGGTATTGATGGCATAAAAAAATATAATATTTGTTATTACTAAAAAATGAAATAGGTAGAATGTTCTTTCTGAAATTCAGTCTTTTTATTTAAATTTCGTAAGCCAATATTTTTTCTCATATTTCTTAAAATCTAAAATAAAAGTTGGTGACTAACAGCTAAGAACAATAGATAATAGCTATGTGCCTCTTAAGATTGCTTATGTTTATATATCATATCCCAGCTCTATGAAGAAAGTAGTTGTACCTTCATTGTTTATTTTTTGAAATCGCTAAGTGATCAAGCCTTCCTGTCAAAGATTAGAATAAACCATTAGCTCTATTCTTATAATTTCTATCAGTTCTGGACTTGTATTTTAGAAGCTATTACTTACTCCATCATGACTTTTTGATTTGCTTGGATTTAAGTTATCTTGCCAACCTTATTTGAATTGGCTTTTGAACATTATAAAAGCAGCGTCCCTGTAAAACTTTTAAAGCCTATAAACACCTTGTTAAGATTTAGTTAACTCGAAGCTGTATTCCTAAATTTAAAAGAAAATTGCTTGATTCTGACAACCATGATTATTCATTTAAGTAGGCTACCTAAAATTTATGAGATTTTTCTCATGATTTTTAATTTAGCTTGACTTGCTGTTCTTCATATTTACCTCATCCAGAGATGTGACAAAGTAAGTTTGTATAGTTGCAGTTCAAAATTTTGTGGCCAAGAAACTCACGGAGATTTTAAAGAAAAGGATATTGGAGGGTTTTTGTTCAGGAAAATCACTAACCATTCTTTCGAAAGAGTTTGGCTGTACTCCTAGCACAATTACTAGAGCCGTAAAATCGTTTTTAACTGAAGACGAATATCTTAAATTCTTAAAGGGACGAAAAGGCAAGGTACGCTCTTTAAAAAAAGATACTTCTAGCAAGTCACAAGAACTAGAAAAAGACGCGTTAGAAAATTCCTCTGCGTTTAACCATTTAAGTAAGATTTCTAAAGATCATGGTGTATTAGAGAAAGAAATTGCTAGTCAAGACTTATTAAATGGTTCTGGTGAATTTATGGAAATTGCACCATTAACTTTAGATCCTTTTTGTGATGAACAAAAAGAAGTTGCATGCGTACCATTGGAGAATAATTCTTTACCTCCAACTGTATATATGCTAATTGATAAAAGAACTGAACTTGAGTTTAAGCCTCTCAAAGATTTTCCAGAATGGAGTTTTCTTTCAGAAAAAGATCAATCCAGGTTGGCAATTTGTTTATATTCAAGTCAAAGAGTTGCTAAAAAGAATTGCTCAAGGAATCAAAGGGTTCTTAAAGTACCTAATTCAAATGTTTTTTTGATCTCATCTTCATACTTGCTTGCTAAAGGTATTACAAGATTAATAATAGATGAATCTTTAATTGCTTTGGATAAATAATATGTTCTAGAAATTATTTTTTTGTGATGGCATAATAAATAATGTTGTCATGCCACCACTTAATGAGCCTAATACTATAGATATTCCGATTAAAAATCCAGAAGGTAAACTCTCAGTAGATGTTATACCCAGATTTAAGCTATGCCTTTCATTTAGATTTTGTGAACCCATTAATAACATTAAGATTAGTAGGGAACTATTAGCAAGAGTTAGTGATGATATAAGTAGTTTTCTGATCATTGCTGAAATAATTTTACAACTTAAATCATTTTGATCTTACTTTAAGTATAACTGTCATCTTTTTCATGCATTAGAGAATAAAGAAAGTTTTTAGAGCATCCAGTTTCATTAGCAATTGCTTTGATAGCATCACTTTTACTTTGACCTTTAGTTTGTAGTAAGTTTATTTTTTTTATTAATTCAGAAACGCTCTTTTCTTCTATCTCTTTATAGGCACCACCTAAAACTAGCGTAAATTCCCCTCTTGGCTTGTTCTCTGAAAAATGCTTCAACACTTCACCAATAGTTGAACCGACTTGTTCTTCATGAATTTTTGTAAGCTCTCTAGCAACTTGTAAAGGTCTTTCTTCCCCGCAAACGTGAGATAAATCTTCGAGAAGTTTTATTAGTTTATGAGGCGATTCATAGATAATTGTGGTCCTCTCCTCTTGAGAAATAACATTTAAAATTGATTTGCGATCTTTTGATTTAGTAGGAAGAAAGCCTTCAAAACAAAATCTTTGTGTGGGTAGACCACTTGCTACCAGTGCAGTTGTAGCTGCACAAGGCCCTGGGATGCAAATGACTTTATGGCCGGCTTTTATGGTTGCTTTTACTAAATCTTCGCCAGGGTCACTAATACCGGGAAGTCCTGCATCAGTTATCAAAGCAATAATCTCACCTTTTTTGAGCAAATTAAGAAGCTTTGGAATCTTTTCGAAGTTATTATGTTTGTGAAAGCTTATAAGATTGGCTTTGATTTGGAACTTTTTAAGAAGTTGTCCGCTGTATCTAGTGTCTTCACATGCAATAACTGATACGTTTGAAAGGAGGTGTTTGGCCCTAGGTGAAAAATCTCCAAGATTACCTATTGGAGTTCCTATTAAATAAAGAACACCTGCAGAAGGCCCAAATTGCTTTTTTGAAATGTAATCAGTTTTTGTATCCATTATGAAAAAAGAGTTCGAACTTCCTAATGAGCTTGAATTGGATGATTTATTGAGAAAACTACGTTCCCTTAGTTGGGGTGCTGCAGATATATTGAAGGCATATTCCAAAGGGAAAAAACCACCATATGGATTTCCTCAAGCCTTAAGTGTGCAAGATGGAGGAGATGGTCCTGTTTCTGCTGCAGATCTCGCTGTAAATAGTTGGTTGCTTGATGGTTTGAATAATAGCTTCCCTTCTGCTTCATGGACCATGATTAGTGAGGAGAATTCAAAGGAGGAACTTGTAAATGGGTCACCCCCAGTTGACAATCAATGGATATGGATTTTAGACCCTCTTGACGGTACAAAAGATTTTCTTAAGGGTACTGGTGAATATGCTGTTCATTTGGCGTTGCTTAAATTTAATGTCCCAGTTCTAGGATTAGTTTTAATACCAGAATTAGATGAACTTTGGATTGGAATAGAAGGCTCAGGTGCTTGGTGTGAAGACAGAATAGGAAACAAAAAACCTGTCACTTTTAGTGAGAGTAATAAAATATCTGAAATGACTCTAGTGACTACTAGGAGTCATAGAGATGAGAACCTTGATAAATTAATAGGATCTATTCCTTTCTTAGAAAAGAAAAAAGTTGGCAGTGTTGGTTGTAAGGTTGCGAAAATTCTTAAAGGTGAGGCTGATTTCTACGTTTCTTTGTCAGGTAGTACAGCCCCAAAAGATTGGGATATGGCTGCTCCTGAAGCAGTGCTTAATGCTGCTGGGGGAAGCTTTACGCATGCAAATATGAAAAGACTTTCTTATAACACTGGTGATTTACATCAGTGGGGATGTTTAATAGCAAGCCACGGCAAAGATCATGAAAATCTTTGCAAGCATATAGAAAATGAATTATCAGTAATTGACCCTACTTTTCCTGTTTAGAAAACTTTTACATATAGCTTTTTACATTAAAGGGGCAACAGGGGTAGGTGTTGGCTGAGGGTAGTATTGCATATCTCCATTTTGAGGAATGCCTCTCAATGTGAGGTTTATTCTCCCACGATTATCTATTTCTCTAACTCTGACAGTCACCTCATCTCCTACTTTTACGACATCTTCAACTTTCTCGACTCTGGCTTCAGATAACTGAGATATATGAATCATTCCTTCTTTACCTGGAAGTATTTCAACAAAGGCACCGATAGGAATTATTCGAGTTATTGAGCCTGTAAACACCTCACCTTCATGAACCTTTCTTGTTAGTCCTTCAATAATTTTCTGCGCTTCTTCCGCAGCAACACCATCGTGAGAAGCGATAGTTACTATGCCTCCATCTTCGATATCTATTTTTGTATTTGTTCTTTCAGTTATTCCTTTTATTGTTCTTCCTCCAGGACCTATAACCGTGCCAATTAACTCAGGGTCAATTCTGAAGCTTAGAAGTCTTGGTGCATGAGGAGATAGATTTTCATTTGGTTTGTCAATTGCCTCTACCATTTTTTCAAGAATATGAGTTCTTGCTGGTTTTGCTTGATTTATTGCTTCTCCAATAGTTTTTACAGGTAAGCCAGTTATTTTCATGTCCATTTGTAAGGCCGTAATACCTTTTTCTGTTCCTGCTACTTTGAAGTCCATATCTCCTAAAAAATCTTCAATTCCTTGAATATCAGTGAGTATCTTGACTTCTGAACCTTCCTTTATGAGGCCCATTGCGGCTCCACTTACAGGAGCTTTCAGGGGAACACCTGCATCAAGCAATGCAATAGTACTTCCACAGACAGAACCCATGGAAGTCGAACCATTTGAACTAAGCACTTCACTCACAACTCTCAAAACATAAGGGAATGATTCTTTTGGAGGAAGTACAGGAATAATTGCCCTTTCAGCAAGTGCTCCATGCCCTACTTCTCGCCGCCCAGGAGTTCTCATTGGCCTTGTTTCGCCAACAGAGTATGGCGGAAAATTGTAGTGATGAATATAAGTCTTGTCTGGACTAGGGTTTAAATCATCCATTTCTTGAGCATCACTTGGTGTGCCTAGCGTTGCTGTTGAAAGAACCTGTGTTAAGCCTCTCTGGAAGAGACCTGAACCATGAACTCTTTTGGGAAGGACCCCAGCTTCTGCTGAAATTTCTCTAACTTCATCTAATGCTCTTCCATCTACTCTTTTGCCGTCTTTTATGATTTGTTCTCTCATAAGTTTTTTAGTGAGAGATTTAAAGCTTGAGCCTAATAATTTTGAGTTTGTTGATATTAATTTTTTTACTGCGTTGTCATCTTTTAAAGCGTCAATTTTTTCTGCACAATTGGTTTTAATTTCTTCCAGTTTGTTGTCTCGCTCTTCTTTAGTTAGTTTGAATTCTTTTAGTAGCGAACTAATAGGCTTTGTACAATTTTTTTCCAAATAGGCAGGAATAGTTTGATCGATTTCCTGATTGACTGGTTTTATTTGGGTTATTCCTGAATCTTTTAAAATAGACTCTTGAGCTTTAATTAATTCGTTAACTGCTTCATAGCCAAAGTCTATGGCTTCAATAACATCTTGCTCTGAAAGTTGATTAGAGCCTGCTTCAACCATAACAACACCATCTGGTGTACCTGCAATTACTAGATCTAGATCTCCTCTTTCTATTTCTCTAAAACTTGGATTTAAGACAAAGTCATCACCTAGTAGCCCCACTCTGACTGCAGCCATTGGCCCATGAAAAGGTATCCCGGCTAAGAGTGTAGCCATAGAAGATCCAGTTACTGCAAGAACATCAGCAGGTACCCGTTCATCTAAAGAAAGGCAAGTTGCAACAACTTGTATTTCATCTCTCATCCAGCTAGGAAAAAGTGGCCGAAGAGGTCTATCTATAAGTCTAGAAATCAAAGTTGCTCTTTCTGGAGGACGTCCTTCACGTCTCATAAAACTGCCAGGAATCCTTCCTGCGGCATAAAGTCGTTCTTCGTAATCACAACTAAGAGGCAGGAAATCAACTCCTTCTCTGCCTTGTCCCTGTGTTGCGGTAACGAGAACAGAAGTGTCACCGCACTCGATTAATACTGAACCACCTGCTTGTGGTGCATATCTCCCTGTGGTAAGCCGTATTTCCCGACCATCGAAAGAGACCGACGTTGTCTGACCTTGCACTTTGTTTGCTTATGTCTTTTTATCTACCTACATTCTTGCATCTGATAGGCACTTCGTGCTTATTAATTACGCAATTACTGTTTTTTCTGAAAAGTTAATAGAAGCCGTTTTCCGCTCAAAGCTTTTGCTGGACTAGTATTTGATAGAAAAAAATGTTTTTTGTATTCAAAGTAAATTCTTGATTTCCCTATTTACCAACTTGATTTAACTACTCCAGGTAGTTGCCCCTTGTGAGCTCTTTCCCTCAATTGGTTGCGGCATAGGCCAAAGTCCCTGTAAACACCTCTAGGTTTTCCAGTTGCCCAACAACGATTTCTCATCCTACTTGGAGCACTATTCCTTGGTAGGGCTTGTATTTTTCTATGGATTTCCAAACGTTCCATAGGGTCCTTTGCAGAATTGAATTGATCTAATAAACTTTTGCGCTTAGATGCATAGCGTTCAACTAGCTTTTTACGCTTAACATCTCTGGCTATCATTGATTTTTTGGCCATGTACTCCTTCTTTTTTTATTAATCCATAGATTTTACTCCCTAACCCTTTAACTTTGTGTTATCTGTTGGCAAATTGCTTAAAAATCTCTAATTGAGCTGTATCACGAATTATCAGTACAATGCTCAGTCCTACTAAAAGAACAAAACCAGATTGCATAAACCAAAGTTGTATTTTCTCTGGAATTGGCCTTCCTCTGAGGGCTTCAATAATTATTAGAGTAAACTGTCCCCCATCAAGAAGTGGTAATGGTAGTGAGTTCAATACAGCAAGGTTAATAGATATTAATGCTGCAAAAAGAATTAATCCTGATGCTCCCTGATCAGAAAGTTGTGCCCCTAGTTCGACTATCTTCACAGGCCCGCTAAGTTGTTTTGATGTAGAACTAAAATTTGTAAAAAGGCTTTTATAGCCTTCGATTGTTTTTATTAGTAAATTAGAAAACTTTGAATTGGTGTAATTAAAAACCTCTGAAAAACTTTTTGCTGAAACCATACTGCCGTCAAAATTAACTTGCAATTGGGCCCCTATTTTGCCATTTCCTAAATATTCTGTTGGGGTGAGTTTTACTATTTCTGTAATACCATTTGAGCTTTTCTCAATTGATAAAGTTGTATCTGGTGACTTTTGAATCTTTTTGACCATTGATTCTACTGCTTCTTGACCTGTCCCCAGATTGATTCCATTAATGCTTATTATCTGGTCTCCAGCTGTTAGTCCAGATAATGCAGCTGCTTGCTTTTGTTGGACATCAATAATTAGTACTCCAGGATTGGTTTGATTTGGCAGACCTATGAATGTGGCTTGTCCGCATAAAACAATCCAAGCAATTAAAAGATTTGCAATTACTCCAGCAGAAATAACAAATAAACGTTGAGATATTGGTCTATTAGAAAGAAGATTAGGGTCATCTTTGGAAACATCACTATTTTTTTCATCATCTGGGAATGAAACGAATCCTCCGAGAGGTAAAGCTCTGAGGGAATAAGTTACACCTTTAAATTCTTTTTCTATAATTGCTGGGCCAAAACCTATTGAAAATCCACTTACTTTAATCCCTTGAATTGTTGCAGCAAGAAAATGTCCAGCTTCGTGGAAGAAAATCAAGAGAGCTAATACTGAAATCGAGGCAAAAATATGCATGTTTTTATTTACTGAGATTTCAATTCCTTTTCGCCAAAGTATGGCACTAGTGCTTTTGGAAGTCTGACATTCCCATTTGTTTGTTGCCCATTTTCTAAAATTGCTGCCATGGTTCTTCCGATTGCTAAGCCGCTTGCATTAAGCGTATGTACAAGTTGAGTTTGTTTGCCTTGCTTTGTTCTAATGGAAGATCTTCTCGCTTGAAAAGCATCACAGTTACTGCTACTGGAAATTTCTCTAAAGGCATTGGATCCAGGGAGCCAGACTTCTAAATCGTATGTACAAGACGCTGAGAAACCAAGATCACCTGTACAAAGTTCAATTACTCTATATGGCAATTCTAGTGCCTGAAGAATCGCCTCTGCATCTGCAGTTATTTGTTGATGAGATTCTTTTGATTTATTAGCATTAGTGAACCAATAAAGCTCTACTTTGTTGAACTGATGAAGTCTTATTAATCCTCTAGTATCTCTACCATAACTTCCAGCTTCTCTTCGGAAACAAGGACTATAAGCTACATATTTAAGAGGCATATTCTCAAACGGTATTATCTCGTTCCTATGTAGTGAAGTTAAAGGTACTTCTGCGGTAGGAGTAAGCCAAAGATCATCTTCAGAACATTTGAAAATTTCTTCTTCAAACTTTGGAAGTTGGCCAGAACCTTCAAGACTTGAAGTATTTACAAGAGCAGGAGGAAATACTTCTATATAGCCTTTAGAAGTATGAATATCAAGCATAAAATTAATTAATGCTCTTTCTAATCTTGCACCTTGATTGAAAAGAGTCACAAAGCGACTTTTTGATATCCTAACAGATCTTTCTGTATCAATTATGTTTAATTTTTCAGCAATTTGCCAATGCTCTTTAAAAGATTTACCTTCTTTAGGATTACCCCATGAACGTATTAGTTTATTATAGCTTTCATCTTTACCTTCTGGACAATCTAAATGTGGAATATTTGGATAATTTAGAAGACATGCTTTAATTTCTTTTGATAAGGTTTTCTCTTCTTCCTCTAAAAGAGCAACTTTTTTCTTTATCTCATTTCCTTTATTCCTTAAAGAAGATATTTCCTTTGAATTTGGTTCAGACCCTGTTCTTATTTTTTGACCAACTTCTTTGCCAATTGAATTGCCTTCTGATTGAAGTTTGCTCCTTAGCTGTTGTAGTTTTTTAAGCCTTTCGCCATCATTTTTTAGAGAGGTTAAATCAACCTTTAAACCTCTTCTTAGTAGGCCTTCTTCAATAAGAGTTGGGACCTCTACAACTTGTCTAAGATCTAGCACTAGTTTTTCTAAGTAATCTTAATTGATGCAGGTCTTGCTCTGCCAGAAGATGCCCAGTCTTTTAGGAAATCGAGTTGTTCTTTAGCAGTTTTTGAGAGAGGAATTAATTGAGTTGCTGCCAGAATTAAATCAGTTTCTAAAAGCTCTCTCTTTTCAGAAAATGCATGGTGCATTCCTTCTATGACAGTTTGTTCAAGCTCTGCTCCTGAAAAACCTTCAGTTCTATCCACTACTGCCTGAATTGGAATATTTAGATTTGGACGCCGCTGATTTATATGAAGTTCTAGAATTTTGAAACGTTCTTGATGGCTAGGTAGGTCGAGCAAGAAAATCTCATCAAATCTGCCTTTCCTTAAAAGTTCTCCTGGCATCCGATCTATTCCGTTTGCAGTAGCCACTACAAATACAGCGGTTTTTTTCTCAGCCATCCATGTAAGAACATTTGCTAGTACTCTTTGGCTAGTTCCTCCATCACTCCTTGCATCACCTCCAAAACCTTTGTCTATTTCATCTATCCAAAGTACGCAAGGTGCCATGGACTCTGCATATTGAATGGTTTCTCTTGTTTTAGCCTCACTTGCACCGAGAAGACCAGCAAAAAGTCTACCAACATCAAGTCTTAAAAGGGGCATAGACCAACTATGTGCAATAGCTTTAGCTGTTAATGATTTCCCAGTTCCTTGGGGACCTATTAGTAATACACCTCTTGGTAGTGGCAAACCAAATTCTCTAGCATCATCTGAAAAAGCTGCGTGTCTTTGTTTAAGCCATACTTTTAGAGCATCTAAACCTCCTATGTCTGCGGGAGTAGCTTTAGTCTCGAAATATTCTAGTACTTCGCTTCTTGCAACAGCTTGTCTTTTTTCGTCAAGTACTTCAGGGAGATCGTTTTTACTTAGCTTTCCTCGTTGAGCAAGTGCCCTTGCCGCAACTTGTCTCACTCTAATTTCACTTAGCCCACTACATGCATGAGTAAGCTCTTCAAGTGTTTCGTTGCTTAAATCTGAACCACTTGCCTTGGAAATGTTTTCTAGAAGGATTCTTAATTCATTCTCTTGTGGTAAAGGGAGGTCAAGAATAGTTAGACATTCTTCTAGATCACTAGATGGAGACCAGTTTGAAGCGATTAAAATAATTGTGTGAGACGTATTTCTTAATTTTGTAGATAAATTCTTAAGCATTCTTGCTATACCTGCATCGTCTGAAAAGCGATTAAAGTCTTTTGCAAGAAGAATAGTTGGTTGGGACGAATCTACCTTTTCGAGCCACTGTAAGACAGCAATTGGCTGTCTTGATCCAAGACCATCAGAATTAAGGATGCCTTTTAGACCATCAATATAATCCCATGTTGCTAGTCTCCTATTGGATAGGCGTTTTGTGGCCTCCTTAACTAATATTTCAACTCTTTCTTCTTCCTTGCTCCTTATAAGAATTAAAGGTGTTCGAGATTTTATTAGTAAATCAAGTTGATCATTCCACTTGGTCATAAATTTATCTAATCAGTGAAATTATAATGAAAACAAATGAAAATCCTTAACTAAAGAATTATTTATTACTCTTAGGCTCAAAAGGAAGCCGCTCAGTGTCAATAATGGCAGCAGAAGCTGGTAAATCATTGTTTTTATTTTTAATTTGATCATTAAGTATCTTTTGAAGATTTTCTGGAAGTGCTTCTTTACTTAAAAGAAATGTTTGAAATGCTTGGAATATATTTGCAATTACCATATATAAAAGGACTCCTGCAGGCAAAGGAAAAAATAAGAACATCCCAGTAATCATTATCGGGGTTATTTTTTGAGCAGTTGCTTGTTGAGGATTGGGTGGCATTCCTTGTCCTGAAAGGACTTGTGAGATGACAAGAGTCAATCCAAAACCTCCGACAAGTATTGCAATATCCCAATTTATTGACCCATCAACATAGAACCCCACTTGTCCAAGAGCTTTTATAAATAAGAATCCGCTTTTTGCTGCTAAGCCAGGAATTCTACCTTCTACTGTTGCATCGCCAGGATATCTTGCTGTGACTGTTCCATCAGATGAAACTGAAGCCAAGTCTTCTCCTTTTGTAAGTTTCCATGTAGGTATGAATTTTGTCCCGTTTTCATATTTATCTAGAAGATTGCTATATTTTTCGCCTGTAAGAGTTTCAAGTTTAATATTTACTGATTCTCCAGCAGCAATTTTTGTGCCTCCTGGAAGTGATGCTACTACTGGGAAATGATCTTTCTCAGAAATAAATATTGAATGCCTAGGGCTTGTAAAAGGTTTTGGTTCAACTGTTGCGATTTGCTCAGGAGGCAGGATCTTTAAGTTGACTAGATAAGGTACATCTGCGAAAGGTGAACCTCTTAGAGTTGCAAACAATGCAAATAGTATTGGCATTTGGACTAATAGAGGAAGACATCCCGCCAAGGGGCTGCCAAATTCCCCCATAAGCTTGCCCAACTCTTCTTGTTGTTTTTGTGGATTATTTGCGTAACGACTTTTAATTTCAGCCTGACGCTTTTGCATCACAGGCTGGGCTATTCTCATTCTCCTTGCACTTCTGATTGATCCTGCACTTAGAGGGAATAGTGCAAGCCTAATAACAATTGTTAGAGCAACAATTGCCAATCCATAACTAGGAACTAACCCATAGAAGAAATCCAGTATCGGTATGAGTAGATTGTCAGAGATGTACCCAATCACGATTGTTCAAGAAGAAAGGACAAAAGGCTCATGCCAGTATTAATAAAGATAATAAGTTGCATAAGTATTTGGTGAATTTAATTGAAGTTCAGAACCCTTCTGCCTCCATTGATGGATTTCTTGAGGATGTTTGATTAAGTTGCTCTTTTATAAAAGTCTCAGCCTTCCTAAAATTTGGGACTGAGCGCATCTCAAGTTTTGATCCATCCTTTAAGACTATAACCATATCTCCATACGATCCTAATCCTCTAGGTATGGAACGTACTTCTTTGATTTGAGGAAATGTTATTTGTGATTTATCTTTCCCAAGCCAGCCCCCACTAACAGATATTCTCTTGTTCGTTATTTTAAAACGTAACCATAATGCTCTTACTAAAGCACCAACAGTAAAAGGCAAACCAATTAATGTAAGTCCTGCAATTAAATTTAAAATCAGATCTTCCCTTGCAGGAGCTCCTTCATAGAAAGTCTTTTCTGTAGTTTTTATCATTAGGAAAAGCCAGCTTCTAGAAATAATTTATCGCATTCTTTTAGTAGATCATTAGTATTTTTATTAATGGAGTTTGGATTAAGGCTTATTAGGGCCCAATAATTAGAAAATCTATTTTCTTTGAATAACTTTGTTTTAAGATGATTATGAATTATCCGTCTCAGACGATTTCTCACAACGGCTTTCTTGCTAACTTTATTGCTGATTGAAATAGCACATCGGCATGAATTAACCAAAGATTCTATTTTATTAGCTCTCATTAAATTATTATTAGCTTTGGTTACTTTTAGAATCATAGAAGCACCTTTATAGCGTCTTGCAGATTTATGTATATAGTCAAAACATTTATATCCCTTTATTCGCATTTCTTTTGGAAGAACCATTTTAAAAGTTTAAATATTGTTTTTTTTAGTCATTGTACTCTTCATCTAAATTTTAAAACCCTAAACAGCAACACGAATGCGGCCTTTCTTTCTGCGACTTCTGATTACGCTCCTACCGGTATGTGTTCTCATTCTCACCCTAAATCCAGAAACCCTTTTTCTTTTCCTGCTTGTTCCACCAAAGGTACGCTTAGTCATTGGTTTTCCCTGTGTATAAGAGTTGGTTCATTTAATGTTTAACTAATTTATCAGTTCACTGGACATCCATGTTCCATGATCCCACATAATCAGAGATTGGAACGTCGCCTGGTGATTGTGCATAGGCATGAAACTGAAACATGCCTGATTTTCTTGGATTGATTATTTTCATTTTCAATGCATAAGTATTTCTATCAGCTGGGATAATACTTTCTGGATATATATCAATAGAAGTTTGGTTATTATTAACTTCAATTAGAGCAGGAATATCTTTAATACATTTTGTTCTAGATGTATAGCCTCCAATCTTAACTTTGCAGAAAGTTAGCTTTTTAGGTTTGATATCTGCATCAAAATACTCTGGTACTTTGATGCTTATTTTGAGCATATCTTTTTTGCGATCTCGCGATCTTAGAAAGAAATAATAAGTTGCTCTTTCATTTGTTTCATTTGAACTTTGTAGATACCTGAGCTTATTAAAGTTAGTGCTTGAGTCCCAAATGAAATCAACCCCAGTATTTGCTAGATATGATTTGTTCTCAAAAATCCCTATTCCTGTAAGTGCAGTAAAAACTAAGAATGAAGCTGATAATTTCTTTGTAAAGATTCCTAATTTAGTTTTTACTCTATGATTAAACATGTCAGATGATTTGGCGGAAGATTTAAAATTGGCTTTCAATGGTCTATACCATAAACCATTTGAGGAGTTTTAAAGTGTGATGAATGTTGCTCCTGGTTTCTAATTAGATATATCAGGACGAAGCGAGATTGCTTTGCCTAAATAAGTATGTTGAGGAGACTGATCATCCGCAAGCTTTACTAATGCAAGAATTCTAACGCAATAAGGCAAATCGCTTCCTACGTACATTTGCTGACAATCAAGCAAAGCTATTTTCTCCCATCCATTTTGTTTCCTAGCTATAGCTGCTGGGAAACAAGCATTCAGATCATTAGTTACTGAAAAGGTTACAGAAATAACTTGATCAGGATTAAGACTATTGCGTTTGGTTAACTCATTTACTAGTTCCTTAACTGCTATTTCAATAGCTTCTGAAGAGTTGTTCAAGCATGTAGTTGCTCCTCTTATAGCTTGTATGTTCATTTGATTATTATTTCAACTTTATTACGGCTTAAATAGCCAAAGAATTTGACCACTTGTTGAAAGCTCCATACTTAAAACTTCTAATATTTTTGAAATAGCACTACCACCAGGTAAAAAACCAATTAATTTCTTTTTAGGACGTCCTAGTGTAATTGGTTTGATCTTTTCATCTAGGTCTGCCAGCTTTGCTGCCAATAATCGTGCATCATTTTCATCTCCAACGTCATCTATTAGCCCAAGTTCTTTAGCTTGGGTTCCAGTAAAAACTCTTCCATCAGAAAAGCTTTTGACTTTTTCTTCACTAAGATTTCTTCCAGTAGCAACAGCTTTTACAAATTGATCGTAACTACTATCAATTAATGATTGAAGAAGGAGCCTCTCTTCGGCAGTCAGAGCCCTATCAGGAGAGAGGATATCCTTAAAAAGACCACTTTTGACTGTTTCAAATCGAATTCCAATTCGTTCAAGTAATTTAGATAAATTATTGCCACGGAGAATAACTCCAATAGATCCTGTAATTGTTCCAGGATTTGCAATAATCTTTTCGGCTGCCACTCCAACATAAACTCCTCCAGAAGCTGATATGTTGCCAAAACTAGCTACAACATTGCAGCCTTTTTCTCTAAGCCGAAGAATTGCAGCATGTATTTCTTGGCTGTCACCTACAGTGCCTCCTGGGCTATCAATTCGAAGCAAAAGTGCTGGGAACTCTCTTTGTTCAATTTGTCTTAAGGCTTTAAGAACAAGTTTCCTTGTAGATCCGTTGATTGGACCATCAATGACGATTCTTGCCATTCTTTTTTTTGATTTACGACGCCAAGGCCAGATCATTTCTTTAATATGCATTCCTTTGGATATTAAAAAGAAGCTACCAAGCTGTGTCCATGTTTAAAAAGTTGAATTGGTTGTTAATGATTTTGCCTTTCGCTTTGTGGGGCTCTTCAATGGCTGCAATGGCTCCCTTGGTGAAATCTGGAGGTGCAGAGTTTGTTGCCGTTTTAAGACTTTTCCCTGCTGGAATTGTTGTTCTTTCAGCTGTGTTTTTATTAAAACGACCTTTGAAAATTGCAAAAGTTGATTTGTGGTGGTTTTTGGCGTTTACATTTGTAGATGGAACTTTGTTTCAGTTTTGCTTGACTAAAGGTTTAGTTCAAACTGGGGCAGGTTTAGGATCTGTTTTTATTGATTCTCAACCTTTATTAGTTGCTATTCTTGCAAGAACACTTTTTGGCGACCCTATTAACCCTATTGGTTGGATTGGTTTAATTCTTGGTCTTGGAGGAATTATTTGCATAGGTATTTCTCCAGAAGTATTAGGACATTGGTTCTTAATGAATAAGGAAGCCTCTGAATTAGATTTGTTTAGTCATGGACAACTTTGGATGCTAGGGGCTGCTATGGCGATGGCTTTGGGAACAGTGTTGATAAGATTTACATGCAAAGAAAGTGATCCTGTTACTATTACAGGCTGGCATATGGTTTTTGGCAGTTTCCCATTGGCTGCTTTGCATGTTTTTAGGGGTGGATCTTTATTACCTAATTGGCATAGCTTTGATTGGCTGTTGATGGCTTACTCTACTTTCCTTGGCAGCGCACTAGCCTATGGATTGTTCTTCTGGTTTGCTAGTAGGAAAGAACTTACAAGCTTTAGTACACTTGCATTTTTAACCCCTGTTTTTGCACTTATATCAGGTGGTATTTGGTTGGGTGAAAGACTTCAGTTATTGCAATGGTTTGGAGCCCTGTTTGTTCTATTGTCTGTATTCTTAGTAAGTCAGAGATCGCGATTGTGGGAACCTATAAATTCAGTTCAAGATGATTCTCTTCAAAGAATTTCTTGATGATATTTAAGCCTCTTAGATTTGTTTTAATTAGTACTCCTATTGGTTCAGTTGGGAGTGGAAAAGGAGGAGGTGTTGAATTGACTTTGGTTTCAATCGTTAAAGGTCTTTTGGAAATGGGACATAAAGTGGTTTTGGTAGCTCCTGAGGGTTCTTATTTACCATCAGATTGCAAATCAGCTGAAATTATTAGAATTGATGGGATAGATCAATCAAGTTGGCAACATCAACAAATAGATTCTCCAATAACAATTCCTGCAGATGGAGTCCTACCAAAATTATTAGAAATTGCTTTAAATGTAGGTAAAGATTCTGATGCAATATTGAACTTGTCTTATGACTGGCTGCCTTTATGGATTACCCCTCATGTAGAAGCTAAACTATTTCATTTAATTAGTATGGGATGTGTTTCTAGAGTTATGGCAGATGCTGTTAAAAACCTATCTAAGTCTCATCATTCGCGAATAGCTTTTCATACTTTTAGTCAGGCATCAGATTATGAACTAACAAGAGATCCAATTGTTTTGGGAAATGGATTTGATTTAAAAAACTATTTTTTTCAGTCATGCACTCACGGCCCTTTAGGTTGGGCTGGAAGAGTGGCAAAAGAAAAAGGTTTGGAAGATGCAGCAAAAGTTGCTTCTTTACTGGGGGATGAATTGAATGTATGGGGTGTGATAGAAGATGAAACTTATGCTTCTAAAATTGAATCATCAGTACCCCGTGGGACAATAAAATGGAGAGGGTTTCTTGAGACAAATGAATTTCAGAAACAATTAGGTTGCTGTAGAGCTTTTATTAATACACCAAAATGGAATGAGGCTTATGGAAATGTTGTTGTGGAAGCAATGGCATGTGGCGTCCCTGTTGTTAGTTATAAGCTTGGAGGACCTAGTGAGCTTATTAATTCAGGTGTTACTGGATGGCTTGTACCCCCAAATGATATAGAGAAATTAAAAAATGCTGTTTTAAAAATAGATGAAATAGACAGACAGAAGTGTAGAGATTGGGCAGAAGAGAAAGCTTCTTATAAATATTTTTCTAGTAGAATTTTTTCTTGGATTGTTGAGGGAATAGGATAAAAAAATAAAGGGAAAATTTATTTTAAAATCAATTGAAAGTATTAATTTCTAATAAACAATATAAAAAAGGTATTTGTCTGATACTTTTCCTTGGGGTTTTTATTTGTATTTGGCAATTAGGCTCTACTGGCCTGGTTGATGAGACACCTCCTCTTTTTGCTGCGGCTAGTCGCGCAATGAGTGAAACAGGTAATTGGCTTACTCCTAGAGTTAATGGTCTAAATAGATTTGATAAACCTCCATTGATTTATTGGTTAATGGGTATTTTTTATTTAATACCAGCTGAGGAGATTTGGGACCCTTTAGGTACTTGGTCAGCTCGACTTCCATCTGCAATTTCTACTGTTTTGATGATGATTTTTTTAGGAGATACTTTTATGAAATTTCCTATAAAGAATGATCCTTCGCCTAGAAGAACAGCGGTTGTTGCCTCGCTAGTATTTGCACTTTCTCCTTTGGTAGTAATTTGGAGTCGAATTGCAGTTAGCGATTCTCTTTTATGCGCCACATTAGGTATAAGTTTAATTCTTCATTGGAGAACATATATAAAACCTGTTAATAAAAATTGGTGGCTTGGATGGTTAATTTTAGGGCTGTCTGTTCTTACAAAAGGTCCAGTTGCTTTAGTTTTAACGGCAATGACATTACTAATATTTGGCTTAGTTCAAAGAGACTATCTAACACTTTCTAAGAGAATTAAACCTATAAAAGGTTTTTTTATTAGTATAGCTGTAAGTTTGCCTTGGTATATAGCTGAATTAATTGTTGAAGGTAAACCTTTTTGGGATAGTTTTTTTGGTTACCATAATTTTCAAAGATTTACTTCTGTCGTTAATAATCATTATCAGCCATTTTGGTTTTTCATTATAATATTATTTATCGCATCATTACCTTTTACTCCATTTCTTATTGTTTCCTTAAGAGATTTCTTTTATTCTTTTTTTGTTTTCAACAGTTCCCATATAAAGTCATCGAAATATTCACTATTGAATTTTGCTGGAAGCTGGTTGTTATCAGTTTTTTTATTATTTTCTTTTGCTGCTACAAAGCTACCTAGCTATTGGCTCCCTGCAGTTCCAGCTGCATCAATTATGATTGTACTTTCATCAAATAACCCAGATAAAGAAAAAAAATACCATTGGATTTCATATCTTTTTATATCCGCTTTAATGATTATATTTGCCGTAATTATTTCTAATACTGGGCTATGGATTTCCTCAATTAATGATCCTGAAATGCCTTTTTTGGCTAGAGAAATTATGAATAGTAAGTTATACATAAGAGCTGCGATATATACATTTATTCTTGCTTTTATTAGCCTTTATTTTGTATTCAGTGATAATGCAAGAAATATTTTATTTTTGCAAATACCTTTAATATTCTTGCAAGCTTTTGTTATGCTCCCTTTGTGGAAATTAGCTGATAATTTGCGTCATAAGCCTGTTAGAGAAGTTTCCAAGCAACTGCTAATGGTTCAGAATCAGAATGAGCCTATTGCAATGGTAGGTATAACAAAACCTTCTCTTCATTTTTACACTAAACAACTGGTTACATATGAGTCTCATGATGAAATTGGCCTTGTTAATTTATCCAATAGAGTTCGTTTAGAAGAAAGAGAGAAATGGAAGAAGAAGACAAGCTTACAATTAAGGCAGTCAGATACTCTCCTTTTAGTGATTGACAAGGAAACAAGTTCTTACCCTTATTGGAAATCAATATCCAAAAAAGATTTGGGAACTTTTGGAGTATATAAAATATGGAGATTAGAACTTAAAAATCTAGAAAAGAAAGCAATACTTCTTAGATCTAATGGGTTTGAGCCTAATTGGGATAAAATAAAAAAAGAAAGATATTGATATTTGCCAAGACCACATTGAATATAAATTTTATTCAAAAAATTATAAACAGTAAAAATTATAATACCAGGCGCGTATAAATGATTGTCTTTATTTGACTTATTAGCTAATTAGTTTTTGGGATGCTTTCTTGGCGATGTTATCTATAGTCATTATTAATATATGAGCCAGCCTAAGTCTGTCTCTTTTTACAGAAATGATCTCTGCTTTCTTGCGGGAGCTTAGTTCCATCGACCAATTCTAAAGAAAATCTTAAGAGCACCCTAGCATGAGCTGGCTGGGTTGCTGACATATTTTCTTAGAGTCTTATAAATCCAAAAATCAAGAGCTATGTCCTTGCAAGCAGGTTATTATTATGAATAAAAAAGGATGTCTTACGAAGATCTGGAAAAGTTCACAGTTAAAGTCAAACAGCTTGTCTTGTTAGTTGATTCATTGAATGAAATACCTAGCAGAAGATCTGAATTAGCTTCTTGCGATAATCATGAGCAAGTTGTGGAATTGGCTAAGGCTTGGGGGTTTGAAATAGGAACTAGATGGGGAGAAAATAAAAATTGAAATAATTAAATGTTCAATTTTTCTTAGATTTTTTAAATTAAATTGTTAGATATTTTAAATAATATCCAATTAAGTTTTAACAATAGATGTTTCTTTATCATTTCTAAGAGCAAAGCTAATTAGAGCAAATTTTTAGTAATCAATTCAATCCATTATATTTAAGCATAAAAAAACCCTGCTGTTAAAGCAAGGCTTTTTTATGCTTATGTAATTCAGTTATGTAGAACTAGGAGTTAACTTAGCGGCTAAATCTTTGAAGTTATATCCCATTGCACGTAGTGCGTGCCATAGGTGTCCTTGCAAAGCAAAGAAGCCAGCAATGTAATGAAAATTAGCTGTCCAACATCTTCCTGAATGTCCTAATGGTGCAATGCCATTACTGTAATCAATAGAATCAACAAACGCGGGAGCAACTACAAAAGCTCTATTCAAAGGCTCTCCGTAAAACTCTATAGGGTAAACAGTTGTATTTTGAGAAACCCAGAAAGCAGCAACTATTGCCATCCAGCCAATTCCTGCAAGGCTAAAGGAAAGAATTGCTTCAGCTGAAAGTAGACCAGCTCCTTTTAATCTGTCGTATTCCCCTAAGCGTTTGTCCTCCCATTTTGTAGAACCTGCTATTGCATGGAAGCATCCACCTGTAATTTCAACAAATGCCAAGAATGCGTGCCCACCCATAACATCTTCAAGGCTATCTATATTTAAGAAATTAACCTGTCTTTCCCAAATCATTGACAAGTCAAGATTGTAATTAACTTGTCTTACTGCACCAATTGCGGGGTCATATATCCCGTGAATTCGAGCCCATTCAACAAACCATGCACAAGCAAGACCAAACAAAATCAGGTGGTGACCAAGAATAAAAGTTTGATTATCTGGATTATCCCATTCTAATTTAAACTTTCTTGCCTGAGGAACACTGCTTTTCTGCATGTCATCAGGGAAGTAAATCGCATGCAGTAAGCCACCAGCACCATAAACCATTGAGAGGATTAAATGGACTATTGCAATAGTTACTACGCCTGCTCCGGTCCATACTCCAGCCTCGTCAAAGCCAATGCCTACTGATGCCAGATGAGGCAAGAATATAAGCCCTTGGTCTCCCATTGGTAGCGAAGGGTCAAATCGAGAAAGTTCAAAAAGTGTGTTTGAACCAGCCCCAAATGCGATCATTCCTGTATGCGCAGCATGCGAGGCAATAAATCGACCAGAGCGATTGGTAACCGAAGAATTACCAGCCCAAAAGTCATAAGTGACATTTGGGTTTCCGTAGGTCTGCATACTTTTAGCGTTCCTAAAGTTGTATAGATATAGGAAAGAATACAGTGATTAAGTTTTTGTGCTTGAAATAGTTAAAAGTCTTTATTGATTGAGATTAAGAAATGGTTTTCACCTTAAATCAACTTATATCCTCTACGATAAGAAGAATTTTCCCTCATTACTTCCAACATGTTAAATCGGTCTTGAAAATGGCCAACTAATTTTTTTGGATGAATCTTTTTTGTAAATTATCGGTCATTTCAGGAAATAGTTTTAAAGATTAATTGCTTATAGGATCTTGCTTTGGCTCTGATTTAATTAACCTTTGCATTTTATCAAATATGAGTTACAACGAGAATATGTAGAAAATATCTTTAAGGGCAATCCTAATGAAGCTTCCCAAGCTCATTCTGTTGACTTTTTCCCCTTTAGTTTTTTTTGTTCCTTTATCTGCTTTTGCAGCAGATGTTTTTAACAAAGAGGTTTCTGGTTTCACTAAGAAATCTGTTAAGGAAGTACAGCAGACTCAATCCATTCTTTTTTTCAGATGTTTTTCCAGGTGATTGGGCTTATACGGCGCTCCAAAATTTAAGTACTAGTTATGGTTGTATTGACAATCCATCATTGCAAAGCCTTAGGTTCGGGCAGGCTTTAACTCGTTACGAGGCTGCTGAGTTAGTAAACTCTTGTCTAGATGGTGATGTCACCTTTTCCACCCTTAGCTCTGAAGTTGTTCGACTTTATAAAGAGTTTAGTTTTGAAATAGCAATTGTTAAAGCACGTACTTATTCTCTTAACTAAATTTTAAAGGGTTTATTTAATTTGATTGAGAATTAATCTGGAAATTATATTTTTTAGGCTTGTATTTCTTTAAGTACTTTGAGTGCTTCCTTTATATGAGCTGATCCATTTAGTAAATCTTCAAAAATATGCCTAATTATTCCTTTGGAATCAATTATATAAGTTACTCTTCCTTCAATTATACCCAAGTACTTTGGAACTCCAAATTCTTTTCTTAAAGAATTATTTTCGTCACATAATAATGGATATTGAAGCTTGTTTTTACTTGCAAATAATAGATGACTTTTCTCGCTACCATTGCTGATTCCACATACTTGGCCACCAAGAATTTTAAATAAATCATATTTATCCCTAAAACCACATACTTCAATAGTGCAACCAGGAGTATCATCTTTAGGGTAAAAGAATAGCACCAATGGTTTACCTATAAACTCTTTGCTTGTCCTTGTTTTACCTGTTTGATCTAACAATGAAAACGAAGGTATTTCATCGCCAACTTTTAAAGACATAATAAAATGAAAAGATTTTGGGAAATAGGAGCTTTGAAGGATATTTTGAAAGCTATGGAAGAGAATACAGCCTGTTGGGTTCCATTATATCTTTATTAGCAAGTAGCAACTAAGGCAAAAAGTATAATTTGAATACTCATAACCTATTTTTACTTCAGATTGAACACTAATTTATTAATTGCCATAAGATAATTTTTTATATATAGATACCTAGGAATAAAAAATAAAAGTCAATTGTGCAAAATAAATTATATTTTTAGAGAATTTTTGCAATTTTCATTTAAGCGTAGTAATTGCAAGACCTTTTAGGGTTGAAGATATCCTGATCAACTGGCTATCAAATAAAATTACAAGATTGAATTGCTTAGGCTTCAATTATTTATGCAATTGGAATGGATGGCTGACATAAAAGAATAATGAACCAAATTCCTCCAATTATTGGAATTAAGTTGATAAAGATCCATTGCCAAGGCTTACCCATATCTCTAACACGTCTTATTGACAATGAAATGCTGGGAATAATCTGCCCAAAAGCGTAGAGGAAATAAAGCATCGCAAATAATCCTCCAAGAGGTTCACTTATGGATGCTGCAATACCAGTAAAAATCAGAATAAGAATATATATAAGGAAGTTAGCAAGTACAGCCAACCAGTAATCACTTCTGGTTGAGCGTCCTTCAAAATCAAATCCTTTGGTCCAGAATCTTTTATATGAATCAATCATTAAAAGTTTTTAATTTATTTGCATACAGAATCTAGCTTGAGATTGTTCTTCTAAATGAATTTTAAATTTTTCTTGATTTAATACTCACAGAAGTCGTATGGATTCACCTATGAACCCTTTTGATTGAAGTACTTATTTGAGACAATGAAGTATGGAACTTCTTACCTATCAGCATACCTATCAATTCGAAACCTGTTTACTGGGATGTCAGAGACCTATCAATGACCTATCAATGGATTTGACTGCTAAAAACCCTTGCAATCACTGGAGTACATAACCCTATGTATTTTCAGGACATTGTTTCAAAATTGAATTCTTTTTGGAGCCAAAAGGGATGTCTTTTATTGCAACCATATGACACTGAGAAAGGCGCTGGAACAATGAGCCCTCATACATTTCTACGTGCAATTGGTCCTGAACCATGGTCAGTGGCTTATGCAGAACCATGTCGAAGACCTTCTGATGGTAGGTATGGCGACAATCCAAATAGAGCGCAACATTATTTTCAATATCAAGTTCTTATCAAACCATCTCCAGATGATATTCAAGAGTTATATCTTTCTTCTCTTCATTCTCTAGGAGTTAAACAGCAAGAACATGATATTCGCTTTGTTGAAGATAACTGGGAGTCACCCACTCTTGGAGCATGGGGAGTTGGATGGGAAGTATGGTTGGATGGAATGGAGGTGACTCAATTTACATATTTTCAACAATGTGGAGGTTTAGATTGTCGGCCAGTATCCATTGAAATTACATATGGATTAGAGCGAATAGCTATGTACTTACAAAATGTTGAAAGCATATGGGATTTAAAGTGGAATAAGACTCACTCTTATGGAGATATTTGGCTGCCTTTCGAGAAGGCAAACTGTAAGTTTAATTTTGAAGAATCTAATTCTAATCGCTTAAATAAAATGTTTGATCTTTATGAGAATGAGGCCAAATCATTAATAGATAAAGATCTCTCTTCACCTGCTCTAGATTTTGTTCTCAAATGCAGTCATGTTTTTAACCTTTTAGAAGCACGAGGAGCTATTTCTGTTACTGAGAGGACATCTACAATCTCTCGTATTAGAAAATTAGCTAAAAATGTTGCAGACTTATGGCTAAAAGAAAGAAAAGAATTAGGCTTTCCTTTATCTGACGACTAAAAAAACTTGGAATTGTATAAAAAGTCACATGGCCTTGTATCCTGACGACTCGAACCACTGAATAAATGTAGATATAATTTGCTTACCCATGTCTTGGGTTTTTTGTGAGGAATCCTAAATGAAACTTTTCCAGCAATTGCTGGTAGCACCTGCTGCGCTAGGCCTTTTGTCGCCTATAGCTGCTACAGCAAACGAAGTAAACCTTGATAAGGTAACTTCAGAAGATTTAAGCGCAGGCCAATTCGCTGATTACGAGACTTCGACCAAGATCAAGGCAAAAGTCACCTTCAATGTTGGTGCACTAAATACTGACCATGATCTAGTTCCAGCAGCCAATACAGATACAGCTGGAATGGGTAATAGGTTGACTTCTGGTTATGTAACTAAGCTAGATGTTAATACAAGCTTCACTGGTGAAGATAGACTCTACAGTCGAATCAAGGCAGGAGACATGGCGGGTACACCATGGGAAAACACTGCTTACGGTACTCACTTGTCTGCAGCTCACAACAGCACAGATGCTGTAGCAGTTGACAAGCTTTGGTATGAATTCCCTGTTGGTCAGTTCAAAGCATGGTTTGGCCCTAGAATTGAAGGCTATTATATGTTGGCTAGTGCTCCTTCTATCTATAAGGCTGTATTGAAATCTCATGCTTTAGGTGGAAATGGAGCTGTATATGGATCGAGTACATCCCCTGGTTTTGGAGCTGCTTGGACTCAACCAACAGAAAACAGATCAGATTTTAGATGGGCACTTTCATCTAACTATCATGCAAGGTCAGGAAACAACTCAACTGTTGGCTTGTTGACTAACGATCCAGCGGCAAAATGGCTTTCCAAGCTTGAATATGGTTCTCCCAGAATGCAAGTGTCTATAGCTTATGCTAAGAATATTTGTGCCACAGATACAACTTGTTATGACTGGGCTGGCTACAATTCTACTAGCGTGGCGGGTGTAACTACAGGTGATTCTAATGCGATTGGATTAAGAGCTTATTGGAAGCCAGAAGAAATAGGTATTATTCCATCAGTACAAGTTGGTCTTGATAAGACCGACGTTAATAACACTGAAACTGGGACTGAAGTTCAAACAACAACAGCTTGGATGACAGGATTGACTTGGAAGGATGCCTTTATCGATGGAAACAGACTTGCAGCAGCAGTTGCTTCACCAACAATCGCCTCCGACATCAGAGGTGGTGGGGATGATGGAGCCAAAAATGGACTAACTTGGGAGGTCTATTATGATTACAAACTTAATGATGGAGTAACTTTGACACCAGCAATCTTTGGTGCTCAGAATAGAGTTGATGGAAATGCTAATGGCCATGATGATTACTTTGGCGGGCTTATTCAAACAACTTTCAAGTTCTAATCTAAATAAATTAAATTTAGATTGAACAATACACATAAAAGAGTGCTCATATAACGAGTACTCTTTTTTATTTTCAAAGGGTTAAGAATTTCGCTCTAGTTAAAATTAATAATTTTGATTGAAAGCATTTACCAACAATTTTCACCTTCACCAATAGGTATACAAACATCATTATCCTTTGCTTTTTTCTTTGCTTTTTTAGCATCTTTATCAAGAGTGCTTTCTTCGTCAACCCCTTGGTCTGTAGTCCACTCTTTTAATCCTCCATACTCTCCTTCGCCAGCATTAACATTATTAGAAATGGCTGTTGTTGCCATTAATGTTGATGCTGCGAGAAAAATAGCGACAGGAGACCTTTTACTCATCATTGATTTGTTATCTATTTATATTTTGCACTTTCCTATTTTCTGTAGTGAACAAAAAGATACATCATGAAGTATAAAATTAACTAGAGCTATTTACTTCTGATTTGATGCCTTTGCTTATGTTTAATATACGTTCAAAGTTGCTTTAATCCTTTGATGAACACTATAGCTCGATTTATTTCTTCAGTTGCATTTGGTTCTTTGTTGTTAATTCCTGGAAATTTGATACAAGCAGGTGGAAGAGAGGTTCGAGTTTATTCTGGTCGTCATTACAATACTGATAGACAAGTTTTTAAGAAATTTGCAGAGGAGACGGGTATAAAGGTGAGGCTTATAGAAGCTACTGGCATTTCTTTAATTGAACGATTAAAGAGAGAAGGGAAAAAATCAACTGCAGATGTAATTTTGTTGGTTGATGCAGCGAGAATAAGCAATGCTGCGAAAGAAGGTCTTCTACAGCCTTATAAATCTAATAAGTTAGAAGATAATGTTCCCAATGAATATAAGGATTCACGGGGGAGATGGTATGCACTTACAAGAAGAGTAAGGGTTATGGTTGCTAATCCAAAAGTAGTAGATGTAGGCAAAATAAATAGCTATTCAGATTTAGCCGATCCATCTTTAATGGGATTAGTCTGCTTGCGAAAACGTAATAGCCCATATAACCAGTCATTAGTTGCTAATCAATATGTTTTACGAGGAGAGAAAGAAACTAATAGTTGGCTGAATAAAATGATTTCCAATGTTTCAGAGCCATATTTCCCTGGGGATATAGGAATTACTAGAGCAGTCGCACAGGGTAAATGTGGTATCGGAATAGTTAATCATTATTATGTCGCTCGAATGTTAGCAGGAGTAAATGGAACTAAGGATAAAAACCTTGCCAAAAAAGTTGAAGTGATAACTCCTAATCCAGCACATGTGAATGTTAGTGCAGGTGGATTAGCTAAATATGCGACAAATAAAAAAGAAGCAATACAGCTATTGGAATTCCTTGCTTCTCCAGAGGGAAGCTCAGGTCTTGCAGGACCAACCTTTGAACATCCTTTAAGGGGATTCAACGAAAGCCCAGAGGTTAAAACTTTTGGAGAATTCAATCCTGATGAAGTATCTATTTATCAATTGGGAAAATATAATGCAAAAGCAATTGATCTTATGACAAAAGCTGGATGGGAATAGCTTTATCAAGGCTTAATAGTATTTATTAGAATTATCAATAGGGAGAGGTGGCTGAGTGGTCGAAAGCGAACGACTCGAAATCGTTTGACAGGAAACTGTCCGTGGGTTCGAATCCCACCCTCTCCGTTTAACCGTTGTCCTGCAAGGGATTTAGACTATAACTAGGTTTATTGATGTGCTTGGTACAAAACTTGGTACATTTTTTTTGGCTATCCTGAATAAGAATTATCGATTGCGTCGATTAGCTTTGTATCAACGAGCAGGTACTTATTACGTAAGGATTGTTGTTCCTGAATCTTTGAGGTCGGTTGTTGGAAAAACAGAGCTTAAAGAATCTCTTGGAACGAAAGATTTGAATAGAGCCAAACTCCTAGCACCCCCAATAGAAGATAAATTCAGAGCAATAATTAATGCAGCAAAAGAGGGTGTAAAACTATCACCCCAAATTTCATCAGCTGAGGTGACACCTGAACGACTTGATTTGATAACAGGGAAGTTTTATAGAAGGCTCTTGCAGGAGTTTGAAGACTCTTATGATGGCAGGCATTTTAATGCTAGTGATGTTCTAGATGAATATGGACTACCTTGTAGCGAAAATGGAGTTGGGCCAAACGGTCAATCTGGTACTGAGTTTAAAGAAGAGAGGTTTTATGAAATAGCAAAAGAAGAAGTTGTTAGACAAGGTAGAAGCTTTGATATGAATGAGCTCTCAAGACTTTCTTATAGGTTTGAAAAAGCTTTCGAAAGAGCAATAAACGCTCTTGAAACCAAGGCTCAGGGTCTTAAAGAGCCAGAAGATCCTTACCCAATAGAAGAAGTTGATCTTAATTTCCTCCAAGCTTTTGATCATTGGGTTGGTGATCAGCAGAACTTAAAAACAATAGATACTTTTCAGAGCACAGCTAATGAGTGGATATCTGAGACAGGAATTTCATCTTTGAGACGTATTACTAGAAAAGATGTAAAAGAATGGATTAGACAAAAATCAAATCAAGGACTAAAACCACGAACAATTAATAACAAGATCGTTCATCTTCAGTCGATAGCTAATAGTGCTAAAAATGATGGCTTAATTGAGAAATGGGATAACCCTTTTAATAATCAAAATCTCACCATTAAAAGAAGCAAAGCAACTGATAGACGCCCATTCACCTCAATAGAAGTAAAACAAATAGTCTGCAATTGCCTAGAAGAAGGAAAAAGCCCAGCCGATAAATGGATACCTTTGCTCATGATTTCCACTGGAGTAAGAAATGAGGAGGCAGCTTCTTTATTGGGAGTGGACTTCAAAAAAGATAAGAATGGTCAGCTGTACTTTGAAATTAATGACATCAATAAAACTGGTCCAAAAACAGAAAGTAGCCTTAGAGATGTTCCTATCCCTGATTGTCTACTGAAATTAGGCTTAGAAGATTTTGTAAGTGAGGCTTCGGTAGATGAAAGGATTTTTAAAGATCTTAGAGAGGATAAATATGGGAAAGTTAGTTCAAAGTGGTCTGAAAAATGGAGTAAAACAGTTCTTAGAGGAGAATTGAATATTGAAGACTTAACTGCAGTTCTCTACTCAGCAAGGCACTATCACGCAGATGTTTTACGTGATCACTTTGGGAGAATTCCTGGATTAGATCAAACGATTATGGATGCTATTCGAGGCCATAGAAGCCAAGAGGTCAGCAATACATATGGAAAAGGTTTCCGAATAGAGAAGTTAAATGAGATTGTTTCTTCAATAGATTTTCTGTTAATTGATAAATAGGTTGTGGCCTTGGGCTTATATATAAATAACTTGACTACAACTAAGTTGATATATCTTTTACTAAGCTTATCTGTTTAATCCCTATTAAAGAGTTTTATCTAAAAAGTTGTAGTTCTTGTAGTCACTCACTGAGGGAAGGAAAGTGAAGTAGTCGAATTGTAGTTTATAAGTAGTTATTCAAAGTTGTTTATCTCTTAATTATTTTTCTTCCCTGGATGAAGCATTGCCCCTTTCAGCTTCTTCAAGAGTTTTTAATAACTCAGCTGCTTCGCTTCTTTCTTTTTCTACTGAATCTTTACCTGGTGCAGGTCGGCCTGCGGCAATCCATTCGGTAATAATTTCACTCTTCTTATTTACCTTCCTGAAATATGGTGGCAAGCCTATGACAAGAAAAAATATCCCTGGAATAAATAATATGTTTTGATATAAGGCTATTGCTAAAACGATTAAAATAATTCCGATTATGGGTAATAAACATCCTTTTGAAGAAGCATCTGGGACTTCCTTTCCAAGAGAAATAGACCAAGCATAGGCAAGTCTATAAAGTAATCCTTCATCACTTGTAGATTGAGGACTCTTTCCTTCATCTAGTATTTTTAATATCCCTAATTGATAATTAAAGATGGGATCATTTGACTTAATTCTTGCAAGAATATTGCCATCATTACTTTTTATAAAATAATGATCATCAATCTGTTTGTATGTAGAAATACGCTCCCAATTTTCTAAATCTATATCTCCATAAATAAGAGCAGCTTTAATTAAGGACATTAATACATTGTCTTCTCCTTGAACGAGAGGGACGCCCAGTATTCGCTGCGAAGTCAGTAATAAATTATTTGTAGGCTTTCTTTCTTTCATTATCTCAGACTTCCATTGTTGGAATCTAGTTACTCTTTCTTCAGATAAAAGCTGTCTTGTCTCATCTTGATATTCTTGCTTTTTCTCTTTAGGGGCGTTCCTAAATTTGTTTAGCTTTTCTTTTAATGAATACTCATTGTTCGATTTTGCAAAGAACATTAAGAAAGAAAGAAAGGCAATTAATCCAAATACTGCAATAATTAAATATGGTAAAGCAAAGATAAAAGGAATTAATATAACCCCTCTTCTTCGAGCAAATATTCTTCCATAATCTGATAAGAAGTCTTGTGGAGAAAAGGCTCCTGATAGAAGGTGAAATCCTTGAAAGACCATTATTAATTGTAAGATAAAGCCAATAATAATTAATCTTTTATTTGAACTTATCTTCTGAAAAAGACCTGCTATTTTTCTCTCGTCTAATAGGTATACAGATTTACTTAAATCCGCAATAGATGCCTGGTTTTTATTGCAGACATTAAATAACCAAAAGCCAATAATTGATATTACAGTTGCAGGTAAAAAGCCCATAATACTTTTGCTAATTATTAGATTGAAATTTGCTCTTAAGTTTAATTCCTTAGTAAGTAGGATGCATTTTCGTTAACTTCTTATTCAAAAATCAGATTCACCTCTTTGTTTTGCTTGATAAAAATTCCCTATCTCAAAGTAGTCAGGCTTTGTTCCATCTTTTCGCACCCAAGGTCTTACATCTTTCTTTCTACCTGAGCATGGGATCTTTCTAGAAGATAGAGCTTTAAAACCAAGAGCATCCATAGCTTTTTTGATCTCCTTCTCCATTCGTTTATCGATATAGCCAAAGGTGAGATCAATGCATTCACGTATCTCGTCCATACAAACAGCGGTACGGTCTACCAGAAGTTCTGCTAAGGGTTCTTCGTATTGAGAGATCTCTAAATAATTAGCGTTTAGGGCTTCAGATTGATTGCGTTCGTCTTGAGTGAGTTCAAGTGCATAACAACCTTCTTTGTGTTTCCTATAAAGCCTTAGAGCCCCTGAGATGATGGCTTCTCTCTCTTCCTTGAGACGTTCTAGGTTGATTGCTTCTCCCTTCTTTGAGTCCACTCCCACTGGTATGACGTGAAATCTTGTGTTGCCAGTTATGTCAGTTAGGAACTCTTGTTTATTGCAGGATCCCCAATAGCTACATCGACGTGGATGATCTTCTGCATGACTCTTGTACTTCATTACATAACTATCACTGGTTTCAGAGAGGAAAGACTTAAGGGCTCCTTCAACCACCCTTCCAGTGGTTTGCTCTAGCTCTTCAAAGAGGAGAACACTTTTGCTGTTGAAGGTCGTTAAGAGGTCTTTTTCTTTGAAGTTGGCAGTGCAACCAACTGAAGTGCTATTGGCCTCTCCTGCCAAGATCTTCACGAATTGATCCTTCCCAATGTTTTGAGGACCTTGAACCACCAGCATTGTGCGGTTGTAGCAACCAGGCTCTAATTGACGTTTAACCCAATTGGTCAGCCAAAGTTCAAGGTATTTGTCATAGATAGGCTTTTTGGTTTTGAAGTAACGAGTACTGAGGTTATTGATAGGGATCGGTTCAACTAAGCGTTCAATCTCCAGAAGCTTCTCTTCAAAGGAATCAAAGCTATTTTCTAAAGCCATAGCTTCGATGGCTAATCGTGTTTGCTTAGGAGGAAAATTAATTCCGTGTTCTTTAGAAAGTCGCAAATGAAGGACTTCTATATCAGCTTCTGTTAAAGGCTCATTGCCCCAAAGAACTCTTCTTTTCGCTTTATCCCAACGAAAGGTTTCAGAAGCTTGAAGAGCTTCAAGAACGTATATGAGATCTGTACTTCTAATGTTTGAGATCTTGGCATAACCTAGATCTAAGACACGTTGATCATCAATATTTAGGACAAGAGAACCAGTGCTAGATACACGAAAATGACTCTCTTGCAATAAGAGGTTAGTAGTCATAGAATTATAAAAATAGTAACAACAACCCTTGGCTTTAAAGTCAGGGGTTGTGTCTTATTAGGGGATAGATTTCTCTCTCAGGGCATAGCGTTCCAGAAGTTCATCAGGTAACTGACTGAAGAGATTTTCAGCAAGTTCTTGAAGTTGAATCTTGTGCTTAAAAGTAAAGTCTTCAATGCGGTTAAATGTTTTATAGGTAACTGCAGAGTTCCAACGTCTTTTAGCAATAGGGATGACCTTCATTGATACTTAGTTGATTAAGAATTAAGTTTCTATCGATAACTATTCTCGCACATATGTACATATAAATCAATAAATAAGGCCTCTAATCTATTATTAAAAATAAAAAAAAGATGTCCTTTTACCCTATATAGAGAAGACATAAGGACAAGGGGGTATTTCTTGCTGTTGCCTATACGAAGCAGGGCTTAGAGATTTGAGGCAAAAAAGACGGCAATGGATTTAAGCAATAATTCGATTTTTATATGTTGGCAATATCGAATTTTTACTGCTTTGATGATTAGCATGATGATTATTGGTTTAAACATTTCAATATGGTTAATGCCTCTCTTAATTGGGCAAGCATTGTTGGAATAGCACTACTCATTTGTGGGTCTGCACCTTTTTTTTGGAAGACAGAAAGCAAAGGTAAATATGACCTGCTAATGATTCTTGTTGGCTGGACTTGTGGATCAATTCTCTTTTTTTCAAGGCTGGCGTCTAGATCCAGCCCTTCAGTTTAGTGTGTTTTTGCTTGCTGGTCTTACTACTCTTATGTGTTATGAGAAT
Organism: Prochlorococcus sp. AG-436-C13; assembly: GCA_003212695.1. Lineage (GTDB taxonomy): Bacteria > Cyanobacteriota > Cyanobacteriia > PCC-6307 > Cyanobiaceae > Prochlorococcus_E. The sequence continues at coordinate 108,400 of QCPC01000001.1, read as the reverse complement.
ATGCAATTAAGAAATAGCTTGTTTAAATTAAGGAGTCAAAATAGTAATCAATATTCTAATAATTATGATGAGAGAAAAGATAATACAAAAGAATGGGCATCACAAAAACTAGAAGATTGGGATTATTCGGAGCCAATTAAAAGAAAGCCAATCGAAAATAAAGACAAGACTTATAATTCAACTTATGAGAGAAGAAGAAGTTATAATGCAAATTCTAATAACAAGAATAGATATTATCGCAATATTGGATTATATAAATGTGAAGATCTAGAATTCATGGATGATAATCAGGTATATGAAATAGTTAAGCTCCAACTTCTAGGAATTACTACTGGAGAAATTAAACCTGAAATGGGTGAAGTTGAATATTTGAAAAGTATTTTAAATGATTTAAAAAGGACTAAATGAATCAGTTCTTATTAATTTCTATCCTTAAAGATCGGCTTGCCTGCCTTCTCATCAACTATTTGTTTTATACCTAAATTCACAAGAGATAAGGCAAGTATCCAAGCTATTACACCAGTCAAAATATATCCACCATAAAAAGGTAAGTGTATTAGCAGACCAGAATTCCAGATTAAATGACATAAAGTAATCATTCCAAATGGCGCATAAAATTCTTTCTTTTTAAGTAGCCCCAAGTGAAATTTTCCACCCCTTTGAACTCGCCATAACGCTGCACCTGCAACTGCTGTCCAGACAATATGCATAAAGGGCGAGAGTAATCCTCTTAGTTGAATGACCGAAATCATTGAGTCAACACCATTTATCGCTAGGGCCTTTAGTGCATAACCTGATGATTCAAAGGCTGCAAAGCCACAACCAACTGCTGCTCCAAGCAACAAGCCATTTAAAATATATGAATATTTTCTTTTCCCTCTAGTAAGGATTATTAAAGCAATTAGCTTGGCTGGTTCTTCTAGGAAAGCAGCCGATGAAGCTCCAATTGGAGAAAGGAAAAATTTTGTATTTGAAAAAAGAATTTGGGTGAAGAAGAATGCGAGTACGGAACCAGCTAGTAATACACGAATCACAGCCCAAAATGGCACATTCCTTCTGATATTCAACTCAAAAAAAAGTACTAAAGTTGATAGTGGAATTGCAAAAGAACCACTGAAAATTATTGCTGGGACCACAGTGGGATTACCACCTTGGCTGTAGAGAAATATAAATCCATAAAAAAGTAGTATTGAAGCTGTTATTAATTTGAAGAAAATCCACGGCTGAGGATATTGGGTTGAGACGTCATTAATAGATGGAGTTGTTGAAGATGTTCCAACGAACAAGGTCTTTACGACCTCTTCCTCTGAATATGTTCTTTTAGAGCCTCCAAAGAATTCCTTAGATGAAAAATCGCCTAAGCCTTCAGCAGCTCCAATATTTCCTAACCCTTCAACAATATTTTTTGGATTCTTAATTGCATTAATTACTTTTTCTAGAATTGATTCCTCTCTACTAGGAGATGTTTCTTCTGTCGCTTTTCTAGAAGACTTGGCTTTTTTCCTTTTCTCTTCCCTGAATGAAGAATCCTTCTTTTCAGCTTCTTCTAGAGTTCTTAATAACTCAGCTGCTTCCCTTCTCTCTTTTGCTTCTTCATAAATATTCCTAGAGTCTTTTTCAGATTTATTAGATGTGTTTGATTTATATCTTTTTGGATCTCTTGAATTTTTAGATTCTTCTGACTCATAGCCTGATACACCATTAGCTATTAGTTGATTGTATAAGTCTCTAAGTAGTTTGAAATCTTTATCGTTATCTCCTTTTATTTCATATATACCAGTTATTTGATCAGTATCTTTTCTATTATTATTTATAAAACTCCTGTAATGAAAAAGAAGTTGATCTTTTTCTAATTTAACTTTTTCAAGACTTGAAATTTTTAAATAGGCTTCTTGCCTAATAAAATGACTTGCATTATATTCCCAAGTTAATAAGTCACCTTTTATTTCAATCTTTATAAGTTTTATCCCTTTGATTTGATTATCTATATCTCTAATTAGCAGCATAATTAATTTTTAACCTCACCTGAGATAAGTCTTTCTTTAGCTTGAGGTGTTAAGGCAGCATATGGAATAAAAATTGATCTTATGAAGCCATCTTCTTTTACAATCCCACTCCAGAAAATTGCTCCACCAAACAACACAAATCTTACAATTGATCTACCTAATGCCCTAGCTGCCATAGCTGAAGATTCTGGATCATTGATTAAAGCAATTATTCCTAAAATCGAAATTGACAACATAAATAAAACCAAGCAAGCGAATATTCTTCTTCTGTAAGTTGATCTTGGCCCAAGAGTATTTGTTGCTTTTTGAATAATCCAAAGAATACCTGTAATTACCGCAGGGATTCCAAAAAGGACTATTGCATCTCCAATCATGAGATTTAAGAAAGAATATGTTTAGATTAAACCATTCATTCTATAGGGTTTTACATAAGGAGATTAGTTAGTCATCTAGTAATTGATAGATGGTTTGATTTAAATCAGCCTTTTGTTCCACTTGCTCTAGAAGCCAAGCAATAACTGTGATCTCTTCCTTGAAACCCAACTTCTCTCTTAATTGGTTGATTGTCTTTGAGTGCTTCTCTTTGAGGTATGTAGCTCTAACTTTTGTATCTTTAATTTTGCTTATCCTCCTTTGTTCAGCAGGAGAAGCGACAAAGCTTGGCAGCGCTGTTGAAGTCATATCTTTTTTGACTAGGAAATTTATCGTGCCAAATATTTCTTGCTCATGCCAGTCTTAAAAATACTTAGCCTTTTGAGAGTGAATAAGTGAATATATGAGCAAGTAAAAGGTTTGCCGTTATGTCTGAACAGGAATACTCAACTTTCTCAATCAAACTTCCAACAGCTTTTGTCGATCATCTTGAACAACTTCGGACTGAGTGGGGATTGGAATCAAAAGGGTCTGTTATCGAAAGGCTTTTGGAAGAAATTTTTGACGAATCTCTAGAAGAAGATGATGATGATGAAGACTTGAGCTAGATAGATCAGCTATTTGTTAAAAGGGCCAATAAGTGGTACAAAAGGTGGTACAAACAAGACACCAATAACCTAGTTATTACTAGCTTTTTGAGGCTTTAGGGAGTTTCCCACCCTCTCCGTATTTTTTCCTGTTCGCACCTGTTCGGAACTGTTCAGGAGTGTTCAAAAACTATTAATACCAACAAATTAGAGTGATATACCTGATCATAGGTGTTCAGGGGTGTTCATAGAGCGTTAGCATTGTGTTGGTGGAAGTGTTGATGGATAATAAAAATGTGTTGGTGGAAAAATTTGGTGCTTTTAATGGTTGATTTTTAAGGTTGTGTGGGGAGTTAGTTCGGGATTTGTAGAGATTGTTGAGGTTTAGTTTAAATCTGCAATTTTTAATTAGAATAAAATAAAGGGTTAATTTGAAAAATAATGATATTACTAAGTTCTTTTTTATCTGGATATGGAAATACTTTTAATTTCAAAGGGATGACAACAAGAAAGACTTTTTGGTCTTTCTTGTTAGTAGATCTAATAACTTTGATACTAATTTATCCAGTCCTAATGATATTTTTAGGAGTGTCTAATTATTCAATACCTCTTTTATCAATATATGCATTCTTTTTTATTCTGTGGATGTTATTAGGATCAATTACTCGTTTAACTATCTCCACAAGGAGGTTGAGGGATATGGGAAGATCAGGTTATTGGATCTTTCTTCTTATAATACCATATATTGGACCGCTTATATTACTATATTGGATGACCAAACCATCTATTAATAAAGAAATTAACCATATTAGATTTAAAGAGATAATCGATTCATTTTATATATCATGGAAGCATACATTCGATTTCAAAGGAAGATCTAAAAGGAAGGAATTCTGGTCCTTTGTGATAATATCAACCTTAATTATAAGTTGCTTTAATTTCTTATCTATTACACCAGTAGTAATCGGGAATATTAGTAAGAATCCTGCACTAATTTCTTTTGCTTATTTCCCATATAAGTTATTTGATTTATTGAAATTGATTTACTTTTTTGGATCAGTCATTCCATATATATCACTTTCAATAAGAAGACTTAGAGATATAAATAAATCTCTGTATTGGATTTTATTGCTAATTATTCCATATATAAGTCTGATACCAATGCTTTTATGGTTTACTAAAACTCCCCTAAAAGAAGAAATAAATTAATTTTTCTCATTGTGTTGGTGGAAAAGTAGGTATTTTAGAAATTCACCTGCTCACACTTGTTCATACCTGTTCAGCAGTGCTCAATGCGAAGGACACCCTCTCCGTTCAATTAATTTGTCAGGAGTTGTCTTGACGTGTCACTTTCACGTGAATACGTTGCAGTAACTACTATTTTAAGCGTGAAGAGATATCCACCAGTATTCAGGATAGTTCAACTTTAGGAAAAATATGTTGGGGATATGTTGGGGATGGCGTTCAAATATGTTGGGGATCCGTTTTTGTTTAATCTGAACTAAACTTATTTTGCATACTTAAGTTACCTCTAAAGAAATGAGGCAAATAATCCTTGCAATATTGAGCTTATTTTTAATACCGAATGAAGTTGCAGCAAGACCATCTCAAAAAATTATTAATCAATGTATGAAAGCAACTGATTTTCAAGGCTGTGTGAATGTAATGACAGATAAGAGTGGAACTGAAAGTGAAAAAAAAATCACAGTAGACATAGATATGATTCGAACAACAGGAAATAGTTGTCCAAAAGGTTGGGGATATATAGGTGGTGGTTATTGTCGAGATGTTATCTGTGCCTCTGACTACTACAACCATTCAGATTTGGGAGGAAAAGGATGGGGTTGCTCTGCAAATGTTTTGGGAGGCAGAGGTGGATTGCAATGGGACGGTGAAGCAGTTAGATCAACTGTTGATAAGGGATGCCCAATGGAAGAGCCAGAAGTTGGGAGAAACAACTCTTGCGAGAATGGATTAACAGAAGCAGAGATTAATGATGGTAAAAGAAATGATTACCATCAGATTGGACTGGATTTATACAATGCTTCTGATTACAAAGGATCTATTGAGGCATATACTAAATATATAGAAGTTTCCCCCAAATCTAGTTATGCCTTCTATAATCGTGCTCTTAGTAAGGCTCAAATTGGTGATAATATAGGTTACTGTAATGATATGAAAATGGCAGCTAAATTAGGAGACGAAGATGCTCCCGAATTAATAAAAAAATATTGTTAATTTTTGCCCAGATACTATTTTTTACTGTTAACAGTTAACTTTTCTGTCAGCAAAATTATACCTGCAATCATATTCTTTTAAATAGGACCATTGTTTGAGTTTTTTAGTGAACTTATCTGAATACTTGGAATTTTGAAATATGATCCTGGCTTCCATTATTTCCCCACGATTGTTTCGATATTTAAAATCGTATAAGTACAAATGGTGTGGTCCGCTGAAATTCAAGAACCCTCCTTCAGACTCAAATTTATCAGTCTTACTCCATTTAATTAATTGACTTGCATTGATACCAGAAGAGTTATCAACAATCAAGCGTCCATTCTCAAATTTAACTTCACAAGCAGTGTTTTTTTCTACGCACCAGGCTTCAAATTGAGTTTGCTCGAGCGCAGAAGGCTTAGTGGTTCTATTTGCTGCACCTAAATCAGCCTGGACAGGTAGAACAAATCCAGTAGTTAAGATCAGAAATAAAAAACGAAGCATTTAATGTCCCCCTCCTTGCTTCAGTATGACTGATATAAATGGTTAATAACGACTTGATTTAGACCCTCAATCAAGTGACAGCGATTAATAACATCAGTGATGATGGAATTTATGGTACCTTTCATTGCTTCTCCTCCTTTGATTAGAAGGGTTCTTTGACAGATTGCCTCGTGTTTCTCTGTCCAAGTGAAAGGTCTCCAGTGTGCTCTCGGTGCCTCTAATCCGCAGTACCGGCAGATGCGACTTAGTTCTGTCGGTATCATCACGCCGCTGTCTCCGCTCCCCAGACGATTCGACGAATAATCAAGTTCAAAAACCTAAAAATATGTTGGGGATATGTTGGGGATATTTCTTCGCTTTGCTTAAAAGACTTGTTCAGGAGTGTTCAGGACTGGTCTCTAGGAACTGAACTGCCTCAACGGACACCCTCTCCGTTTCTGACTTTTGTCCGTAGGCGTCTCAGGGCGTCCAATGCGGTTCAGAATTCCGCCTGAATTCGGGATTCTTCCGTCGACTTCAGATTTGTGGTGTTTTGAAGTGTAGAGAGATGAGTTGTTGTTATTTAATCAGGCATATTTCTGCACCAAGCACCTTCTTCTCCTTGTAACCACTTAATTCGATATTCACTTCCTAATGATGCCGACTTCTTAAAGTCAGTACAAGCGCCCTTCCTGTCATTTAATCCTTCTCCTTTACTATATCCACGCAGATTATATGCTTCGGAAAAATTTGGATTAATTGCTATTGCTTTTGATAGATCGGAAATTGCTCCTTCAAAATCCTTTATTTCAACTTTTGCATAAGCACGCTCGAAATAGACCTGGAAAGAATCTTCTTTAAGTTCAAGTGATTTTGTGTGATCAGAGATTTCACCGGAATAATCTCCTAATGCGCCTTTAGATCTTGCTCGTAAGTAGTATGCAAAGTAATCATCAGGTGTGATATCTATTGCTTTATTGTAATCAGATATTGCACCTTTATGATCTTTTAGTTCTGCTTTCCTTGTGCCACGATTTCTATACATAAGAGGATCATCAGGGTCTATTTCGATTCCTTTTGTATAATCCTCTATTGCACCCTTGATATCACCTGAATTACTTTTTGCTATCGCCCTACTATTATAGGCAAGTTTGTTTCTAGGATTTAGTTCTATTGCTCTAGTTAAATCATCTATTGCCTCCCTGTAATTACCAGATTTTTCATTCTTTACACCCTTCAACCACAAAGAATTCGAAAGTATTATTTTTTCTGAGTCTTCTAATTTTGAAGAAGATATATTACCTCCACAATGTTCTTGTCTCATTTTAATAGCAAGGGAATCTCTATAAATTCCTGGGTTATTTAAGTCTTTGCATCCCTCTTTGATGTTACCAAGCGTGATTTTAATCAACCCTTTAACTCTATAAATAGCATAATCATTCTTGTCTAATTTAAGTACTTGGTTGAAATCTTTAAGTGCTGATTTATAATCTTCTAAGAGCATCTTTGTGAAACCTCTCTGGCGATAATACTTTGCTTCTTTTGAGTTTATTGATATTGCCTTGTCAAAGTCAGAAATAGCATCTCTTCTTACTATAGTTACTCGACTTTGGTCATTATCGGCGATCTTGTTTGAGCGATCAATACTATTTAACTTTGCCTCTCCACGAAAATAATATGAATCGTCATCTTTAGGATTGATTCTTACTGCACTTGTGAAATCTAATATTGCCCCTTCAAAATCTTTTAATTCTCTCTTGATCAATCCTCTTAAGGTATATGCAGTATAACTTTTTGGATTTATCTTTATTGCTTGATCCAAGTCTAATATTGCTTCTTCTAGTTTATTCCTACCATACTTATTAACAGCATTTTGTATATATTTTCTCTCAGCATCTGCCTGTGCTTTTTCAGGAATAGAAAGCAAGACAGCAGTAGTTGTTAAAACTGCACTAGTTCCTATGACTAACGGTTGCCCTATAGGTATCAAAGACAATGCAGCAGCAATCGCAGTACTTCGGAGTTTCATTCAGGACGCTTGTTATCTAGATATCCTAGGTAGGACAGTCTCTCTAGTCAGAAAGCAGTAAATTTTGGTTATGGGTTAAAGCAAAAATGATATACATAAGGGCTCTAATCGATTCTAAAAAATAAAAAAAAAGATGTCCTTTTACCCTATAGAGAGGAGACATAAGGCCAAGGGGGTATTTCTTTTCGATGCCTATACAAAGCAGGGCTTGGAAATCTGAGGTAAAAATAAATCAAAAGCGAGCAAAGGATTTATTTTGCTATTTCTTCTCAGCTCTCAATTTCTTTGTACTTGGTGTATAGCTTTTGCATCCTTAAAAGAAGGCCATATAAGGCGCACTCCTAGAGCATGGTCTAGTGGCAATGTTCTATGAAAAATAAGATACTCCTTTAATTAATTGTTTTATCTAGTAATCAGAAATAAATAAAAAACCCTGGAAATGAATCCAAGGTTTTAGTAGAGAAATTAATTCTAAAAAAATTGATTAAAGCCTGTCTTCAATAAGACGAATAAGATCTAGATCCTCTTTCACCCGTATAAGGATTGGTATTACCGCTATAAGACCAGTTGTCTGTAACAGTCGAATTAGGGGAACTTCTGTAGTGACCTTGAACACGTGTTCCGTTTGATCGAGTGTACCCCCTTACATATGTATCAGCTGAAGCGACTCCACCAATAGCAAATGCAGCGGGTAAAGCAAGCAAAGCAGAGGCAAACAAAGCTGAGAAAGTTTTCATCTTGACGGTCCCTGAAAAGTGAACATGAGTCCTTTATAGGGTCCTTCTATGGTCCCTGTCAAGGGCCATGTAACAAGCAAGGGTATTGCGCTGTAACATTTTTGCAGGCTAGTATATTTATAATGAATACTCGCTAGAGGTACTCTCAGGTCCTTTTATTGTTGTCCTTGATGATTTTTACCTGTTCTAATGTCAGATCTTGACTCCGCTAAGGTCCCTCTGGAAGGAGAGGAGCTTTTTGTTAAGAGCTTCAAAAGAGTTCATCAAGTAAAGGTGACTCTTAATGAGAATGAATTTGCCTTGCTAAATAACTTGGTTCAAGAGAAAAAATCGGATAGAGCTTCTGTTTTTAGAGAGCTTTTAAATACATACTTGGCCTCAGAAAAAAATTCTGATCTTGTAAGCGACTCGCCAAATAGATTTGAATCTATTCCTATTAAATACCTGGAAGACCTAAAGGTGGCGTTTGATAAATCATTGATTTCGGAGGAAGAGTATAAAATGTTGCGTGAGATATCTCTTGGTTTGAAGAAGAGTTGAAGTCTCGCTTTTGATTATTTATTGTTCAGTAAGTTTCTTGATCCGATGAAAAGCGTTGAAGCACTTGTATCTATAGCATTAGCGACTATTGCTGCTGATGGAGTGCTTCATGAGGAAGAAGCCATCGCGCTAAGAGATAGGTTGCAAACTCAAAGTGCATTTAAAGACATTGATCTTCCTCCCCTTATTGAAAAAATATTATTTCAACTAAAGACTATTGGTATTGATGCTGTTGCTGAAGATGCGATGTCTTCTATGTCTATTGAGCAGCAGGAAACTGCCATTGCTATTTCAACCTATATAGCTCATTCGGATAAAGTTTTATGCAAAAAAGAAGATGCTTTTTTAAATAAATTAGCCCTTAGTTCAAAGATACCTAGCGATAAAGCAAGGGCGATTATTGATTCAATCATTTTGCTTCACCGAGATATTTTTACTTGAGTATTGATAAAATATGTCTTTCTTTTTTAGGTAAATGGCTTTACTTCTTTAATGCCCAAGGACATTGATCTTTGTACTTTTCATATATAGATGCGAATTGTTTTTTGACTAACGCTTGTTGAATATTTACACCATTGATAAATAACTCAGCCACTGTTCTGCCATATCTATCTTTAGTAATCCTTCTGATCTGAACCTCTTCCCCAGCCACTAATCCATTGAGATAGTCTCTTGCTGCTTTAGCAGGAATAGGATCAGCTCTCTTCCCTCTTATCTCAGGAGTATCGATACAAGCTAGTCTGATCTTCTCTCCAGTGGTAGTGGTGCAAGTATCTCCGTCATAGCAACTTCTAATTGCGGTGGCTTCATCTGGATTTGCCAAAGCATTCCATGCGAAAAAGAAAAAAACAAACGGTATGTATCTCACGAACAAAGTTAAATTTATTTCTTTGCCCAAACCGTATTCTCTTTGTTCTGTGAGACGAACTCAGCAATTACTTGTCTTGGAAGAAAATCAGTTGATCCAAAAGGATTCTTTTTTTGCTCAGACTCAATTATCTGTACGTGATTAGGGGCAATCCTTTTCATTTGTGTGTTCCCATCCTTATTGTCTATACCCAAAAAAGCTGAAGCCTTTAGCCATATCTCCTTGCTATTAGCAAATGGTCCGATCTCAAAAGCTACGGTCATTATTTATTTCTTTAGTAGTTATTAATTTGCCAAATATCTCTGTGTTGCGCCAGTTGTCAGTAAACCTTCCATCAAGATCCAATAAGTGGTACAAAAGGTGGTACAAACAAGACACCAAGAATCTAGTTATTACTGGCTTTTTGCGGCTTTAGGGAGTTTCCCACCCTCTCCGTTTCGACTTCATGTCCGTAGGCGTCTGAGGGCGTCCATGGCAGTCCAGAATTTCGTCTGAATTCGACTTTTTGCTGTCGAGTTCAGGTTTTTGCATGTTTTTAGGTTATTTCGTCTAATTAGTTAGATAAAATCGGGAATTCTTCTTTGATTCTTATTAGTTAGTTTTAGAAGAGTTTTTATTAATTAAGCAAAGATATTGAATTTGAGCGAAAATGATTAAGTGAGAGCAATTCCCTTTTGATCAAGTCTCAACAAAAAAAGAAGCAAGCATCTGAGCAGGATTTCAAAGCAGTTCTCTGGGCATCAGCGGACAAACTCCGTAATCAGATGGATGCGGCGGAATATAAGCATCTGGTACTTGGACTGATTTTTCTCAAATACATCTCAGATACTTTTGCCGAACATCAGGAGAAAGTCCTAAAGCAAGTATCTGATCCTTCTTCGGATTTTTATTTGGGTGATGACCCTTCAGATCATCAAAGTGCACTTGAGGAAAGGGATTACTACCTGCAAGAGAATGTCTTTTGGGTCCCTACGGATGCGAGATGGGAATCCATTAGAGGAAAAGCAAAGCAACCAGATATTGGTCAGATCATTGATGCGGCACTGGTTGCGATAGAGAACGAAAACCAAACACTTAGAGGAAAACTAGACCGACGCTTTGGTCGTGCCCAGATGGAACCCGGGCGAATGGGTGAGTTGGTTGACTTGATATCCACTATTGGTTTCGGAGGACAAGAACGCAGTGCAAAAGATGTTCTTGGTGAGGTCTACGAATATTTCCTGGGTCAGTTCGCTACTGCTGAAGGTAAGAAGGGAGGTCAGTTCTATACCCCTGCCCATGTAGTGAAAACATTGGTTGCTGTTTTGGCACCAGACAAAGGTCGTGTTTATGACCCTTGCTGCGGTTCAGGTGGAATGTTTGTTCAGAGTGAAAGATTTATAGAAGCGCATGGTGGAAGAAGAGATGACATTTCTATTTACGGGCAAGAAAGTAATCCGACGACTTGGCGACTGGCAGCAATGAATCTTGCTATTCGTGGACTTTCTGGTGATTTGGGGAGAGAACCTGCAGATTCGTTTGGACGAGATCAACACCCTGATCAGAAATTCGATTACATCCTTGCTAATCCACCTTTCAATATTTCTGATTGGGGTGGTGAAAAATATGAAAGTGATCCTCGTTGGGTTTATGGAAGACCACCAGTAGGCAATGCAAACTATGCATGGTTACAGCACATGCTTTGGAAACTACGTCCAGGTGGTGAAGCAGGGGTTGTACTTGCTAATGGATCGATGAGTTCTAATACCTCTGGCGAAGGAAAGATACGAGAAGAAATGGTCAGGAAAGATGTTGTTGAAATTATGATTGCTCTACCTGGACAGTTATTTCTCAACACCACAATTCCTGTTTGTCTATGGTTTTTAACTAACGATAAAAGTCAAAGAGGACGAGATAGACGAGGTGAAACTTTGTTCATTGATGCTAGGCAAATGGGGACGTTGGTGAGCAGAAAAGATAGGGTTCTTACTGATGAAGATATTTCGAAAATTGGTAGCACTGTTAGCACTTGGCGTAATCAAAACAAGGGTTATGAGGATGTTTCAGGTTTCTGCTATAACGCAAAATTTGAGGAGATTGAAAAGAACAGTTTTGTACTAACACCTGGGCGTTATGTAGGTGCAGTTTACGAGGAAGATGATGGTGAACCTTTTGAAGATAAAATGAAAAGACTTACCTCTTTACTCAACGAACAACAAGAGGAGGGAGCGAAGTTAGATCAGCAGATTTCTGAGAACTTGAAAAGGATTGGATATTATGTCTAATTTTCAAGAATATAAGTTGAGTAATCGTTGCAAAATAAAGTCCAGTAAACGTGTTTTTGCAAAGGAGTACGTGACTGATGGAGTGCCTTTTGTTCGCTCGAAAGATGTTATTGATAAATCACTTGGGACTTTCAACAATTATGACCTTTTTATTTCTCATGAAAGGTTTAGTGAATTAAAAGAACTTACAGGATCTCCTCAAAAAGGGGATATACTTTTGAGTTCTGTTGGAAATCGTTCGGGCAGATCTTATGTAGTGCAGGATGAAGGAGACTTCTATTTCAAAGATGGAAATATTATTTGGATTAGTAAATTTGATGCTATTGACTCCTACTATTTATCGTATTTTTTCAATTCTAATTTAGGGCAAAGAACACTTCAATCTGTGATGATTGGCAGTGCACAAAAGGCATTAACTATTGATTCAATTAGAAACCTTAGAGTTGTTATGCCTGATATTGAAACGCAAAAAGCAATCGCTCATATCCTCGGAATTCTTGACGAAAAGATTGAACTAAACAGAAAGATTAATGAAACTCTTGAAGGAATAGCGAAGGCACTTTTCAAATCTTGGTTTATTGATTTCGATCCAGTCAGAGCAAAATCAGAAGGTCGTTTAACTGGATTACCTAATGAGATCAGCGAGTTATTTCCAGACTCATTTGAAGATTCTGAATTAGGTGAGATTCCTCGTGGATGGAATGTTTGCCCTGCTTCTAATCTTTATCAAGTCACCATCGGTAAAACACCACCCAGAAAAGAATCGTGGTGGTTTACTCAAAGTGAAGAAGATATCCCTTGGTTGTCTATCAAAGATATGGGTAAAGCATCAGTTTATGCCCGAAATACTGCAGAATTTTTAACCCAAGATGCTGTTGATAAGTTCAATGTGAAGGTGCTCCCAGCAGAAACAGTTCTTGTGAGTTTTAAGTTGACTGTCGGGCGGGTTGCAATCACTTCCACTGACATGCTTACGAATGAAGCAATTGCTCATTTCGTGCCATCTCCAAATCCCATCCCAAGTTCTTTCTCTTATTGCTTCTTCTCTAATTATGACTACAAGACTCTTGGAAGTACCTCATCAATTGCTACAGCGGTCAATTCAAAAATGCTTCGCGAGATGAAGATTCTTGATCCATCTCAGGATCTCAAAAGTGCATTTGATCAAATTGCTAATCCTTTATTCCAAAAAATCCACCAAGTTTTAATTGAGGAGCAATTACTTCAAGAGACCCGTGATGCACTTCTTCCAAAACTCATCTCTGGTGAATTAAGGGTTCCTGATGCTGAAAAGATGCTTGAGGAGGTAGGCATCTAATGTCTCTGATTACCGAGGATCTTCTTGAACAACAGTGTCTTGATTGGTTCAAGGAAATTGGATATTCCTATGTCTTCGGTCCTGATCTTGCTCCTGATGGAGATTCTCCAGAGCGTGATGACTTTAGGCAAGTCATCCTTCCTGGACGCCTTCGTTCATCACTGCAAAAACTGAATCCGAAGGTCCCATCGGCAACGATTGATTCAGCAATATCTCAACTAACCAATCCAAATATTCCAGGACTCTTAGCAAGTAATCGACAGATCCATCGTCTGATGACTCAAGGTGTACCTGTCACTTATATGGATGGGAATCAACAGATCGGAATTCGATTGAAGGTTATTGGATTTGATGATCCTGCATCTAATGATTGGTTGGTTGTAAATCAATTAGCGGTTATAGGTGATAAACACAATCGTCGACCTGATGTAGTTGTCTACTTAAACGGTTTACCAATAGCGGTTATAGAACTAAAAAATCCTGCTGATGAGAAAGCAGATATCTGGAAAGCATTCAATCAACTTCAGACATATAAGAACGACATTCCTGATCTTTTTGATCCCAATGTTCTTTTGATTATTAGTGATGGAACTCAGGCAAGAGTGGGTTCTCTGAGTGCTAATGAAGAACGCTTTTTGAGATGGAGAACAATCAAAGATGAAAAGGACCTTGATCCTCTTGGACAGTTTCGTGAATTAGAAACTCTTGTTCGAGGTCTTTTTGATCAAGATCGATTGCTCGATTTCATTCGCTCTTTTTGCCTCTTTGAAGAAGACAAATCGATCATTAAAAAGATTGCTGCTTATCACCAATTCCATGCAGTACGAGCAGCAACTGAACAAGTCGTTAAAGCAAGTCAATCAGATGGGGATAAGAAAGGTGGCGTTGTTTGGCATACCCAAGGAGCAGGTAAAAGCATCGAAATGGCATGCCTTGCGGGCAAGTTGCTGACTGACCCTCGTCTGGAGAATCCAACGCTCGTCATGGTTACTGACCGACAGGATTTGGATGGTCAGTTGTTTGGCGTATTCGCTGGAGCAGGAGATCTATTAGGAGAGAACCCTCAACAAGCAAATACAAGGCAGGAACTGAGAGACCTTTTAGGGAACCGCCCAAGTGGTGGAATCATCTTCACGACGATTCAGAAATTCGCTTTAGAACCTGGCGAGCAATCATTCCCTGTGCTCAGCAATCGCCGCAATGTTGTGGTGATTTGCGATGAGGCGCATCGCACTCAATATGGTTTCAAGGCACGACTTGATGTCAAAACTGGAACGATTAAATACGGTCTTGCCAAGACCCTCAGAGATGCTCTTCCAGATGCAACATTCCTTGCCTTCACTGGGACTCCAATCTCTAAAGACGATCGAGATACCCAAGCAGTTTTTGGAAATTATGTCTCTATCTACGACATACAACAGGCAGTAGAAGATGGAGCAACAGTTCCTATCTACTACGAATCAAGGCAAGCAAAACTTGAAATCAAGAAGGAGTTCTTACCGACAGTTGATCAAAAGGTCGATGAGATTTTTGAAGAGGAAGATGATATTCCTGCAGAAGAAAAAGCAAAGACTCGCTGGGCAGCATTAGAAGCATTAGTTGGTGCCCAACCTCGATTGCAAGAAGTCGCTCAAGATTTAATTGCACATTTCGAGAAGAGGTCAAAGACACAACCAGGCAAAGCAATGGTTGTTGGTATGAGTCGAGAGATATGTGCTCGCCTCTATAAAGAGATCATCAATATCCGTCCTGATTGGCATAACTCTGATCCTGCCAAAGGAGCAATCAAAGTTGTCATGACTGCGTCTGCTTCAGACAAAGCATTACTCCAAGAACATCACACCAGTAAGCAGCAAAAGAAAGATCTGGAAAAGAGATTCAAAGACCCAAGCGATCCATTGAAAATCGTTTTAGTACGGGACATGTGGTTAACAGGATTTGATGCTCCATGTCTCGCCACTCTCTATGTCGACAAACCAATGAGGGGAGCGAATCTTGCTCAAGCAATTGCAAGAGTTAATCGCGTTTTTAAAGACAAACCAGGTGGATTAGTTGTTGACTACATCGGTATTGCACCACAACTCAAAGAAGCGTTAGCGGATTACACCGCAGGGAGAGGTAAACCAACTCTTGATGTTGAGGAAGCGCTAAGAATCCTCAAAGAGAAAATTCAGATCGCCAAAGATATCCTGCATCCAATCGATTGGAGCAATTTTAAGGAACCAGGTAAAGCATTAGAACTACTACCAATTTGTTTAGACCATGTATTGGGGATTTCCGATGGACGTCAGCGTTTTTGCGACACAGTACTTTCAGTCACCAAAGCATTTGCTCTTTGTGGGACTTTGGATGAAGCGTTAGCACTCAATGAAGAAGTTGCTTTCTTGCAAGCAATTCGTGCTCCACTCATCAAAGGAGAAGGGGATACGCCACCAGGGAAGAAAGGCGATACCGATTTCGAATTGCGCCAATTGCTATCAGAAGCATTAGTTGGAAAAGGAGTGACGGATGTCTTCAAAGTTGCTGGTTTAAATAAACCTGACATCAGTATCTTGTCTGATCAATTCTTGGCAGAGGTCAGCAAGATCCCTCAAAAGAACCTTGCGGTTGAATTACTCCAACGTCTTTTAAAAGAAGAAGTCTCATCACGCTTTAAAACCAATGTGGTGAAGCAAAGGAAATTTAGTGACTTACTTCAAGCATCATTGAAGAAGTATGCAAATCGAACGATTGAGGCAGCGCAGGTCATTGAAGAACTCATTCGGATGGCAAAAGAATTCAGAGATGAAGCAGACAAGGTTGATTCACTTGGTTTAACTCCGCCAGAGATCGCCTTCTATGACGCACTTGCTAATAATCAATCCGCTCAAGAACTCATGGGAGATGAAGTGTTGGTTGCTATGGCAAGAGAACTTGCTGAGAAACTCAGAAACAATCTCACTATTGATTGGCAGTACAAAGAAAACGTACGCGCCAGATTGCGTCTCATGATTAAGTCCCTTCTGAAGAGATATAAGTACCCACCCGATCAAGAAAAGAGTGCTATTGAATTAGTTCTTGTTCAGGCAGAAACTCTTTCTGAGGAATGGATAGAGGAAGCGGCATGACTGAAAAAAACATAGGGGGACTATCTGATTACATCGTCCTTAAGAAAGAGAAAGAGGTTATTTTTTATCTGCATAACCCCTATCCAGATTGCTTGGAAATTCCAGCAATAATGAAGCAGCGTTTCCCAGAGGATTACAAGTCAATAGTGATAAGTGACTTAGATGAGTTCAAGAAATACAGAGGGCAGGTCTGATGAAAGTTGAATTGACTTACTACCAAGGTGGAAAGACATGGAAGGAAGTCGTCCATGCAAACAATGTGCAAGACGCAAAGAAAATAGGTGAGGCACGTAACCCCACCATAAAAATCATTGCTATGAACCCAGTGCCTTAACTATGGACTTCTTTGCTTGGCATTTAGTAGTTGATGCAGTTCTAGTTACTGGGATTGTGGGATGGATCGTGTACAAGAACAGAAGTAAGAAGTAATGCCAGTCTTGATAATTGGTTGGAGCGTGTATGACAAACTCCCAGATGAAGAGCAAAAGGAGTTTGCGTTAGTAGAGCGTTATAGGACTGATTATTTCTATGAGTGCTATGAGTATGAAAAATTAGAAGGGGAATAAAAATTATGAGTGGAGTGATCGCTGCTTTAACAGTCAGGAAGAATTATTGGACTTCTTTGGTTATGAAATGATCGAAGACTTAAATGCAGATGCCGTGTATGCAAGAAGGGTAGAGACCTTTAGTAAGGAGGAAGAAAATAAGTGGATGAAATTAAGCGATGCTGGAAATCAAATCAAAGTGATGGGAGCGAAATAAATGCTTTCAAGTATCCGAAGGGTGCATGACGCGACGATTGCTCGTTATAGAAGGTTCGGACTGAGCAACTCCACGATTGCTTGGTTACTCTTCGGAGAAGGTTTATTTGTTCTGCTAGTTATATCTAAAATTCAGTCAGTTTTAATTGCCCTTTATTAGTTGAGTTGCAATAGAAGCGTTGTTTCTATTTTAATTACTTATGAAAATCGACATCAGAGAACGCTTCTTACGTGCTCCTGAAGTTGTACAACGAACAGGGATGAGTCGGGCAACTATCTACAACAAAATCTACGCTGGAACCTTTCCTAAACAAATACCAATAGGTGCAAATATGGTTGTTTGGTTAGAGTCAGATGTACAGAAATGGATGCAAGAACAAGTTGATAAA
The DNA here is from genome assembly GCA_003212695.1 of Prochlorococcus sp. AG-436-C13. Lineage (GTDB taxonomy): Bacteria > Cyanobacteriota > Cyanobacteriia > PCC-6307 > Cyanobiaceae > Prochlorococcus_E. The sequence continues at coordinate 90,722 of QCPC01000001.1, read as the reverse complement.
TCGAGGGGGTAAAACCCCTCTTTCTTATAATTAATCGTCGGTTATTTGTAGTCAATACAGTCTAAAATCCGTTGTAGGGTATGTTGTAGGGTATTTCAGAAATGACTTGTAAAATCCGTCTAATCCCTTCTATAGCAGTCTAATTTTTGCCGAACTCGACAGACACCCTCTCCGTTTTATTAACTACTCAGGAATACTCCTGAGTAGTCATAGTGACCCGAAATGGGTCTATCACAGAGGTTTTTAGAGGAAAGACTTATACAAAAGTATTCAGGATAGTTCAGATTTTGAAATCAGGTGTTCTGGATGTGTTCGGGATCTTCTGGGACTTGTGTTCTGGATCTATCCCAGAATGTACGGTTTTTGTATGAGTCGATGTTTTTACTTATAATTTGATTGGGTTTTCAATCATTAAAATGAATAACAATGGAATTATTCTCCGTGAATTTAGAGATGTAAAAAAGTCTTATACTCTGGTTTTTAAAAATGCTTTTAAGTTCGGAGGAAGAACTTCACGTAAAGAATATTGGTACGGAATTATCTCTCATTACCTGTTACTTATTGCATTAGGATTAATAGTTGCACCAATTATAGGATCTACAAAAAATGATTTCTTAAGGATATGTTTTTCTCTTCCATTTATTCTTTATTTTATTCCAGTACTCATAGGTTTGATATCAATATATTATCGACGAATGCGTGATATTGGTAAGAAGAGTTTGTTCTCATTTGTCTTACAGATATGTAGTGCAATCCCCTTCCTTGGAATTATTTTTGGAATTTGGACATTTGTTCTTTTATGCTTGCCATCTTTTGACACTAAAACTAATTCCACTTCTTTTGCAGAAGGAGTTGAGTCTTACTTTTTAACTTGGAAAAATTCTTTTAATTACTCTGGTATTTCCAAGAGAAAAGAGTTTTGGATTTTTGTTATTTCAACAACAATTATCGCCTTTCCACTATCCCTTCTTGTTTCATTTACATCTAACTTATTTGTAATTTTAGGCAATGAACAATCAATATATTTTTTGAAAATTATTGCAGGATTTCTTGATTTTATTGGTTACTTTTACTTTTGGGGAAGTTATGTAGTCTTTTGTTCATTGTCTGTTAGACGTTTGAGAGATGTCGGCAAATCACCTTATTGGTTAATTCTAATGATGATTCCTATAATAGATCTCATCCCAATGCTTTTATGGTGTACTAAAACTTCTATAAGAGAAGAAATTCAATAAAATTTTCCTTTTATAAAACCCAAAACTGTGTTCTGGATGTGTTCTGGATTTTTAAGGAATTAATCTAAAAACCTCTTCAGGTTGTGTCAGGAGTGTGCAGATTGACCTGACTCTGCGGACACCCTCTCCGTTTCTGACTTTTGTTCGTAGGCATCTCAGGGGTCCATAGCGGTCCAAAATTTCGCTTGAAGTTGGCATTCTTCCGTCGACTTCAGATTTGTGGTGTTTTAGAAGAGTGGAGATATGAGTTGTTGTTATTTAATCAGGCATATTCCTGCACCAGGCACCTTCTGCGCTTGCTAGGAAATCCTTTGCTTTTGCTGAACCTAGAGATTGTGCTTTTTTAAAGTCAATACAAGCAGCATCTTTTTCTTTAAGACTTAACTTAATAACCCCACGATTTAAATAAGCATTGATATGATTTGGATTAATTTCTATTATACGATTGTAATCATTGATTGCAGAATAGTAATTACCTTTCTTGTAATTACTTAAACCACGATTTAGATACGAGTTAATATGACTAGGATCTAATTTAATTGAGATACTATAGTCCTTTATTGATCCATCATGATCATCTATTTTATTTTTAGCAAAAGCACGATTATAATACGCCAACATATAATTAGTGTCAATTTCTAATGCTCTATTGAAATCAGATATAGCATCTTTATAGTTGCCTAAATTCGACTTAGAGATACCTCTATTATTAAATGCTTTGGTTAAGTTAGGGTTAATTTCTATAGCGCTATTGAAGTCTAATATTGCATTTTTATTTTGGTTTATTTTTTGCTTAGCAACACCTCTATTAATATAATAATTTGCATTATTATTATTAATTCTTAAAGCAACATTGAAATTAGATATTGCATCATCATAATTTCCAGTTTTTAGTTTAATAATTCCAATATTATAATATGCTTCTGAACTGTATTGGTTAACTCTTAAGGCAGATTTGTAATCAGAAATAGCACCCTTATTATCCCCTAACTTTTCTTTTGAAAAACCACGATTTACAAAAGCATTGGCATTTTGAGGATCAATATTTAGTGCTTGATTATAATCTTTTATAGTCCCTTGATGGTCATCTAAATAACTTTTTGCATATGCTCGAATAAAATATGCTTTATCATTATTAGATTGAATTTTCAACGATTCATTCACAAGACGAATTACTGTCTGCTCCCTTCCTTGTTTGCCTTGGGATGCTTTTGCTTGCGCTAAATAGTCACCCGCTGTAGTCGCATTTTCCTTAGAGACTACAACAGGTAAACCATTGAGAAAGAGTTTGTAGAAAGTAATAGGAACGCCTTGATTTATTCCTGTTTTCGTTATGAGTTCTTGTACATTTTTCTTTTGTCTATCTATCTCACCTCTACCATGAATAGCAACTAACTCTGCATTCTCATTCAATATAACTCCACCACTCATTCCTGGTTTTGTCTTGTTTGAGTAAAGGAGTTGATAACCTTGATCAATACTTACTTCTGCATTCGCGACGACTTCACCACTTTCAAATTTGAGATTTATAAAATCAAATAACGGAAATCCTGCGACATAAACCTGGTCTTGATATTTGACCTTTTTGACATCACCAATATTTGCTACCTGATAGTTCTTATTGCTTGTAAAAGTCAACACTGCCATATCAACTTCTCCTAATCGCTGGAGACTTGTTGACTCCCATAAATGCTCTTTCCCATCAGAGGTGATGATCCCGACTTCTTCTCCAGGGAGGTTGTCTTGTACGACATGCCAGGCAGTGAGAACGGTATAGCGATTGCCTTCTTTTTTAACGAGAACACCTGACCCTTGCGTTGCACCTTCTATGCGGACTGTGATTGCTTTAGCGATCCGTGCAATTTCTGATGCATCCTTTGCCTGTGCTTTAGAAGCAGAAAGAACTATTGCTGCAGTCGATGCCGTCAAAGTTCCCAACAGCATTGGTTGTCCCATCGGCAGAAGGGACAGTGCAGCAGCAAGAGCAGTGATGCGGGAAGTCTTCAAAAAGGATGTATTGGAGTTCTTATTTTAGTAGAGGCATGAAATCGATCTTTGTTTGTTGAATAGATAGTTGAATTAACTGCTACATAGGATCTTTTTGAGATGGGACGAACTTGAAATCGCTTTAGCGGAAACGCAAAATGTTGTGGGATATTGTTGTGGGATTTTCGCAAATGTTGTGGGATGAAATCTGGTGTTGTGGGATATAGGAACCGATTTGAAATTATTGTTCCTCTTTGTTCCCTCACCTGCCCTCCTAAGCACAAATCGACTGCCACCCTCTCCGTTTCTGACTTTTGTCCGTAGGCATCTCAGGGGTCCATAGCGGTCCTCTTAATTAGGCATTCTTATGTCGTCAGTCTTTTAATGTTGTATAGATTGAGGGTGTTATGATTAATTTTTTGATTAGTATTAAAAATATAATATTCTCATTTTCAAAAATGAATTCATGAATCTAATAAAACAAATAGTGACTTCTTTAATTATTGGATCTACTCTTGTCGCTTGTACGGATCCAAATAAAGAGATGAAATTTCATGCAAATATAATACGAACTTCCAATGAAAAGATTATATTAAAAACCACAATTACAAATTATTCAGACTCGGATAAAACTCTTAATGACATTGATATCGACAAGTCTCTACATGAAACTCTTAACCTATCCAAATCGGATGGTTCAATAGGAGAATCTATCCCTATTGACAACACTTATTCTTATGAAATTAATCAAAAAATTCCCCCAGGAGAATCCTTGACAATAAACTTTAAGGGAGAATCTATAACTGGGTTTATATCCGGAGAAGTTGATTTTATAGTAAATAATGATAATTGGAACTATAGGTCTCTATTAGTAGATTGTTGTAAATAATAGGTGCCATTTCTCTTTCGAGGACTATGTCCACGAACGTCTACAAACGCTTTCTTCGCTTACCATAGGTGTCCATCGCACTGAGATGTCCATAGCAACGGGTTACCGAAAAATGGTTGTCAAGACTTTCCCTCGTTAATTTTCTGTAGGTTCTAATCTTGTTGCTTGGTTATAGTCAGATGTACAGAAATGGATGCAGGAACAAGTAGATAAAGGAATTGGGTAACACCCCCTATTCCTTATATTTTAGAGGTCCTGTTTTGGGTTTCCGATGCAATCGATTGAATGCAAATATGGTGTTAGGGATAATGTTAGGTTTTTTCAAGAACGATCTAACAAATCTGTCCAGTTCTGTTCGTAGCAGTCCTATTTTTGCGAACTCGACGGACACCCTCTCCGTTTTTAGAGGGTCCAGGGAAGTCTCATAACTTCCCACCTTCACAGAATTAGTTGTCGTGCGTTGGTTTTTTCGTCCCAGTATGCCTCACAAGATACCTTAATGTCCCAGACTTTTGTTGCAGGAAAATTATTTTGTGTTGCAGGATTCTAATGCCTACCTGTTGAAGCAAATCATAAAAAGAAAGACCTGAAAGTCACTAAGGATATTCATTATTAACTTCATCTTCCCATTGAGAAATCTTAGAAATAATGTTTCTAGATATTTTGGATTAAACTAGAAAAACGCATGATTGAGTATATGAAGAAGCGAACTGCAATGATTGGTGTTTTGCTTCCGTTGATTCCATTGGGGCAAGCGCTGTTATTTGGAGGTGGTGCTTTGTCAAGCGCTGCGTTAATGATTGCTGCCTCTGAAACAGCACAGGCAGAGAGTCCTTCTTTTTACTTTAACCGTGGAATTGATAAAAAGAATGCTGGTGATTATTACGGAGCAATTTCTGATTTCAGCAAGGCTATTGAGATCAATCCAAGGTTGGCAAATGTGTATTACAACCGTGGACTTGCAAGGAGAAAATCAGGCGATAATCACGGAGCAATTTCTGATTACAACAAGGCTATTGAGCTCAATCCAAGTTATGCATTGACGTTTAGAAATCGCAGTGTTGCAAAAGAACATATAGGAGATTTAAAAGGTGCTTGCTCTGATGCGAGAAAAGCAGTTTCATTAGGGGATCAAAATGAAGCAAATATGAGGTGGATAGAAAAGGAATGTCAATAAATAAACTAAGTAAAATTATTTTGCTGTAGAAATTAATGCTAAATAGATTGCTTAAATATTATTGTAAAAACATTAAAGAGATTTCTTACTGATTTAGATATTAATTATTAAGAGTTGCACTTACTTACTTACTTATAATTGATTCTATATATTCGCCAATACGCTTAGAACCCTTACTATTAGTGTGAACATAATCATAAACATCGTTATCTTTTAGTATCTCTTTTAGATACATAGGAAAGATCATTACTCTATCATTAAATGCAAAATCACTAACGACTAAATCTTGCATATTGAATAATTTTGCCAAATCTAGGCAATAATTACTTTGATAAGGGTGTCTGTCATAAGTAATCTTTTTATTAATAAACCTGCAACCGGGAATCTGTTGTTGAATTATTATTATACGACTTTCGGGAAAATAATGTTTTGATGCTTTTATCAGATTTGAGAAAATTACCTTATAAGTTGGATAAGAAGATAATTTTATCTCTTCCTTTAATTCGTATCGAATTCCTTTATCTAGGAATTCTAATTTACGGGCTGAATGTGAATTTATAAGATCTTCAATATCTTTTATGTAATTAAAATAATAGTATAATTTATTTCTAAGTTTTAGAGTTCTACGTACAAAAAATGAGTTGTCTTTTAATAAATTCTTTAGATAGATTTGCGGAGATTGAGCATAATCATAATCTGTTAATTTATTATTTAATATTCTAATATCATTTATACCTATATAAAAAATTATAACGCTGACATTTTTATTATTTAAGGCCTTAGAATGCCAATTGATAATTGATTTAGTGTGACCATAAGAACTTTGACCATCAACTCCTCCATTGATAAAATCAAAATCTGTAATTTTCTTGTCTAAGTAGTCCTGCCAAGTTTCCCCATCTGTAACAAAACGATTATCAGTTGTCGAACCTCCTATAGTTAAAATTATTTTTTTTTGTGAGTAAGGATCTTTACTCCTATAACCTGATTTGTCACGTGAATAAACAATAGGAAAAGGTTCGCTAGAAGAATATATCCACCTTCCATCATATTTTAATACACTGTCTTTAATCAAGGCGGGAATTTGCACATAATTAAAATCAGACTTTAAATATTTTCGCCATTTACCAAGTAATAATTCTATAAAGACTGTGAAAAAAATGAATAATAATAGGTTTATTGAGATTAATTTAGCTGTTTTTTTCTTATTCATTTGATTGATACATTAACTATAGATTAATTAAATATAATTATCTTTGATTTTATTTAGCTCCAAAAATATTTTCTATTATATATTTAGAGAAAATATTTATTGCTCTTGGAGAATAATGCCATGAGTCTACATATGGGATGCCATCTGCATAGTTATAAAATATTCTACTTGAATCATAAATATTTAAATTTTCATACTTAACTTCTGTCCCATTATCAAGAATATCTGCATATCCTATTGAGAATAATTTTATCTGTTTTTCGCTACGTAAACCAGTCAATGTTTCATTTAAATTGTTTTTATAATATAAGGCCGGTATCGGCTGTATAAACTGATGGCATTTTATAGAATAATAAGAACAAACCATTGAAATAAGGGTTCTATTTTCTTTGAAATTCGAAGATATTTTCATTGCAATTTCACTAGTCGTTAAATTAGGAGGACTTTGATAATTTGATATTTCATTTGCACCTAAGATCTTGTACCTTAAATAATCAACAAATGCTAAGTTAAATTTTATTATAGGTTCATCTAAAGATGCTAAAAAAGATGCTTTTTTGTTATTAGAGAAATAATTTTCGAAATTAGGAGTAAAAAAAGGTTCTTTCTTAATTGAAGATAATGGTTGAACAAAATCATTCAAGCCATCTATAAATATTACATGACTAGGAAGCTTATTATTATTTTTACTTACCTTTACTATAAAGTTAACTGCTTCTTGGAATGAATAATGAAATGGCGCAGCATAGTTAATGGCTTTTATGCAAATATTATTTTTTGACGCTTCATATACGAACTGCGAAGGGATAGTTTGTTTCCAACTCACCCCAGTTCCATATGTTGTAGAGCCTCCGAAAAACCATACTAGTTTTGGATCTTTACATTTTAGTGGTGAATCAATAGTTTTTCTTTTACCATCATCCACAATTGAGTACTTGTTTTTATGGTCAGCATTACCAATCTGTATCCAAGGCTTGTAAGCAAGATCATCTACAAAACCTTTTGCTCTTAGCATTCCGAATATTTCATTTTTGTTATGCTTACCATCATGCGCAATAGATATCCAATCTAGCCTTTCTGTATCGAATGTTGAAGGGTTTAAATGTAGTCCTCTTGCAACTCTATATATTACCTCCATAGATCCAATTATCGCTATAGATATAGATATAGGGATAAGAGATGTATCGATTAGAGATTTAAACTTTTTCATCTCAAAAAATCTTACTAATAATAATTTCTTGTATTACATTACCTCGGTTTAAATACTTAAAATGACATGTTAACTAGATTTGTAATACAATAATGATTTCTAGTATTATAAATAGCTAAACTATAATCTATAAACGTTGGATATTTTATATATTAATACTTCTATGTTTTTTATTGTATGCAATGAATTTAATATTACTAAATTGCTTTTAATATGACATCTTTATTGTGAGTTGAATCTCATCGACTTGGATACAATACTAATTGTATTTTTAATAATTCTATATGATGTTGGCTCGGGTCCAATTTCTTTTAGAACAGAGCTGTCTATAATAATTATACGCTGATCATCCTGCTGGAAATTCTTTATAGCTCCTATTTTGTTTGTTAGGCTTCCATGTAGATGATATGATGAACCAAAAGGCAATCTGAATTTATATGGTATAGGTATCATTAAACTCTTAATGAAAAAAAGTAAAATATGAATCCATTCGTTAAATGATAGATATTTATAATTAGTTAATTTAGCATTATTTTTTAAATCTATTGAACAATCACAACTGTAACTTCCTTTCTCTGAACCAACATATATTTGACTAAAGATAATAACTTCCATTTTACATAGCAACTCAAGAAATAAATTAACCTTTATCCTAGAAATATCTAGAGTATATAATCCAAGAAATAGAGTTCTTCCAGAAATATTAAGTTTAAAGGCTTGCTTAAGACTACTTATGGAATGGTTTACTTTACCTCTCCTATTGGTTAAATATCTATAAAAGTATTTTATGAATCCAAGAGGCCTCAAAATGGGGATTCTATATAAAAGGTGATCGTTAATTGTTATTCTACTTTTTTTAAGTATATTAGATCTAAATAGTATTTCGGGAGTACCTATTACTCCAGCACCTAGAAAAATTAAACCTGATTCTATTACTGATTTATCATAACATACTATAGAAATATATTTATTTGACTGAATATAACTTAACTTATTAACTGATGTGTTTATAATAAAATCTATATTATTCTTTTTGCATAGAATTCTTATCTCCTTTCCAGGATTAAGAATTTCATAATTGCCTATTTTATTTAAGTATGATGATCTCATGAAACAACATTCTATCTCTTTTGCATAAGCCGTTTTATTTTTGCCCTTAATAAGGTTGGAATTACTTTTATTACATACATAATCAAAATTATTTAAGATCAGACTATCAATATCATTTTTATCACCTAATACTAGCTTCGGAAAAAAACCACCTCCCCAATACTTACCTAATCCTCCTATGGATTTAATAGATATTATATTTTTATTGCTCCTATAAGAATAATTTAGATATTCAGTATCAATTTCATTAATATTATTCGCATCGTATATGACTCTGTGGGAATTCTTTAAGTACGTTGTAATTTCACTATTGATATGATTTTTATTGATATTTATGTCACCTGCGATAACGCAAATCTTATTTCCAATGTGAGCCTTATTTAGTATTAGATATTTTAAGCAGGCATATGAAGACAGTCCAGAGCCAATAACCGTTATATCGTAATCAAGTTTTTTCATTTAATTGCAATTAACAAAATCTTTTATCAATTTTGATATTTCCTTTGCCTTGCTTATAGGAAATTCGGGATAACAAGGTAGTAGAAATAATTCTTCTGATACTTTTTCACTATAGTAACAATTGCTCTCTGTGTTGTTTGTATATACAGAGTATATATTTATGGAGCTTAGGTTTTTAATATGTTGTTCAGCAATATCAATATCATTCTTAACCAGAAAATTTAGTAATTTATTTCTATTTTTAAAAAGCACAGGTATTTGATTATATGAAGAAATTTCTTTAAAAGAATCTAGGGATTTATTGGGATCTAATCCTGGTATTTCTATTACACGACGATAAATCAAATCACTTAACTCCTCAAGGTAACATTTTCCTAATCTAGATCTTTTGGTGTATTCCACTTTTAGTATTTCTTTTGATTGCATCTTTAGAAATATTCGTTGTATAAAATTCATTCTTAAAATATCATTTTCTTTTCTATGTATATACCTTGGATTATTTTCTTCCCTAGCTCTTTTATTCAACATTTCTATCTTTTCTAACCTTGCAAGTTTAAGTATTGGAAAAATTATTAGACTAAAGATAAATTTATTTGTTATGAATGTAAAGAATATTCCATATAATAATCTATTTAGGTAATCTAATGAAATAAGCTTGCTTAATTTTTCATGAGATCTTATTATATCTAATGAACCTTTACTATTGGAATTTAATAATAATAAGCCACCAGATATAGTATTTATATTTTTATAGAATCCAGTGCTAAATAATGCTATATCTCCAAAAGAACCAGGCTGTTTATTTACTTTAAATTTCTCATCTATCCATAGAGATTGAGCGCAATCTTCTATTAGGATGCATTCCTTCTCTTTACACGCATCTGATAATTTGGAAATATCTACTCTGTATCCATGCAAATATGTAAAAATTACACACTTTACCTTTTCAGATCTAACTAAGTAAATTAAACTATCTAGATTTGGAGAAAGATCTTTTGGACTTATATCTACAAGTATTGGCTTATTATTTGAATTAATTATAACATTTATCATGTCATAAATAGTATAGGAAGTAGTTGCTATATATGAATCTTTTGGTAGATTGACATTTAAATAGTGTAAAAGACCTATCCTTAATTGGGAATAATCGAGTATGATGTCTTTTTGAGTTAATTTAAGGAGATATTTTTCAATATGACTTAAGTTATACAAGGGAAAATCAAAACCTATCTTGTTGCATAACTTCCTTGCTTTAAACCTGGGTATTATTTCCTTTATGCGCATGTAATCTTTACTCTTTTCCTTATTGTATCATATTAAAAATTTACTAATATAATAACAATAGTAGATTGAATTTACCATTATTTCCTGGATTACTTCCAATTACCTCTTATATCAATAATCCTGATGTTTAACTTTTACGCTTCTATGTTCACCTTGTTTATATATAACATCAGAGCCTGTATCTAAAATATATCTTAATTCTTTTACTAGAATATTGAGTATATAAAAGGAGCAACAACAGATCCCTCAGTAAAGACGATTAAGCTGCCCATTAAAATTATTGTGATAATTAAGGGAGCCAACCAAAATTTCTTCCTAACTCTTAGGTAGTCCCATATATCTTTAGCTAAATCTAGGAATGCTTCCATAATTAGAAAATCCTTGTTAGGTCAACTTTATGATGCTTCTTGTTAACTCTATAAGACTTTGAGTTGTCTTGCCTTTTTCTGAGTGGGTCGTAACCAAAGCCTTTCATTATTATGGCAATAGGTTGGAGTATCAGAAAGAAAATTAATCCAAGAATAATACGACTGTTAATCCATCCGAGAATGTGACCTAGAGCCATCCAAGCCTTAAATGGATAATTAAGTAAATTTGGCTTCAGGATTGCAAGGATTATTGTGGGTATACCTATCCATAGTGTCCAGGGTCTAAATTGATGCCCAACTATTAACGGCAAGAACCATCCAATAAAAAGGGGCAATCCCAATCCAACAAGAAATCCAAATTCACGTAGTTTTTTCCTAGAGATAGAACCTTTCATAATCAATCAAGTTCAAACTCTTGCTTCCAGGTTTCGTCTTTATCTATTATTTTCTGCTTGTTTTTGAAGAGAATTTGATTTTGAAGAACAAGTACATCCATCTCTGTCCTCATAAAGCATCTATAAGCATCTTGGGGCGTACAAACGATTGGTTCCCCTCTAACGTTAAATGACGTATTTATAATTGTTGGGCAGCCAGTTTTTTCTTTAAAAGCACTAATTAATTGGTAATAACGAGGATTTGTTTTATTGCTAACCGTTTGCACTCTTGCTGAATAGTCAACATGAGTAATAGCTGGGAGCGATGACTTTGGAATATTCAATTTTTCTATTCCAAAAAGATTTCTTTGTTTTTCTGTCATTTCTTTGCATAGTTCTTTCTTAACAGGAGCAACTAATAACATATAAGGACTTTTGGTATTCAGTTCAAATTGATTCGCAACATCTTCTTCTAAAACTGATGGAGCAAAAGGACGAAAACTCTCTCTATATTTAATTTTAAGATTAAGTATGCTTTGCATTTTTTGATTGCGGGGATCTCCAATAATTGACCTGCCACCTAAGGCTCTAGGACCAAACTCCATCGCACCATTAAACCAACCAATGACCTTACCCTCGTCAAGAATTTGAGCAAGTTTGTCAAAAAGTTTTTCATCTTCTAGTACATCAAAAGGAGCATTGATCTTTTTTAAATATCTAATAATCTCTTCATTAGTAAATTTACAACCAAGATAAGTTCCCCTCATTGAATCGTTGGGATTGATTTTGCGAGGCTTGCTTAAGTGTTGATGCCAACCAATAAGTGCTGCACCTAATGAAGAACCTGCGTCACCACTAGCAGGTTGAATCCATATATCATCAAAGATTTTTTCTTTTATTAACTTACCATTTGCAACACAATTCAAGGCAACTCCTCCAGAAAGACAAAGATTGTTTATACCTGTTTCTTCCCTTAGTGATCTTGCAATTTTAATTACAATTTCTTCAGTTACTAGTTGAATAGATGCCGCTAAATCCATATGAAACTGAGTTAGTTCCGTTTCTCTTCTTCGTGGTGGGGACCCAAAAAGTTTGTGGAATTTCCGACTAGTCATACGGAATCCACGATGATACTTAAAGTAACTAATATCTAACTTAAAAGTTCCATCATCTTTGATATCAATAAGATTATTTTTTATTTCTCCTACATATTTTGGTTGTCCGTATGGTGCTAAACCCATTAATTTGTATTCACCCGAATTTACTTTGAATCCACAGTAATACGTGAATGCAGAGTAGAGGAGACCTAGAGAATGAGGAAAATCGATTTCCCAAATGGGCTTGATTTCATTATTTTCTCCAATCCATGTAGATGTTGTTGCCCACTCTCCTACACCATCCATGCATAGTACAACTGCTTCCTTAAAAGGACTTGGATAAAAGGCAGCCGCAGCATGTGATTGATGATGCTCCGAAAAAAGGAATTCTGGAAGATGAGGTTCTATTTCGGGAACAAGCTTTTTTTGTAGGGATTTGAATTGCTTTTTAAGCTCTGATTTTAAAAATAATTTTTCTTTTAACCAAACTTGCATTGCTGCAATAAAAGATCTCGCCCCTCTTGGAGCAGTTCCTAAATAGGTTTCCAGTAAGCGCTCAAATGTTAGAAGTGGTTTTTCATAGTAAGTAATAAATTGAATATCTCTTAAGTCAATATTCTGAGACTGAAGGCAGTAGCGAATTCCATTTAGGGGGAAGCCAGAATCATGCTTTTTTCTTGAAAACCGCTCTTCTTGCACTGCGCATAAAATCTCACCATCACGTAGCAATGCAACAGCACTATCATGAAAAAAACAAGAGATACCAAGTATGTAATTAGGCAATGGAGTAAAGGATTATTTGAAATTGAGTTCTCAAAACAATTCTAATTGAAAAAAAAATCTCTTTCTATATTTAAATGTGAGGACTCAAATTAGGTCTTCTTGGAATCTCATTCAATCTTTATTCCCTTGCTGTCAAAACGTCCTATAAAATGCGAAAATTCTCAAGTATCTTTAGGAATTAATTAGATGGATTTGGATGGCGAAATACATCAGATTTGATCAATTATAGCTTTACTTCTTATTATGTAATGATTAATAAGCCTACCTTATATTTGGAAAAACTTTGCTTAATTGACTGTTTTGGATGTTTAAGGAACCTATGAACTTAAAACCAGCACCAATCAAATTCGGGACTGATGGCTGGCGGGGTATCCTAGGTGTTGATATTACTATTGAAAGACTGATTTTGGTGGCGTTGGCGGCAACACAGGAAATGGTTTGTAGAGCTAATACTAACTTAAGCAAAAAGGTTGTAATTGGTTATGATCGTAGATTTCTTGCACCTGAATTTGCCGAGGCTATTGCTTCGGCAGTAAGAGCTAATGATTTGGAGCCTTTATTAGCTGATACTCCAGTAACGACTCCTTCATGTAGTTGGGCTGTAATAGAAAACCATGCTTTGGGAGCATTGGTAGTTACAGCTAGCCACAATCCTCCAGAATGGCTTGGTTTGAAAATTAAAAGCCCCATAGGAGGGTCTGTTGATGAGGATTTTACAAAAGCTGTTGAAAATAGATTGCTAACAGGATGCAAAAAGATCCCAATTTCTGGTGAGACAAAAAAGTTTGCTTGTCGTAAAAAACACTTACTTGCATTACAGCGGAAAATTGATATACCTGCACTTTTGGAAGGAGTAAAAAGAATGGGTTTGAAAGTAATAGTTGATTCCATGCATGGTTCAGCAGCAGGTTGTATGCAAGATCTTTTTGGTAGTCAATCCCATGAATTTTTGACAGAAATACGTACTGTTCGAGATCCGTTGTTTGGCGGGAATGCACCTGAACCATTGGAAAAGAATTTATATGAACTTATTTGCACCACTAAAGATCTTGCTAGTGATGGTAGTCCCTCTATAGGGCTGGTCTTTGACGGGGATGGCGATCGAATAGCGGCTATAGACGAGACTGGACGTTTTTGCAGTACACAGCTTCTAATACCTCTTTTTATTGAGCATCTTGCTGGAGTTAGAAAGTTACCTGGTTGTGTTATTAAAACTATTAGTGGTTCAGATTGCATCACTTCAATAGCAGAAGAATTTGGCAGAGAAGTAATTGAACTTCCTGTGGGATTCAAATATATTGCTAAAGAAATGATTGTGAGAGATGTTTTGCTTGGTGGAGAAGAGTCTGGAGGGATAGGCTTTGGAGATCATCTACCAGAAAGAGATGCTTTATACGCTGCTCTGCTTTTACTTGAGGCGATTGTTCATGGTGGTGAAACTTTAGGATCTCGATTAAGTAATTTGGAAAAGCGTATAGGTGTTAGCTTTTATGATCGAATTGATATTCTTCTTGCAGACAATAATACAAGATCCAATCTTGAAAAGTGTTTAACACAAGATCCTCCATTGTTCATTAGAGAAAAAGAAGTTAAGGAAGTGATCTTGATAGATGGATGTAAATTAAAGATGGGAGAAAACCATTGGCTTATGTTTCGCTTTTCCGGAACCGAACCTTTGCTAAGAATTTATTGTGAAGCTTCAACTAAAGAAGAGGTTCGTAAAACCCTTGATTGGGCTAAGCAATTTATTATAAGAGTATGATTATTAGTCATGAAAGAGATTTTAGAGCATTCTTTTTGCCAGAAATTGCTAACCATTAAATCTTTGACTATGGAATATATTTAATATAGCCAAGAGAGTTAGTTGATAATTTAGTGAAATTTAATTAACATCCATTTGTTATGATTACTTGCAATAACATGCGATTCAGCCTTCTCAAAAGGTAAATTAAGTAAAATAAAAAGGAAGAAATGTATGAAATTAATTGAACGCCACAAGAAATTCATCTTATGGTATCAAAACAAGCTTGGACTTTCTGATTATGGATTGCTTTGGGTTGTATTTTTTAAGGGTGTTCTTATAACTCTCATAATTGAACGATTAATAGTTAAATTATGAGAATTGACTATGACATTATTTAGATAAAACAATATTGGAATTTTCCATGATTCAAAATTGATTTTTTACATTTTAAAGTAGCTTAAAGATATTGATTTCTACCAATAAGGGTCATAGTAGAAATTAACTTTGAGCTTTCTTTCTTTAGGACTGTAAATAT
This sequence comes from Prochlorococcus sp. AG-436-C13, assembly GCA_003212695.1. Taxonomy (GTDB): domain Bacteria; phylum Cyanobacteriota; class Cyanobacteriia; order PCC-6307; family Cyanobiaceae; genus Prochlorococcus_E. The sequence continues at coordinate 75,258 of QCPC01000001.1, read as the reverse complement.
TTTTAATACATGCTCTTATTACTTCTCCATTAACTTCTATTTCGCATGCACCGCAACTACCAGTTAGGCAACCCGTAGGAATTGATATGTCTACTTTTTTGGCTTCTTCCAACCATCCCTGACCAGGAGTTGCTTCGGAAGTCTTTCCATTAGGCCAGTGAATTTCAATTTTTTTATACTTCATGACTTGAGTATTTTTTCTAAATCAATATGTTTTTCGAATTCATCAGTTAGTCGATCAATAATATAGTCTCTTTTTTGACTATGATTTTGGTTTGAAATAGGTAAGGGAATCAGGCCATTCTTTTTTCTAATAAGATTGATCCATGATCTTCTCCAGACACCATTATCAAAGATTCCATGCAAATATGTGCCAGCGACATTTCTAGTATTTGTAGACTTGCTAACCCAACCTAATTTCTCGTCATTACAAAAAGGTTGAATGGTCTCTAATCCATTATCTATTACTTTACTTTGACCATGATGTATTTCAAATCCAGAAATTTCGGATTTACATGGCCAGTTTGTTTTGACATTCTTTTTGGATAATGATTTCTTTGATTCAAAAATAGTTTTTATTGGTAATAGATTGAGGCCTTTAAATCTATAGGCACAGTTTTCTATTCTTGAATGCTCAAGTCCTAATGGGTCTTCCAAAGTTTCCCCAAGAATTTGAAGACCACCGCAAATTCCAAAAACCACTCCTCCAGAACTTGCAAAGGTCTTAATTTGGTTACCAAGACCACTGGTTTGGATTTTCTTAAGATCTTTAAGTGTTTGTTTGCTCCCAGGAATTATTACAGCGTCTGGTGTACCTAAAAAATCATTTGCTTCTATCCATTTCAGTTGAATTGATGTTTCTGCTTCTAGAGGATCTAAATCGGAAAAGTTGCTAAGGGAAGGTAATTTAATTACAGCTATTTGAATTTCTGCATTTGGTTTGTGGGGTTTCCTTTCAATTAGATCTAAGGAATCTTCTGGAGGAAAAACCTCTTTTAGCCATGGCATTATTCCTAAAACAGGAATTTTTGTTTCTTTCTCAATCCATTTCCTACCTTCATCAAATAAGGAAATGTCTCCTCTAAATCTATTGATAATAATTCCTTTTATTAGTTTCTTCTCATTTGGTTTTAGGAGATTAAGAGTACCTATTAATTGGGCGAAGACCCCACCTCTTTCAATATCTGCTACTAAAATACAATTTGCACCTATATATTTAGCCAATCTTAAGTTAGTTAAATCTCTATGTTGCAAATTTATTTCTACTGGGCTGCCTGCTCCTTCTAAAACAAGCCTGCCTTCTTGGTTGTCCTTAAGTAGCTCCGTAAGACCTGTTTGAATCGCTTGCCATCCAGAAGTAAATCGTTCTTGGTAATACTTTGCTGCTGTAGATACCCCAACGCTTTTACCAAGATGAATCACTTCGCTTGTACAATCGCCTTGTGGTTTAAGAAGGACAGGATTCATTTCACAAATTGGTTCAAGCCCCGCCGCCCAAGCTTGGACAACTTGTGAATAAGCCATTTCACAATTATTTTTATCTACCCAAGCATTGTTGCTCATATTTTGACCTTTGAAAGGTAAAGGTGTCTCACCCCTCCTAAGAAGATACCTGCAAATTGCTGTAGTTATTAGAGACTTGCCTGCTCCACTGCAAGTGCCAAGAACCATTAAAGGATTAGAAGTTGATCTTGAAGATTTCACTTTAGAATTAATCTTCTTAAAATCCAATTGAAAGTTAATTCAAATTTTGAGGCTTTCTCATTGGGTAAATTAGGATGATCATTCAGAATTATTCTTCCTAAAGGGGTTATTCTGACTTTAGAAGTAAGACCCTGACCATCTACTTCTCTTCTAAGAATTCCTATTTTTATTAGCCACAAGAAACATTCCTCGACGTCATCTTTGGTGACAATTTTATTTAGAATGTCGGATATATATTTCCCCTTTTGTTCAAAAACCATACCAGCAGATAAACCATTAATTTTAACTTCGCTATAAAAATTTGAATTTAAGTAAAGACATTTTATTGCTCTTTTGCTTCTTTTAATAATATGCTTATCAATTAAATCCATAGTCTTTATGTTGTGTTGATACTTGCTTCAGCTTCAGAAGCTAGAAGGGCTTTGCTTGAGCAGATAAATGTTGAGCATTCAGTAATGGTAAGCGAAATTAATGAGGATAATTTTTATCATGAGAATATTAAAGAATTAGTGCAAATACTAGCTGCTAAAAAGGCTGAATCTGTAGTTTCCAGGCTTTCTTCAGATGATAATTTATTGAATTATAGAAATAAAGCATCAGCCATTCTTGGATGTGACTCTTTATTTGAGTTTAATGGTCAAGCTTTTGGGAAACCTAAAAGCTCTGAAGAGGCCATAGAGAGATTGAAAGAAATGTCTTCTAATACTGGAATAATTCATACTGGACATTGTTTTATATATAGAAAAGAAAATAGGAGCAATTTAAGAGAGGAAAGATTTAACGGTATATTAAAAGGGGTTGTAAGTACTAAAATAAGTTTCTCAATTTTAAGTCCTATTGAGATATCTAAATATGTTAATACAGAAGAACCCATGAAATGCGCGGGTGGATTTTCTATAGATGGTAAAGGAGCTATATTTATTGATAGCATAGAAGGCTGCTATAGCAATGTTATTGGACTTAGTCTTCCTTGGCTAAAAAAGGCATTTAACGTGTCTTCTCTTAACTTAATCAACTAAATTCTCTGAATAAGTTTTTAAATAACAAAAAAAAGCTCCCATTATTAGGGAGCTTTTGAAATTAAAATAGATGACTAAGTTTTTAGTCTAAGTCAGGCATAGAAAGAGCTGGCTCTGTCTTTCTATCAATTCCTTTCTCAAAGCCACCTGCAGCTGCCCTTGCTCTTCCTGCATGCCAAAGGTGACCAATAAAGGTAAACCAGCCAAGGAAGAAGTGAGCTGAGGCAAGCCACTGTCGCAAGTTAACAAAGTTAACAGCATTTGGCTCTGTAATTATTCCACCAACTGAGTTGATAGAAGCATTTGGAGCATGAGTCATATATTCAGCTGCTCGACGAACTTGCCAAGGCTGAATATCATTTTGGATTTTATCTAGGCTTAATCCATTCTCTCCTCTTAATGGCTCAAGCCAAGGTCCTCTGAAGTCCCAGAAACGCATTGTTTCACCACCAAAGATGATTTCACCAGTTGGAGACCTCATTAGGTATTTACCTAATCCAGTTGGACCCATTGTTGTTCCAACATTTGCTCCAATTCTTTGATCCCTTACAAGGAAGGTGAAGCTTTGTGCTTGGGAAGCCTCAGCATTAGTTGGACCATAAAATTCAGATGGATAAGCAGTATTGTTGAACCATACGAAGGTAGAAGCATAGAAACTTGCTACACATAAACCACCTAGTGCATAACTAAGCAAAGCTTCACCATTCCATATGAAAGCTCTACGAGCCCAGCCAAAAGGCTTGGTTTGCATATGGAAGTGTCCGCCTAAAAGCTCAATAATTCCTAGATAGTAATGACCACCAACAATGTCTTCAACGGAGTTAACTCCAACCATATTTCCTCCTCCTCCCCAAGGGGTCTGGAAAAGGTATCCAAATATAATTCCTGGATCTGTAGTTGGAGTGATTAAGCGTACTTCTCCACCACCAGGAGCCCATGTGTCGTAAAGACCACCAAGGAATTGCCAGTTAATGGCAAATGCCAATGAACCTAATCCAAGGACACAAAGATGACGACCAAGAATGGTTGTCATTTGATCTTTGTCCCTCCAATCAGTAGAGAAGAATGGGAATTCTGCCTCTAATTTTTCAGGACCAGCTAGTGAGTGGTAAATTCCGCCAAATCCAAGTACTGCAGAGGCTATTAGGTGAACCACTCCAGCTTGAAAGTAAGGCATGATGTCAACAACTTCACCACCAGGGCCTATTCCATAACCAAACATGGCCACATGAGGAAGAAGGATTAAACCTTGTTCCCACATTGGTTTGTCAAAGGTGAAATGACTGACCTCATAAAGCATCATTGCTCCTGCCCAGAACACCATTAGTCCTGTGTGAGCAATATGCGCTCCTAATAACTTTCCAGAAAGATTAATTAAACGGGCATTGCCTACATACCAGGCATAGCCAGTCTCTTCAATACTCTGGTTAGGAGCCTTTAAAAGATTATTAAAGGGCGTTTCCACGTGGGAGTACCTCCTCAGGGAATACAAAGTTTTCGTGTGGTTGGTCCACAGAAGACATCCAAGCTCTCATACCTTCGTTCAAAAGTATGTTTTTGGTATAGAACGTTTCAAACTCAGGGTCTTCAGCCGCTCTAATCTCTTGGCTAACAAAGTCATATGCTCTTAAGTTAAGAGCAAGTCCAACTATACCTATTGCAGCACACCACATACCCATAACAGGCACGAAGAGCATTAGGAAGTGAAGAAAACGTTTATTTGAAAAAGCAATACCAAATATCTGACTCCAGAATCTGTTTGCAGTAATCATGGAGTAAGTTTCTTCTTCTTGTGTTGGGTCAAATGCTCTGAAAGTAGTACTTTGAGCTTTTCCACCTGAGTAGATACTTGAATCTTCATACAGGGTGTTTTGAACTGTTGCCCCGTGAATAGCACAAAGAAGTGCACCTCCAAGAATTCCGGCAACACCCATCATATGAAATGGATTCAGGGTGATGTTATGGAAGCCTTGAATAAATAAGATGAAACGGAAAATAGCTGCCACCCCAAAAGAAGGAGCGAAGAAAAAGCTGTGTTGTCCTAATGGATAGATAAGGAAACATGCGCAATAAACAGCTATAACAGCTGAAAAAGCTAGAGCGTTATAAGGCCTAATACCTACAAGTCTTGCAATTTCAAACTGACGTAGCATGAAGCCTATTAGGCTAAACGCACCGTGTAGAACAACGAAATTCCATAGTCCGCCTAGTTGAAGCCAGCGAACAAGGCTGCCTTGAGCTTCAGGTCCCCATAGGAACAAAAGGCTATGACCCATGGCATCGCCAGGGGTACTAACAGCAGCAGTAAGGAAATTACATCCTTCTAAATAAGAGCTGGCCACACCATGTGTGTACCAGGAAGTTACGAAGGTTGTGCCTAAAAACCATCCACCGATAGCCAAATAGGCAGTAGGGAAGAGAAGAAGACCAGACCAACCAACAAATACGAATCGGTCGCGCTTAAGCCAGTCATCAAGGACGTCAAACCATCCTCTTTCTTGGGCGCCACCAACAGCGATCGTCATGAGTGCAACGTTGCTGAACTTTTGGGATACGCTCGAGACTTTAACAATTACCCAACCCTGGCGGGGGAATTATTTATTAGATGAAACCCCTTGTTGTATTGCTAATCAAACAAAGAAATACTTTTTATGTTTTTTGGGCCCGTTTCATACACAATAGTTTTCAGTTGTGAACTGTTATGTCGGCTGATCTCAGTGATTCCTCTCAGTATGAGGACTCTTCCGAAAATTATCTTGAACAAATTGTTAATGGTTCAAGAAAAACCTCTAATTACATTGTTGCTGCAATGCTGACAATTGGTGGAGTTGGTTTTTCTTTGGCATCCTTGTCTAGTTATTTCGGAAGAGATCTTCTTCCATTAGGGAGTCCCTCTACCTTGATTTTTGTCCCCCAAGGGATATTTATGGGGTTTTATGGATTATCAGGCACATTGATTGCTTGTTATTTGTGGGCTCTAATTAGAGTTGATTATGGCTCAGGATTTAATCGTTTTGATAAGGCCAAGGGAACTTTATCTGTTTCTAGGAGAGGCTTTTTAAAAGAAATTGCCGTTGAAATACCTATTAGGGATATTCAGGCAGTTAAATTGGAAGTTAGGGAAGGTTTTAATCCCCGTAGAAGAATTGCCTTAAGACTTCAGGGAAGAAGAGATTTACCTATTAGTGAAATTGGTGGTCCTCAACCTCTTTTGCTTTTGGAGCAAGAGGGTGCCGAACTAGCAAGGTTTTTAAAAGTGAATTTGGAAGGCTTAAATTAAGGGTTGTATAGATAGAATTTAAATGATAAAGCTTATTTTTTCGAATCATTTTCTATTAATACTCATTCCTTTGCTTGTAACTTTTGGTTGTTCAGAACCTAAAAATAGAATCTCTTATAATAGTAGATGCTTTGAGTTGGAAAATGGATGCATTAATAATAATATTAAGGTCGAAATTATGACAAATAAGGGCAGAGTTATTGTTGAATTAAATGCTATTAATGCACCTTTAACTTCAACTAATTTTCTTATGTTAGTCAATAGAGGCTTATATGATGGAACTTCATTTGATAGATCTATTAAAAGTCCCTATCCATTTCTAGTGCAAGGGGGGCATAAAGAATTTAAGTATGATTTCGAGAATAATAAGAAAAGCTATTTAGACAAAAGAAGTATTTCAATTAAGTCTATACCGCTTGAAATCAAGCTCAAAGGTGAGGATTATCCACGGTATAATCAAACTGTTCTTAGAGCTGATAATTTCAAACGTATTTTGTTAAAACATGAACGTGGTTCTATTGCTATGGCAAGATCTCAATCTGTAGACTCAGCAAGAATCAAGTTTTATATAACCTTGAAAAACTTGCCTGAGTTAGATGGAAGATATGCAGTATTTGGGAAGGTATTAAAAGGAATGGATGTTATAGATTCTATTAAAGAAGGTGATCTTATTTTAAAGGTAAAAGAAGTTAGAAAATAATTTCATCTTAATTAATTTAATTTAGAAAACTATGCAGGTAGATTGCTTCTAATAGATGATGACTTCAACATTTCTGTATTCACACCTGAGGCTCTTTCTAAAGCAACTTTACCTGTCCTTGCTATTTCTAGAATTCCATATGGTTTAAGGAGCTTTTCTAATGCTACAAGTTTCCCTGGGTCTCCTACAACTTCTAGAGTAAGAGCATCGTATGAAACATCTACTACTTTTGCTCTGAAAACCTGCACTAATTCAATAATGTTTGTTCTTTGCTCGTTGGTAGCTGATACTTTTAAAAGCATTAACTCTCTTTCTACTGCTGGCAAAGTTGTTAAATCAATAACATTTAGAACGTTAACCAACTTGTCTAATTGTTTTGTCATTTGTTGAAGAGTTCTATCATCTCCCTCTACAACCATTGTCAAGCGCGAAATACCTGGTGCTTCAGCAGGCCCAACTGCAAGGCTATCAATATTAAATCCTCTTCGAGCAAAGAGTCCAGATATTCTGCTAAGAGCACCTGATTGATCCTCTACAAGAACGGAAAGAGTATGTTTCATATTCTTTGTATATATCTTCCTGAATTGCTTTTCAACCAATTTAAAACGTATTCGTTGAAGTCGGTTGGAGATTCATCATGAGGACAATGTCCTACGTTATTTAAAACAGATAATTGCAACCATGGAAATCTGCTCACTAATCTTCTGCTGACGAACAAGGGAATTAGGTTGTCCTTTCTACCCCATATAAGCAGAATTTGTGCATGATTAGGAATAGAGCTGATGCGATTCAACAAATAAGGAGCTGTTATTTTATCTTCTCTTGTTGCCATGCCAATACACATTGCTCTTAGCGCTCTTGGGGCTGTTCTTCTTTGCGAAGGTTCAACAACAATTCTTTTTAAATCTGAATCTCGTTTTATTGAGCGATGATAAGCAGATTGAAGAGCAATGTTAATAATGTTTGTTCTTATTATTAAAAAGATTAATAGTTTCAAAGGAAGAAATCTAAAGAAGATTTTTACAAGAAAATCCTTTATTAACACAAAAGATCTTGGTAATTTTTTTTTAAAGCTATGGATTAGTGCTGGATCTGCTAACGGTGCTGCTATTACGCTTTGAATGAGCTCAGGATTAAAAGCAGCAGTTGTTAATGCAACTAGTCCACCAAGAGAGTTGCCAATTATCACTGCTTTCCCATTGTCTTTTGTCTCAATTATTTCCTTTAAAAAGGCAGCCACTTGCTTGCTCCAAAAAAAATTGTCTAATTTTTTAAGTTTTTTAGGTCCTGGCTGATCAGATTTACCAAAACCAATTAGATCTAGTGAATAAACTTTAAAGCCATTCTTAGCGAAGAAATTTGCATTAAATCTCCAATGAGAACTACTCGCTCCAAAGCCATGAATAAACAAAAGGGGTTTTTTATTGTTTTTCCCAAGAACTCTCCAATGGCAATTATATTTGTTCCATTTCCATAAATGCTTCTCTCCCCATCGAGAATTGGTTGCAAATGAAATTCTTGAACTCACTTTAGATCTATATTCAAAAAAATGGTTGTTAATTAATTCCTTAAGCTCAGATCGATCAAATCCAAGTCTTCAGACTCTAACTGAATTTATACTTCAATATTTAACGATTGGTCAATTCTTTTTAAGCCTTAGAGGCTTTTAATTATTGCTTTTGAAGCAAATTTCTTGGGTATTTTTATTCTAGGGGTTTAAATAGTTACATCATTCAAAATCGTTAAATGGCTTCAGAGATTTTTGGTACGGCTGCAATTTTTTGGGTATTGATTCCTGTAGGCCTTTTGGGCGGAGCTCTGTTACTTAAGATTCAAGGCAAATGATTCCATTCACGTTCTTTATTGCTTACGATTAAGCTTCTGACTGGAAATGGTTTCTGGGATGAAGGTTTTAATTATTGGAGGAACTGGCACCCTTGGCAGGCAAATAGCCAGAAAGGCTATTGATGCTGGCATGCAAGTCAGGTGCATGGTTAGAAGGCCTCGTAAAGCCTCATATCTTCAAGAATGGGGATGTGAATTAACGCAGGGAGACCTGCTTAATAAAAAGGACCTTGAATATTCCTTGGGAGGGGTAGATGCGTTAATTGATGCATCTACTAGCAGAGCAGATGACCCAAGAAGTGTTTATGAAACTGACTGGGAGGGAAAATTAAATCTTTTTAGTGCATGTCAAGATCTTGAAGTTAAGAGGGTCGTTTTTCTTTCTTTATTGGCTGCAGAGAAATTTAGAAAAGTTCCTTTGATGGACATTAAATTCTGCACAGAAAAGATGCTTGAAGATTCATCTTTGGATTTCACTATCCTTCAAGGGGCTGCTTTTATGCAGGGAGTCATTGGACAGTTTGCAATACCTATTTTGGATAGTCAGCCAGTATGGATAAGTGGCAATGCAAGTGAAATAGCATATATGAATACAGAGGATATGGCTGAATTTGCTGTTGCTGCTTTGACTAGGCCTAAAACGATTAGAAAAAGTTATGCAGTTGTTGGACCTAAGTGTTGGAAGAGTGAGGATGTAGTGAAATTATGTGAGGGTTTCAGCAATAAGCAGGCTAAGATCTTAAGAGTTTCTCCTGCTTTAATTTCTGTTGCTAAAACTTTGGTTTCTTTTTTTCAATCCACATTAAATGTTGCAGAGCGACTTGCATTTGCTGATGTAAGTGGAAGTGGAACAAAGCTAGATGCGCCAATGGAAGAGACATATAATGATTTTGGCTTAGACCCTTCTAGGACTACAAATCTGGATTCTTATATAAAAGAATATTATGACGTTATTCTTAAGAGACTTAGGGAGATGGAAGCAGATTTGAATAAAGAGCAGAGGAAAAAACTACCATTCTGACGAAAGGAGGGGCTTGAAAAATAATAGTTTATTTGTACTATCTGTAAAAGCCTTCCCTCTCTTATGTCAGCTGTCCAAGTAAAAAATCTCAATAGAAGGTTAGATAACCTGGCTAATGAAGCAACTAAAGAGTTAGATAAGGCTTGCGGTAATGAACTCTGGAAAAATATTGGGTTTGAAGCATTTGATGGTTTAAAGGATGCGGAAAGAAGATCTTTGGCAAATTATTATTATGGAATGCTTCAGACTGTTAGAGAGCTACAAGAAGTTTTGAGTTAAGCTAATAAATATCGACTATAAAATGGTATTTTTTATAAGGCTATAATTATGCTTTTAATAGACTTAACACAAGTATGATTGAAACATCTGGGGTTATTGAAAAAGAGCAAGGTAACGGCTTCTACTTGGTTACGCTAGAACAGCCAGCTGGTCATCAATGCTTATGTAGAGCAGCTGGAAAACTAACTAAATTTAGAATAAAACTACTTGCAGGTGATAAAGTTCTTGTAGAAATAAGTCCATATGATCTCACTCGTGGAAGGATTACTTATAGAGAAAGAAATGCTGGGGCTGGAGGCGGCCGAGGTGGCAATAGGCCAGGAGGAAACAAATCTGGAGCTCCTCGTAGAAGATGAATTAGGTTGAAATTAATTTCTTAAAGTTTTTTCTATTGATTTTTTGAAGTCACTCCTTTGTTTGACTCCTTTCCATTGATCTTTTAATTCTTTCTTCTGAAAAAGCTGTACTGTTGGAGTTCCATTAATTCCAGCTTGTTTTGCAATTTCTTCTTCAGCATCTATATCTATTTCTATTGCTTGGGCCTCTCCATTTAGTTCTTTAATTACTCTTTTTAGTTGAGGCTTTAAGACGTGACATGGTCCACAGTTTGGTGATGTATATATAACTAAAAGAGGTTTTGAACTTTCGTGATAAAGCTTTCTTAGTGCATAACTTCCTTTTTGCCACAATCCGTTAAATTTAAAATTTTCTTCATTTGATTCTTGCGCTTCGACTCCTTTTTTCATTTTCGCAGGCTCCACATCATCTCTTTCAATTAAAGAAGAGAGTCCATTAATAGATAACCATTTCTCTGCAGCTAAAGCTGCTTTACAGCCACTTCCTGCAGCAGTAATACCTTGACGCCATTCCGAATCTGCAATGTCACCAGCTGCAAAAACCCCTTCGATTGAAGTTTCTGGTCTCCCAGGCTCAGTTACTATATATCCATTGTTAGTTAATGAAATTTGATCTTTTAGTAGCTCCGAATTAGGTGTATGACCAATTGCATAAAAAAGTCCTTTTGCTGTAATAGTGAGTTTTTCTTTAGTATTTTTATTCTTTAATTTTATTTTTTCCATCCAGTCACTACCATCAACATCTATTATCTCGTTCTCCCAATGAATAGTTATTTGAGGGTTCTTTGTTACGCGATCTGACATTGCTTTACTTGCTTTAAGTTTATCTGATCTAACAATTAAATGTACGTGGCTTCCGTATTTTGTTAAATACACTGCTTCTTCGCATGCTGAGTCTCCTCCTCCTACCACTACCAATTCCTCATTCCTAAACTGAGGTGTTGAGCCATCACATATTGCGCATGCGCTTATTCCTTTGCTCCAATATTTGTTTTCATTAGGTAGACCTAGTTTGTTTGCACTTGCACCTGTGGCAATGATTATCGAATGAGTTTCAATAGTCTCAATAGAAGTTTTTACTTTGAATGGTTTTGTTCTAAGGTCAATTTCTTGTGCATCATCCTCTAAAAGCTTTGTACCCCATCTAATTGCTTGTGCTTTAATTAAATCCATCAAATCTGGACCCATTATTCCATCTGGAAAACCTGGATAATTTTCTACAAAAGTAGTAGTCATTAATTGCCCGCCTGGAATACCTCCTTTTACGAAGCCAGTAATTAATAACGGTTGAAGATTTGCTCTAGCTGCATATATTGCCGCTGTATAACCAGCTGGCCCTGAGCCAATAATTACAATGTTTTCAGTATTCAATGATTTGATTAGGGTGTTTTATTTTTAAATTAATTTAGCTTTTTTTTGATTGTCTGAAAGTATTCAAAGATTAAATAATTAAAGCTCTAGTAGTTCGTCTTGCTCTTTGCTTTCATTTTGTATTGACGTAAAAGAATTAGGAACTTTAAGAACTGAAGAGTCAAATTTAGACATTTTATTTTCAATACATACTATCCATTCACGGAATTCCTGAGTTATTGCATAACTGTCTTCGTAGCTTTCAATACTATCTAATAGAGCAATCCTGCTAGAAGCCCAACAGCTTGCGATGCTTATTCTCCTGTGTAAATGCTTTTTCATTTTAATCTCTGCAACGGTGATACCTTTGCATGTCAAAGTGAATTTCCAGTGTGTTATTTATACAAAACGCAGTTTTATGAACAAATAGAATTATTGTCTTAATGAATTCTTTATATATAGAACGTATCTACTGGGATCAGGAGAATCTTAAGGAAACATATAGATGGGTTTGAAAATATTTCTTTATGGAAGTTTTACCTATTTAAATTGATTTGGAATGATTTAAAAGTAACGTTTTAACTTCATTTATTCCTTCACTAGCAGCCTTCTTCGAAATATTAAAGTCACCATTTGATTCATTTAATAAATTCTCAGCTAAACGATCTATTAGATCCTCTTTGTTCTCTTCGAGCATTGCAATTATTTCTTTTTCAATAAGTGCTCGTACTGCTTTTGACTTTAGATGGTCTTCTGTAGCTTCTTCAAAAGTTCCTTGAACTAGTTCTTGAATAAACAAGCGATGGACTTCACTACTTCGAAGGAAGCTTTCAGTCGCATTAATGATCCCCTCAACTAATGTTTCATCTGGTTCTGAATGGTTGTCAGCAAATTTGAATTCCCAGTCAAGGTGACGTCTTTGCCATCCAGAAGCATGGAGGCTTGGCATTACTGTTTGGGAATATGTATCTACTGACATCTCATAGATTCTTTCTGCAAGACGCTCGCACCATTCTCTCCCATGAGTTTGTAGGTTTTTTTGCATTGCCACTCGTGGAATGGCATGACCACCATGATGACTATGGCATACACCGTCTGGACATTCGATTGCTTTTAGACTCATATCCTTCTTGATATTTAAGTGTCTTTTTCTTCATAGCCACAATTTCAATTAAGGAAAAGCTTTTTTCAACAAAAATGCTGGTCTTCGAACCTTTTCGGTCTTAATCTCTAGTGAAATTAGCATTCTTACCTTGCCAAGAATTTTAGTTCCTATTGAAGTTGCTTTTGGTGAAGCACGCGTTGCTGCAACCCCTGAAACTGTAAAAAAGCTTGTTTCTATTGGATTCAAAGTCTCTATTGAAAAAGGAGCAGGAGTATCTGCTGGTTTCTCAGACTGTAGTTATTCAGATGCTGGAGCTGATTTCTTTTCTGAAGAAAATGGAGATTCTCTTCAGGAATTTGATTTAATTTTATGCGTTAACGCTCCTAGTAATGAATTTCTATTAAAGCTAAAAAATGGAACATTATTGATTGGATTGTTGGGACCATATGGGAATCAAGAGCTTGCAAAAAGTCTTGAAATGGCACGCTTATCTGCGCTTTCTCTTGAGCTCTTGCCTCGAATAAGTAGAGCTCAGTCAGCTGATGCACTTTCTTCACAGGCTAATATTGCTGGATATAAAGCTGTCCTTTTAGGAGCAAACGCTTTAGATAGATTTTTCCCAATGTTGATGACTGCTGCTGGAACTGTTCAGCCTGCCAAGGTTGTTGTTTTAGGAGCAGGTGTAGCAGGTTTGCAAGCTATTGCAACAGCTAAACGGTTAGGAGCAGTTGTTTCTGTGAGTGATATTCGTCAAGCTGTTAAGGAACAGGTTGAGTCTTTGGGCGCAAGGTTTATCGAGCCGCCTCACCTGGAAGATGAATCTTCTGGAAAGGGTGTATATGCTAAGGAGGTCTCTGAAGCTTTCCTTCAAGCACAGAGAAAGCAATTGACAGAGCAATTATCTGAAGCCGATGTAGCTATTTGTACTGCTCAAGTTCCTGGAAAGAAAGCTCCTCGACTGATTGATGAAGAGATGCTTGATAAAATGAGACCAGGTTCGGTGGTGGTTGATCTTGCTGTATCTCAAGGTGGAAATTGTTCTGGTACTAAGCTAGGAGAAATGGTTGTGCGGAAGGGCGTTAAATTAATTGGAGCTTCTGATCTACCATGTTCAGTCCCTAATCATGCAAGTTCTTTGTACGCTAGGAACCTTTTTGCACTAATTAGTCCTTTAATGACAAAAGGAGAATTTGTCCTTAATACCGAAGACGAATTAATTGATGGGGCTTTAATAAGCAAGGAAGGTGAAATACGCCATGCTCAAGTTATTAATTCAGGAGCTTTTTAAGAAATGGAATTTGCTGATGCTTTTTGGGTGCTTTTGTTGGGAAGCCTTCTAGGTTTGGAACTAATTGGCAAAGTGCCGCCAACTTTGCATACTCCTCTTATGAGTGGGGCTAATGCCATATCTGGTATAACAATGCTTGCTGCGTTGACATTGATTATTACGGCCGACGGAAGGACACCTTTATTGCTTATGGGAGCTGTTTCTCTTGGGTTTGCTTTATTCAACGTTGTCGGTGGCTTCCTTGTTACTGACAGAATGCTAGCAATGTTTAGTCGTAAATCATCACGTAAATAGGGAGCTTCATTTAATGGCTTTGATTTTGAAATTTTGTATTGATCTTTTTGCGATTCTCCTTTTAGCTTTAGGTATAAAAGGGCTTTCAAAGGTTCGTTCTGCTCGTGAGGCGAATAGGTTGGCAGCAGTAGCAATGGCTATTGCTGTTTTTGGGGTTTTGATAGGTTCTTTTGGAAGCCTTTTGGAATCACCTGAGGCATGGGTATGGATAATACTTGGCTCTGCTTTAGGAGGCTCTCTCGGAGCTTTTACTGCTCAAAGTGTTGCAATGACAGCAATGCCAGAAACTGTGGCCCTTTTTAATGGATGTGGTGGAATGTCTTCTTTGCTAGTTGCTCTAGCTGTTCGCCTTTTTCCTGCTACTGATTCTTCATCTGGAGTTATAGAGACAGTCTCTATTGTTATATCTGTTTTTGTTGGCTCTATAACCTTTACTGGCTCAATAGTAGCCATGGCAAAGCTTAAGGGCTGGCTTTCCACTCCAGCATGGATGCAAAGCAAGATAAGACATTTCATCAATATTGTTTTATCAGTTCTTTCTTTTGTTGCGATTGTCTCTCTAATTGGTGGTAGTGATAATGAGCTTTGGCTATTGGTAGCAAGCTCAGCCTTGTTGGGTATAGGTGTAACACTTCCTATTGGAGGTGCTGATATGCCAGTAGTTATTTCATTGTTAAATAGCTATTCAGGTGTAGCTGCTGCTGCCGCTGGCTTTGTAGTAGGTAGTCAATTACTTATAGTTGCGGGAGCAATGGTTGGCGCTGCTGGATTAATTCTTACTCAAGTGATGTGCAACGGAATGAATAGATCTTTAGTATCAGTGCTTTTTGGTGGTGCGATAGGATCTACCTCTTCAGGAGAAAATAACTCTACTGAATACGTCAACATCACAAGCTGTAGCGTAGAAGAATGTGCTTTAACTCTAGAAGCTGCAGAAAGAGTTGTAATTGTTCCTGGTTATGGCTTGGCTGTTGCTCAGGCACAACACACTCTTAGAGAGGTAACTAGGGCCCTAGAAGGCAATGGTATAGATGTTATTTATGCAATTCATCCTGTCGCTGGGCGAATGCCAGGACATATGAATGTTCTCTTAGCAGAAGCAGATGTCCCTTATGAGCAACTTAAAGAAATGGATATAGTTAATCCTGAATTTCCAGCAACAGATGTGGTTCTTGTTCTTGGTGCTAATGATGTCGTAAACCCTCAAGCTAAGAATGATCCAACCTCCCCATTATTTGGTATGCCTGTTCTTGATGTACAAGAAGCTCGCACAGTATTTGTTATAAAAAGAGGAATGAGTTCTGGCTATTCGGGTATTAAGAATGATTTGTTTGATTTAGCGAACACTTCTATGGTTTTTGGAGATGCAAAGAAAGTGTTAGGGGACCTTCTTTTGGAATTAAAGGAATTAGGTATTAGTGCCAAAGGCTGAGAACGAAAATTTTCTTCTTGATGAACTAGGCTTAATTCCTTTCGTTCAGCGTTTTCCTTGGATTGGAGGAGATATGCAAACACTTAGGGATACTTTTGTTGATGAGAAATTATTTCTTATAGATACTGAAACTGTTCAAATAGCAGTTCCTTCAAAACGTAGGTTTGATTCTGATCAAGAATACTTAATTGCTTTTATTAATCGTCCTTTAAAAACATCTCATATTAAAGGTTTAGTTTTAATGGTTCATGGATTGGGAGGTTCAAGTCGTAGAAGAGGTCTTAGACGTATGGCGGCTTCTCTTCTTGATTCGGGCTTTGCTGTTATGAGATTGAACCTTCGAGGCGCTGCTCCTGGAAGGGAGTTTGCATCAGGTACATATTCAGCTAATTGTAATAGTGATGTATTGCCTGCAATAGAAAAAGCGAGAAAAATTGCTCACTCATTAAGTATTAAAGAGAAAGTTAATGTTCCACTTTTTGGAGTAGGTATTTCACTTGGGGGAACAATATTGTTAAATGCTTGCTTTGCTCAGAACTATTCCTACTTACGTCTACCCTTATTCGATGGATTGGTATGCATAAGTAGCCCGCTTGATTTAATATCATCTAGTATTTCTATTGAAAGGAGTCGTAATAGGTTTTATCAGAAGTGGTTATTGAATAGGTTGATACAACAGACACTTAATGATCCATTTGGTATTACAGATGGAGAAAGAGAACTTTTGCTAGGAAAAAATAGAAAAAATGGGCCAATTATTTCTTCTATTAGGGGCTTTGATTCGGCGATTACATCCCCTAGATGGGGCTTTGCAAATGTCGATGATTATTACAGAAGGGCTTCTCCTATTCAGGCGTTGAGTCTTAATATCTCTAAGAATATTCAAAAGATATTTTTACTACATTCGCTTGATGATCCTTGGGTCCCTTCAGAACCTACCGAGAGATTATCTAAAAGTTTTTCATCAAAAGATCTTGGTTCTATAGAGATTCTTATAACTAGCAATGGAGGCCATAATGGCTTTCATGGATTAGATGGATGCTGGGGGGATGAAGTTGTTAAATGCTGGTTGCTTAATGCTTCTACTAGATATTCCTAGAGGAGTTTCTTTTAGAGCCCATTCTTTAATTGGATTGCCTTTGATAATATGAGAATTAATAATTTTCTCTATGCGATTAGAAGAGACGTTGTGATACCAAATACCCTCTGGCCAAATTAAAAGTATTGGACCTGACTTGCAAACCCTTAAGCAGTCAACTTTACTTCGTAATACAATTCCCTCTGGTCTAGTTGGATCCTCAAGATTGAGTCTCTTTAAAACATTCTTGAGTTTTTCCCAACTCTTTTCACCTTCAATTGCTTCACAACATAAAGCTTTGTTAGATGTAGCACATAGCAGTAGATGATGACTTATATGAGGACTCATTTTCTAAAAGTTGATAATGCTATTGAATGGGAGTTTCTTTTCACGAAAGATCTAACCTCTCTACGAGCCCAATTGTCTACTTCAATTACATCATTCAGTTGAGGATTGGACATTAGATCTTTTTTGTGAACTTCACATGTGCTCTCAATGACTTTTGGGATATTTATAAAATGAATCTTTTCTTCTAAGAATTGTGCTACAGCTTCTTCATTTGCGGCATTGAGAACTGCAGGCATTGTTCCTGAGGCCTTCCCTGCATCGTAAGCAAGCTCTAAACATGGATATTTGGATTTATCAGGGTTGCTAAAGGTTAATTGGCCTATTGTAGGGAGATTTAGTCTTTTCCATGGCGTTTCAATCCTATGAGGCCAACTCATTGCATATAAAATTGGAAGTTTCATATCAGGCCAACCCATTTGAGCTAAAACTGAAGAATCTGCTAATTCAATCATTGAATGAATAATGCTTTGAGGATGGATGACTATTTCTATGTGCTCATAATCCAGGCCAAATAGATAATGGGCTTCTATTACTTCAAGCCCTTTATTCATGAGAGTTGCAGAATCGACTGTAATTTTCTTTCCCATGCTCCAATTAGGATGACTGGTCGCATCCTTTACGGTGGCGTTTTTTAATTTTTCTGCAGGCCAATCACGAAAAGCTCCACCGGAGGCAGTTAATTGAATATTTCTTAAACCAGGAGTTGGTATTCCAGTTGAGAGTCGAGCATTCTCTGCCCAAGGAGTTCCTTGCAGGCATTGAAATATAGCTGAATGCTCTGAATCTGCTGGAAACAATCGACTCCCACTAAGCTTTAATTCTGGAAGAACAACAGGACCAGCTGCGATTAAAGTTTCTTTGTTTGCTAGTGCAATGTCTTTACCTGCTCTGATTGCAGCAAGTGTAGGTAGTAGACCTGCGCACCCCACAATTCCTGTGACCACAAGATCGGCAGTGTTCCACGAAGCAGCTGTGTTTAGCCCCTCACTGCCAGCAACTAGGTGTGGGATTTGTTTTGACTTATTTTGATTTGCTAAGTTCTTTAAACGTTGATGAAGTTCAGCTAAATCATCCTTATCGGCAATTGCTACCACCTCAGGTTGATGCTGCTTGATTTGCTCTATAAGCAAATCTAAGTTCTTACCTGCAGTTAAAGCAACTACTTTAAAGTCTTTAGGGCACTCTTGAGCTATCTCGAGAGTTTGAGTCCCAATCGAACCAGTGGAGCCCAAAACGCTTATGGCTTTCACATTACTCTAGAAATTATTAAGAGTCTCTCATTTTTTGGATTCATTTCGGACAAAAAGTTCATGATCTGGGAAATTCCTTAATTTTGAATCCAGTCAGTCTCCCCGCCTTTTTTGTCAATTAACTCAATTCCTTGAGACTTTAATTTTTCTCTTATCCTATCTGCTTTAGCAAAATCACCAGATAATTTTGCTTCTTTACGTATTTTTATAGCTTCTTTTATAAAAGAAGCATTTAGATTTTCTTCTTTCTTACTAATACTGTTATGAGGTTGCTCTGCTTTAAGGCCAAGAATGCCTGCCAAGCTCACAAGTAGTTTCCATCTCGTATATAAAGCTTTGTTTTCTAATTCATTAATTGATTGAGGAATATCTCGAATGAGTTGATTGGCTAGTGATTTTAGTGGGCGTGCAAGTTCAAATAAAATTGATATGGCTACAGACGTATTTAAGTCTTCATCTAATGCGTCTAAGAATTGTTGATGATATTTCGCTAGTGTTTCATTCGTGGCGTGTTTATCTATATCACTAATACTTGTTTCTTGAAAATCGTGCTTAGGCCAGTCAAGTACTTTATGGTTATTTAAACCTAGGCATAAACATGTGTTAAGTCTTTTCCATCCTTGAGAAGCAGCATCAAGAGATTCTTTTGTGAAATCAAGAGGCTTGCGATAATGAGCTTGCAATATGAAGATTCTTAGAGTCATTGCTGAAATTCCTCCCTTTAGCAGAGCTCTAATTGTTGTGAAGTTGCCGAGTGATTTGCTCATTTTTTGTCCATCAACATTCACCATTCCGTTATGTAGCCAGAACTTTGCCAACTCCTTACCATTGGCCATTTCTGATTGAGCAATCTCATTTTCATGATGAGGAAATATCAAATCAGCACCACCTAAATGTATATCTATTGTTTCTCCCAGTTCTTGGAGAACCATTGCTGAACATTCAATGTGCCAACCTGGCCTTCCTTGTCCCCAAGCAGAGGGGAAACTTGGCTCTCCTTCTTTAGCTCCTTTCCAAAGTGCAAAATCTACTGGACTTTGTTTACGGGCTTCTTCTTTTTCGTTAACTCGTCCGTCAGCATTTAATTGTTGTTCAGAAAGATCTCGATTGCTTAGTTTTCCATAATTAGTATGTTTCTTTACAGCAAAATAGACATCCCCTTCTACTGAATAGGCCGCCCCTTTCTTTTCTAGTTTTTCAATCATAGATCTAATCCCATCTAGACATCTTGTTGCACGAGGCATACGATCTGGTCTTAAAACTCCAAGAGCATCCATATCACAATGGAACTCTTTTATATTCTTGTCGCTAATCTCATTCATTGTGCAGTTCTCTTTAGCTGCTCTTGCTAAAATCTTGTCATCAATATCAGTGAAATTTTGAATGAAAGTGACTTTATACTTTTGTGAAATCAAATATCTCCTTAAAACATCCCATACAATGTAGCTTCGTGCATGACCTAAATGGCAGAGGTCGTAAACAGTTACCCCACAGCAATAAATATTTACTTGTCCTGGCGTTAGCGATTTAAAAGGTTCAATTCGCTTAGTAAGAGTGTTTGTTAGCTTTAAAGACACTTTTTTATTTAGGGGTTTTGGTTGAAAATTTTTTCATTTAGATATGTTTTTACTTTGCATCCATCCAGTTATTTCCAATAGCTGCTTGCACAACTAAAGGAACATTAAGACTTACAGCTCTTTCCATTGTACTTATAACTATGCCTTTAACTTTTTCCACTACTGATGGTTCTACTTCTAGAACTAATTCATCATGGACTTGTAAAAGAAGATTTGCTGCTAAATCATTCTCTTTTAGTTTTGTGTCTAGGTGTACCATTGCTATCTTTATTATGTCAGCACTCGAACCTTGGATAGGTGCATTTGCAGCAGCTCTTAATTGCTGAGCTTCCATTCCAGCACGCCTTGCTTTTTGTAGATCTATTTCCATAGGATCACTTCCTCTTAGACGTCCTAATCCATGTTTGTCAAAGTTGAAATAACGACGCCTACCCAATATAGTTTGCACATAACCTTTGCTTAATGCCAGCCTTTCTTGTAGTTCGAGAAATTTGAATACTTTTGGATATCTTTCTTTGTATTTGTTTAAAAAGTCTCTAGCTTCTGATGGACTGACTCCAGTAGATCTTGCAAAACGTTTAACTCCCATTCCATAAATAACTCCAAAATTGATTGTCTTACCTAATCGCCTCTCTTCTGAATTAATAGAATCTTTCTCTAAAAGAATTTTTGTTGTTAGTGTGTGAACATCTTCTCCATTACGGTAGGCTTCTTGAAGAATTTCTTCGCCAGAGAGATGAGCAAGAATGCGTAACTCTATTTGAGAGTAATCCGCTGATATTAATTTCCATTTCTCTTGAGGAAGGAATGCTTTCCTTATACGACGACTAAACTCTGTTCTAATAGGGATGTTTTGGAGATTTGGATTGCTACTACTTAAACGTCCAGTTGCTGTTACTGCTTGATTGAAATCCGTATGAACTCTTCCAGTCTCTGCTTCAACTAGTTGAGGTAACGCATCAACGTAAGTACTTGCAAGCTTATTAAGAGTACGGTGTTCAATAAGTAGTGGTATCAATGGATGATCTTGTTCAAGTTTTTCAAGGACATTTGCATCAGTACTCCAGCCTGTCTTTGTTTTGCGAGATTTCTTTTTGTCGAGAGAAAGTTTTTCGAAAAGAATTTCCCCTAATTGCTTTGGTGAGTTTAAGTTGAATTCTAATCCA
The DNA here is from genome assembly GCA_003212695.1 of Prochlorococcus sp. AG-436-C13. Classification (GTDB taxonomy): domain Bacteria; phylum Cyanobacteriota; class Cyanobacteriia; order PCC-6307; family Cyanobiaceae; genus Prochlorococcus_E. Next base: position 54,166 of record QCPC01000001.1, on the reverse strand, counting down.
GTATGTTTAAAGGCTTTTTCCTCTAACCTTTTTATAGTCTGGTTTAATTCATTGGATAATTCTTTTAAATAAGGGATGTCTATGCATATCCCTCTTGCTTCCATCTCTGCAAGAATTGGTTCAAGTGGCTGCTCTACTTTTTCTAAAAGTTCCAATAAATCTGACCCCATTTCTTTAAGGCGAGATTTAATCAGAAACGATAGTTTTCTAGTTAGGTAGACATCCATACCGCAGTAGAGACTTGCGGTGTTGATATCTACGTCTTTAAATGTTTTACCTTTGCTAACAATTTGGTTGAAGCCAATTGGCGTAAAGCCAAATTCTCTTTTGGCTATTTCACTTAAGCTGTGTTTATTAGTCGAATTACATAGATAATCTGCAAGAAGTGTATCCATTTCTACTCCTTCTAAAGGTATGCCATTGTGAAGAAAAACAAGGCGATCATATTTGGCATTTTGTAGAACTTTTGGATGTTTGGTACTGCTTAACCAGGGGGTAAGAGCTTTAATAACTTCTATTAGAGATAGCTTTTGTTTTCGATCAGGATTGCTTTCTTCTTCTTGAGATTTATGTGCTAAAGGAATATAGGCTAAATCTTCTAGCCCTTCACCCCAGCATAAACCAATCCCAATGAGCTCAGCTTTAAATGGATTTAAATTAGTCGTTTCAGTGTCAACAGCGACTGGCAGAAGTGATTCTTTGCATTGGATTAAACGATCTACAAGGGATTTAAGTTGAGCTGATGTCTCAATTATCTGTGGTCTTATCTTGGGAAGTTGTAGCTCATCGCGCGGAGAAGTTTTTTCTTTCTCAATGCTTTTAGATGTCTCGCTTTTAGAGACAATCCTTTCATTTGCTTTGAAACCACCATTAGAGAAGCTGGCAATAAAACTCGGAATCTGATTGATAAGGCTATAAAGTTCAAGTTTCTCAAGGGATTTCTTGAAATCATCTGTATTTATTTCAGTTAGTTCTAATGTAATTTCTTCTTGAATTGGGACTTCAACCATTATCTCGGCTAATTGGCGTGATAAGTAAGCATTCTCTTTTCCTTCTCTTAATTTTGATTTTAATGCACCTTTAATAGCCCCTTGGGTTGCATCTTTATCTTTTTCATCTAAGTAATCTAATAGTTTAAAAATGCCATCTAAAGTTTCATTTTCTTTTAATAGATTAATAGCTGTTTTAGGTCCAACTCCTCTGACACCAGGAATATTGTCTGAACTGTCTCCTGTTAAAGCTTTCAAGTCTATTACATCCGTCGGAATTACTCCAAGCTTTTTCAATACTTCGGCTTCCTTGATTAGTGATGGACTTCCACTTTTTGCATAGGGCCCTCCACCCATATATAGAACGCCTATGTTCCGATCGTCATCTACAAGTTGAAAGAGGTCTCTATCACCTGTAAGGATACGAACTATCCATCCATTGTCTGAGGCTCTATTTGCAAGTGTTCCTAGAATGTCATCTGCTTCATACCCTGGGGCTGTGATAAGTGATAAATTGAGGTTTTCTCTAAGTATTTCTTGAAGCTGTTCTAGATCTTGGAAGAATGTTTCAGGGGCAATATCTCTATTGGCTTTATAATTAGGGTCTGCTTTATGACGAAAAGTAGGTTCTGCCGTATCAAAAGCAATAGTCACACCCTGAGGACTGAGTGTTTTGCAGTTATCAAGAAGACTTTTTAAAAAACCATAAGTTACGCTTGTAGGAAGTCCTTCTTTTGTCCTAAGACCGCCTTCTCCACCTTTGCTAAATGCATAAAAGCTGCGAAATGCAAGAGAATGTCCATCAACAAGAAGCAAGATGGGTTTTTCTTTTTCTAATTGCATAATGTTTACTATGTGATTTTGGATTTGTTTTATTTACGTTTTCTTTTTGACCATGGAGGTATATCTATAAAAATTCTTTCACCAGGATTGATACCATTTATAATTGCTGTTTTATTACCACTACTGGATCCAAGCTCAATTTTTTGAAATAAAGGCTCTTTATTTTCTCCGACAATTAATAACCCAGGGCTTCCACCTTCAGTAACTATTGCAACAGTTGGGACAATAGTTCTTTGACTAGATTCTCCAGTCTCAAATTCAATATCTGCTGTCATTCCGATCCGTAATTTTTTAGGAGGGTTGAGCAAAGATAGTTTTACTTCAAATGAAGTTACGTTATTATTTCTAATTGCTCTAGGGGCGATTTCTCTTACTATTGAATTGAAACGTTCATCTGGGAAAGCTTCGACTCGTATACGTGCCATTTGACCGGCTCTTATACGACCAATATCACTCTCAGGTACCTTTGAAATAACTTCTAGTCCTTGAGAAATTTCAACAACAGAACTCTTTATTGAAATTTCTCCATTCGAATTAGGAGCAGTTGGCGAAACGTAAGTACCAGGTTCTGCATATCTGGCTGTAATTAATCCTTTTAACGGAGATTTAATTAATAATTCCCTTTCCTCGACTTTAATTTGATCAAGTTTTGCTTTACTAATAAGAAAAGTTTTCCTGAACTCTTCGTATTTCTCTTTGCTTATTCCCCCTTCTAAAAATATTTGCTCTCTACGATTAAAAGAGGCTTTGGCATTTTCGAATTCTGCCTCCAATGCATTTAATCGGAATTTAATGTCGCGACCTTCAATTTTTGCAAGTAGTTGATCCTTTTCTACTTCATCACCTGCCTCAACAAAAACTTCCTCAATTATTCCTTGCATATAAGGATTGACATTCAAACTCCTTTGGGCCTGTAATTTTCCGCTAGCACTAATCAAAGATGGAAGCACACCTTTCTCTGCTGTAACTGTATAACTAGTTAGATCTTTGTTGTTGTTTATAGTCCTAGTTTTCCAGAAAACATTGGCTCCAGTAATGATTAGTATAAAAGTGAAGAGTCCTATAAATTTTTTTCGATTTAGACTTATCATTGGTTTTGGAAAGAACTTTCTTTGTAAGACGATTTAGGTTTTTCTCTTTGGCTGGTTTAAAGGCACTAGAGGTATTAGTTTGGTCAGAATAACCCCTCGAATGTTGTTTTTAGATTTTTTCTAATGCTTAAAGTAGGAATAGTTGGTCTCCCAAACGTTGGCAAGTCAACCTTGTTTAATGCTCTAGTTGCAAATGCACAAGCTCAAGCAGCAAACTTCCCTTTTTGCACTATTGAACCAAATGTAGGAACAGTATCTGTTCCTGATGCTCGATTGAAGTTACTTGGAACCCTTAGTAAAAGTAAAGAACTGATTCCTACTAAAATTGAATTTGTTGACATTGCTGGTTTAGTTGAAGGTGCTAGTCAAGGAGAAGGCTTGGGTAACAAGTTTTTGTCTAATATTCGTGAAGTAGATGCGATTGTTCATGTTGTTCGTTGTTTCGAAGATGAAAATGTTATTCATGTTTCAGGCTCAGTTAATCCAATAAGAGATATTGAGATTATTAATTTAGAACTTGGATTGTCTGACATTAGTCAAATAGAGAAACGAAGAGAACGCCTAAAAAAACAAATTCGTACTAATAAGGAATCTCAAGCTGAGGATATAGCATTAGAAAAAATTTATTTGGAAATTGAGCAAGAAGGGACTGCAACAAATGTTTCTTTGAATGAAGAAGAAAAGAAGTTAATAAGTCCTTTAGGACTGTTAACAGCTAAACCAATAATCTATGCATCCAATTTAAGTGAAGATGATCTTTTTAAAGGAAACATTCATTCTTCTAATGTTGCAAGTTTTGCTGATAAGCAAAAGAGTAAAAATGTAAGAATCTCAGCTCAGGTTGAGGCTGAATTGATTGAGTTAGGAGAGTCTGAAAGATTTGATTATCTTAATAGCCTTGGTGTTGAAGAAGGCGGCTTGCAATCCTTAATAAAGGCTTCTTATGATCTTCTAGGACTTAGAACTTATTTTACTACTGGTGAGAAGGAGACTAAAGCTTGGACAATAAATTCTGGAATGACAGCGCCTCAAGCTGCAGGAGTGATACATACAGATTTTGAAAGAGGTTTTATTCGTGCCCAAACCATTAATTATGAAAAATTGTTAGAAGCAGGTTCTTTAGTAGAAGCTAAAAACAATGGATGGATACGCAGTGAAGGCAAAGAATATATTGTCAATGAAGGAGATGTTATGGAATTTTTATTTAATGTTTGACTATTTATAGTAATGCTATTAATAGTTATATTAAATAAGATTCAATATTAAACCGTTTTCTCGAAGCTAAGAATTATAAGATATTTTTTACTTATCTATTGACAACAGGTTTCGAACAATTGAGAATATTAATATTCATATTGGATTATGAAATTGCCGACTAACGAAGAAGCCAAGGTCGCCAAGGAACATCTAAAAAAAGTTGATTATGCTCAAGAAATGATATTAGATGAAATGTTTGAGGATCTTAGAACTCATTATGATTCGAATTTATTCAAAAGGACCGAATTAGACAAGCAATAAATATTATTTGATTCTGATAAGATATTTATTTGTTATTACTTCTAGGATAATTCTATTATGCTTAATACACTTGATTTATCTGAATATAAACCAGTCAATTCTCTGTGGAATGATTTTTGCGAACAGCTAGGGGAAGATAAGGCTTCTAAAGCAATTTTACAAGCAATTGATTTGCAACATATGGCTGCAAAGAAAGAGACTCTACCAGTACTATTCCTAGAGACATGTGGAGTAGGACTTATCAATGTTGAAGTAGTTAAAAATCAAATCGGTGTCTCTTTACAGGGGGAAAATCAAATACTTATTCTTAGTGCTAAAAAAAAGATTTACCAGTTTTTGAAGAAATCCTCATGAGCGATGACCATCATCTTTTGTTTGTTATGAATTTAACTTTGGATTATTAACTGAGCCCTGTAAAAAATTCCTTGTGCACTACAAGAATCTCGAATGCTACGGTTCCTGCTTCTGGAGTCAAAGGATCTCCTTCAATATTCCTAGCAGTACTGCAAATCAAGTCCCCATCCCAACGAACTCCATTTTCACTGATTAATTCTGACCATTTGCGAATCTCTTCAAAGTGATTTGGAATATGCTCTCCGATTTTTCTGGATATCTCACATAGCCTAGATAAAATAGGAGGCTTTGATTTTATTCTTAACTCCTTAACTAAGCTTGGTTGCGAAAATATGCCTTTATATCTTATGTATTCAATTAGCTCATAGTCACTTGAAGATAAATTAGCTTTCTCTATCGCTTGATCTAGTTCTTTACTTGAGATTCTTGGCCGAGGAATTACGCGCACTTGTTTTATAACGGATGTAATTAATTATAAATAGCTAATATGAATAATTTTTCATTACTTTTTAACTAAAGTACTTTGAACGTTAACGAAATGTTGCTTTTGTGTTAATAAATCAATGATATAAAACAAGTATAAAATTTAGGCGACTATTGTTTATTATTGCTACTCTTTAATTAGAACTACATTACCAATTTTTTCTTTAATATCTCTGAGATAGGAGTTAATTCGATTATGATATCAATTGCATTTTCCCTTTTTCTTTTGCATTAACTAGTAATAACCTTTAGATGAAAACCCTATTGAGAGTTCTATATGCAACTCAATTAAGAACTCCTGGTGCTAAGGTTTAAAATAAAAAGGCTAAATGATGGATTCTGCTTCTGAACTTTTAGGTAACCCTTTAACACTTCTAATTGAAAGATTGGTTTATTTGTCTATAGGGATTTTTTTTATTGTTGCTTTTTATAGAGGCGTAAAGAGAAATCTAGAAGATAAATAAATTGTGTATTCTCTCAATTGAATTTTAATATATAATTATCTTTTGCTATTGGTTGTGTTTGTATTTAAAATGTTTATACAATGATCTTAGGATAGTATAATTAACTCTTTAAGCTATCCAAATGGCTTTACTCCAGTCATAGGGCTTATGAAAAGAAATTCCATAACTGTCCCTGTAAAAGCTAGAGGTAAAACCCATATTGTTAGAAACCTTGCACCAAAGAATCGCATAGATCCTGAGTTGGAAAGAGCTTCTTGTGTTGATGTATGTATGGTTTCATACTTTTTAACTGAATAATTTGATTCGCTATAAGGTCTTATAGGGTTAGATGCTTTTAAAAGCTCTCTCGTTTTCGTAATAGCAAAAATTGGAATAGACCAAATAGCCATATAACGCGGGCCAATCCAATATCTAGGATGGGGAAATGCATACTCTGAAGAAGATTTGCTTACTTTAGGGAAGCCATCTTCAATTGCCTGAAATATTGTTTCTGTATTTACTTTACTCTGGAATTGTCCTTCTATATTTGAATTTAATACTAAATTCTTTTCTTCTTTTTTCTTAGTATTATTCTCTTTATCTTCTTTTTTAGATACAGTTAGTTCAACTGATGTTGCAGCAGAAGCGGTTTCTTTTTTCTTTTCCAACTCTTTATTCTTAGAAGTTTCATCGATATTTTTCTCATAATGATCTGATGAGCTATTGTTATCTACAAGGTTCTCCATTATTTAATATATAAAAGACAATCATATCCTAACTCCATACCCTGCCTTGACTGATGATGCTTGTTAATGTATAAATGAATTCAGTTCTAGGTTAATTATTAACTTTTCTATTGTTTGAATTTTATATATATTGAAATTATCACTAGGAATTATTCTAAATGTTACAAGTTTTATTTGCCTTAGCCTCCTCAGAGTTGGGAGTAAGTTCTTCTACTATAAATATTGTGTTATTAATTTCGGCTTCAACAGTGATTGCCCTACCTCTTTTATTTGCTTTAAGGTCTAAGAAGCTTTCTTCTAAAGTAAAAGTAACGCTTTATTAATTATTTTACTTAGTTTTTTGAAGCTATTTTATGAGGTTTATTTGAAGGAACATAGTTATAGAATTAACAGTAGCAATATCCCTACCTCGTAAATCATTAGAATTGCTACTATCTTCTATAGAGAAATTCTTAGATTATGTTGGTAAACGTAAAAGACACTATAGTTGAAACCTCCAGTGGTGAGAAGAAGAAACTTGGAGATTATTCAGGAAAAGTACTTTTAATAGTTAATGTTGCTAGCCGTTGTGGAAACACCCCTCAATATTCAGGCCTACAAGAACTTCAAGATAAATATAAGGAGAAGGGCCTTTTAATCTTAGGCTTTCCATGTAACGACTTTGGGGGACAAGAACCAGGCAAAGTAGAAGAAATTAAAGAGTTTTGTTCACTAAACTTCGGAGCTAAGTTTGAAATATTTAACAAGGTGCATGCAAAAGGAGATACAACTGAGCCTTATACAACACTAAATAAGGTTGATCCAAAAGGAGATGTTAGTTGGAATTTCGAAAAATTCTTAGTTGGTAAAGATGGAGTTGTAATTGCAAGATTTCAACCAAATATTGAGCCTGCCAATGAAGAATTAATAGCTGCTATAGAAGTTGCATTGGATTTCTAGTAGATTCAAATTGGGTAATTAGATACCAAGAAAAGATTTATAGTATGCGTTAACTTTTTCGCTTATAGCAATTAGATTGTTTTTCTGCTGTTTTAGGATTATTAAACAAATTAGATTTTGCATACCATTCAACAGCAATTCATGCAGAGCCATATATAGCCATAACCTCTCATTTTTTCAAGCAAATTTCAATTATTTGCTTGCAAATGCTTTTGGCATTGTTGTTACTAGTTATTTATACCCCGTATAAATATGCTTGCACATATAACTCGTTTTTTTACAGGTCCATACTTTTCTTGCTTTGAATGGGAAGGCTAGATTTAATCGGATATTTTATGCAGTTTGGTCAAGCTGCTGTTTTACAATCAGCCAACCATTATTGATTAATTCATTCCAAGTTTCTAAAGCAGGTTCTAATTCAACCTTTCTGCGATTGATGAATCGAAGAGGAGTACCAGTAGAAGATACTTCCCATTTATCTATATAAATTCTAGTAATGCTTTTTATAGGCAAGGTATCTTTATGGAAAAAAAGCAACCATTTATTATTTGGTTCAATTAACCATCCATCTGGCATCATAATTAAGTCCTCTGAGAAAAACTTTGGATTAATGAAACAGAGCAAATGCTTTCAAATGCATTTAGGGGATGAGTATTTCTACACCTTACTTCGAATAAAGCAGGCAGAAGAATTTACAAATCTCCTTATAGTACAAATATACCATAAGTTAATGGGTGGGAGGTGAATGAAAGCAAGAGTATTCCCGATGTCTAGCTTGTCTTCTTGATTCTATTTTTTAGACTTCTTTCTTTAAAGGAGGTTAAGCGGACTCTTTGAATGATTGATCAAAGATTCTTTTAGCATTCTTTCTTTTTATGCTTTTATTCATTTGTTCTGTGAGCTTTATATATCGATGCATAGCATCTTGATTTGCAAAGCCCTTCTCTACCCTTCTTTTTTCTGCTTGTTTAACAGGCAAGAGAAGCTCTGTCATCGATTTGAAGAGAGGGAAAACCATTAGGCTGCGTCTCTCTTTTTGTAGATGACGCTATCATTCAATAGCTCTTCCACCCTTTTTTTGTTATTTCCTGCTGTTACATACGTCAAGTCGTAAGTAGATAATCCTTGACTATTAGGATTAAAGAGATTGCTTGAGTTTCTCTGACGTCTAGTTTGTTGTTCCATCTATATTTGCTTTGCATCATTATTATAAGGTCTATTTTTTTTTCATCAAGATGTAGATTCATATTGGAGGCATTATCTTCGTAAACTTAATTTTACCTAGAGCCATCTCTGCTATGTTAAGGGCTAATTTTTTAAATTGTCTTGCAATGCTTTTTGAAATTTTATTCTTATAATCTGTGCGTTAGTTTAATAAGAATTTTTGCTTTCTTCAGCTACTATTTAATTAGGCGTTTGAATTTGGTTGTTTTCTCTTGGTTGAGAGGTTCAAACCTTTCGGATTGCTCCCCACAAGTTGTGCCAAGTGATAGAAAATGTATAGGATTGACAACTAATAGGTTCATTGATGAATACATGTAGCGACGTATAGATAGAGACAGACAAACCTGTTGAAGAATATTTGGATACTCAGTAGCAATTCAAGGATACAATGAAAAGGAATAGAATTCTTCATTAAGAGCAGAGTCATGTTTAAATATTGCCTCTGGATTACCATTTGATGACAAATGCATGCAACTCCTTCACTTCAGGATTGATTGTTGAATGCCATTAGATGGTAGCCGTAAGATATTAGATTAACTCTGTAAATAGCCTGGATTACCCATTGAGTCTTACTAGATCTCTTGAAAAAAGGACTTCATAAGTTCAATCTATTACTATTCTTTAGAAGAGTATGGTTTAAAGCTGGTTGAAAAATGAATAGAAGCGGATATTTTAGGAATCACTAGTGAAGATTTCTTTATATAAGGAAATAGCACCACCAAGAAAAATGACAGCTGTGAACAGGAATGTAATGAGCATACCTTTGTCATCTGGAGAGTAAACATTAACCTCAAGAAGACCTGCGTTGATTATTGAGCTAAATGCTATCCATGCTGCTATCCATGCAGAAACATATATAAAGGCTTTGATTTTGATATTCATTGCGCACTCACCTCGCTGTGTGTACACATATAAATAGTCTAATTAATTACTAAATACCCCTTAGCTATAGAGTTCTTTATGAGACTTAATTAATAGTTGTAAAAGAAGTGTATAGGTTTATTGAAAGGCTATTTGGCTTTTAATAATTTTTTTTGATTAGTGTTTTATATGTTTTATGGGCGTTCTCATTGCCAGTTGGCTTTTGTTATTTTCAGTAGATAGACCTAGATGTCAATTTCTCATTTTTTTTCTATGTTGTTTTAAATGTATTCAAAAATATTGCTTTGTTAGTTCGTAAGATTAAGAAAAACCTTTCTTTTCTAAGATTAAGAGTTTGAATAACGTACGCCCCTCTGGCCTTAATGGACAGGCATTAGAAGTTGACCTGACTGATGTCCCATCTATGCCTGAAATAGTAAGAGTCGTTCCAGAACGATGCTTTACTCGTCAAACAGCTACATCTCTTGCTTATCTTTTTCAGACACTGTTCATTCAGGTGATTGTAGTTTTTATAGGTTTTTCTATTCCTAGGAGCCCGGGAATGTTTCCAGTTTGGGTCTTATACTCATTGGTCTCTGGTACTACTGCTATGGGCTTTTGGGTGCTTGCGCATGAATGTGGTCATGGAGCATTTTCAGATAATCGCAAACTTGAGACATTTATTGGCTATGTTTTACATTCAATGTTGTTAGTGCCTTATTTCTCCTGGCAGCGATCTCACTCTGTTCACCATCGATTTACAAATCATATAACTGATGGTGAGACTCATGTTCCCTTAGTAATAGGAGGTGATGGTGTACATGAACAAGCAGGCGGTGAAAATGAGATTGAATCTTTCAAGGCTTTAGGGAGAATAAAATTTGGTATTTTTCAACTTATCACTCATCTTTTTGCAGGTTGGCCTGCATATTTACTCTTTGGTAAGACTGGTGGCCCTAGATACGGTATGTCAAATCATTTTTGGCCGAGATTTCCTTTCTCTTCTAAGTTGTGGCCGTCAATTTGGTCAAAAAAAGTGTGGTTGTCGGATTGTGGAATTGTAGTAGTTTTATTTTTGATATTAATTTGGGCAAAGATATTTGGACTCGTCTCTGTTTTGACGATATACATGGCCCCTTTGCTAGTAGTTAATTGTTGGCTTGTTGTCTATACGTGGTTACACCATACTGATACAGATGTGCCACATCTCTCTGGAAATGACTTTTCTTTTATGAGAGGAGCCTTTCTTTCTATTGATCGTCCGTATGGAAAACTTTTAAATTTCTTACATCACCATATTGGCTCTACCCATGTAATTCACCATATATCACCTAGTATTCCTCATTATCATGCAAAGAAAGCTACATTAGCAATTAAGAGGGCGTTTCCTAAGGTATACCTTTATAATCCTACTCCTATTCATAAAGCCTTATGGAGCATTGCCAGTAACTGTATTGCTGTAAAGGCTGAAGAAGGAACCTCAAGGTATCTATGGCAAAAACTATAAATAGGGCTAGAAGTGATGTTTTTTCTGCAGTTTAGATTGATATTATATAATTTAATTTAATTAGTTTTGGACTAGTATAAACTTTAGAAAATATATCAATATGAATAAGGCATTAACCTTTGTCCAAATAACTATAGCGGTTATAATAGGTAGCCTAAGTACAGATATAATAAAAGGATCGTCTTTGCAATGTGTCTCAAGAGACTCTAAGGGTAAATGTACTGAAACAAGACTAGAATGTATTTGGAATTCAAGAACAATTCCTTCTGTAATACCGGCTTGTTTTTTTGAAAAGCAAGTATAAGAATTTTTTGTTAGTTGAGGGAGTATGTAGTTGCTGATAAAAATATGTATATTGATTGATTGTTTTTTTAGTTTATCCACTTTTCTAGTCGTCAAGTAGTCATTCTTTTTGTTGAAGAAATCTTAGAGCTTGTTTTCATAGGCTGAACTAAGATAGTCTATTATTAGAAATCATGGGGCAACCTAGTGAGGTTAGATTTAAATGGATAGAACTTTAATTTATCTTTTTGCATTTATTTTTAGGATTACACGAGTGGTTTATTCTTTGATTCTTTTCTCTTTTGGCTCATTAAACTACTAATGATATGAGGTTACTTAGTTGGGATGAATTTAATCATTGCGTAAAAACTATTACTGACTTATGTGTCAAGAAAGATTTTTCTGGTGTCTATGGATTTCCTAGAGGAGGACTTTGCTTGGCTGTTGCTATTAGTCATTCACTGAGGATTCCCTTGCTAAATAAACCACAGCCTAATTCTTTAGTTGTTGATGATGTTTATGAAACAGGTCAAACTTTAAAGCAGGTAAAGGATATTCCTGGCGTTACCGCTTTTGTTTGGTTAAGTAAGGTTGAAGTTAAATGGTGGAAAGCAATAGAGATTTGTGATGCTGAAGAATGGCTTGTTTTCCCATGGGAAAATCCTGCTTTTGCAGAACAAGAAAAAATGCTTTTTAATTTAACTAGGAGCAAAATATCTTGACTAAAAAGATTGTTTATTTAGCTTCTCCTTATGGCTTTTCAAAACAATGGAAAGATAATCTTTTGCCAGAATTTGTAGAAGCTATTGAAGACTTAGGTGCAGAAGTCTGGGAACCATTTTGTCGTAATGCACAGGTGGAAGAACTTGATACAGGATGGGCTCATAAAATAGCTGTTGCTGATTTTAATGATATTAAGAAGGCAGATGCGATCTTTGCGATAGTAAATGGTCTACCACCGGATGAAGGCGTGATGATTGAACTTGGCGTTGCCATGGCATTAGAGAAGTCTATATTTTTGTTTCGCGACGATTTTCGCCGATGTAGCGATTCAGAAGAATATCCCTTAAACCTAATGATATTTGCTGGATTACCAAGTTCAGGGTGGAAGAACTTTTTTTATACTTCTATTAAAGAAATTTCAAACCCTAACAAGGCTTTAGCTCTTTGGTTGAACTCTTAATTTATTAATTATGTCAAAGTAAAGCATGTTTATAATCTATAGCTTGAAACAAGAAGGAAGTACGAATTTTTGTCTATCCTTGATCGACAAGAAATGAAGAGAAGATTTTTGTAGAACAAGTTTTTTGTTTTATGGTTTGAGCTGGTCGCTTTTTTTAGATGTAGAAGTTTTAGTTTATTACTGCTACATTGATTAAGCTATTAACCTAATAAATCAATCATACCTAAAAATGATTTTACTTCGAATAACGAATTCTTCTGAAGTAGTAAAAGCTAAAGCAGGTAAATTTTTTGAGAAAATCACACCTGACACTATTGATGAGAAATTAGTAGAGTCTCAGGTCATTCAGACAATGATTGAGCAATTGAAACTCGAAGGTATTAAGGGGGAGATTTCTAGTGTCAAGGGACTTGAAATAGAAGCATCTTCTCTTATTACGAAGAGCAGCTTTGTTGTTAGAGAAACAAAGAATTTTTAGTTTCAGTTTTAAACAAAAAAATGTATTTTGGATTATATACAAAAAGAATCAGAAGAGAATGATGTACTGCCTTAAAATTATTGAATGCCTTGATAGTCCTATTAGTGTAAGTAAAGCTTATAGGGCTTTGAGTTTTAAAGGCACTAGTAACGCTAGCTTTAGAGGTGGTTGAAATTTTGAAAGAAAATCAAACAATTAAGCGTAGCGATTTTACGCTAGCTCCTTTCCTTAAAAGAAGTAACGCCAGGGCATTTTGGCAAGTCCTCACAACTGTTGTTCCTATTGTTGGACTTTGGATCTTAATTGGATTGATTAATAAGAATTCAACTTCTATTTCTCTAATGTATCTAGAGATTTTCCCAATACTTGCGTGCTTGACGTTACTTTCTTCACGTGCTTTCTCTTTGATGCATGATTGTGGTCATAGATCTTTGTTTCGCTCTCGTTGGCTTAATCGAGCCATAGGATTTTTACTTGGATGTCTGAATGCGATACCTCAATATCCCTGGTCTCGTGATCATGCTTTTCATCATAGACATAATGGTGATTGGGAGATTTACCGAGGACCTATTGATGTGATTACGGTTGAGGAATATCATGCTTTGCCTAAAATTAACAAATTGCTTTATTCAATAAGTCGTCACTGGCTAATGCTATTCCCAGGTGGCTTCTTTTATTTAGTCATAAAGCCTAGGTTGACATTGATTCATTCTATAACTCATTACATATGCTCTATATGTAGTGAGTTCTTTTTTAGATTAAAGACAAAAGATTTTGACAATATTTTTTCAATTTCTATCAAATTTAGATCTCATCATTCAGGTTATGGTGACTCTTTTGGAGAGCTATTAGATCTTACGGCTAATAATTTGGTTGTCTTAATAAGTTGGCTGTTTATGAGTAAATGGCTTGGACTTGGCCTTTTTTGGACTTGTTACTCAATTATCATGACCGCTTCGGCAGCCATATTTATATGTATATTTTTTGTACAACACAACTTTGAAGGATCTTACGCGAGCAGAACAGAGGAATGGAGCTCTTTGCAAGGAGCTGTTGAAGGAAGTAGTAATTTAGATATCCCTAGAGTGTTGAATTGGTTCTTTGCGGATATTTCATTTCACAGCATTCATCACCTTTGTGACCGTATCCCAAACTATCAATTACGTGCTTGTCACAACAAAAATAAACACCTTCTTATTGGAGCAAAATATTTGAGGATTAGAGATATTCATAGATGTTTCAAATATATTCTCTGGGACAACAAGAGGCAGAAATTATCATCAGTCTAAGTTGATCTAAAATATTATTGTAGGAATAGACACTTCTTAGTTCTTTTATTATAAATATGGCTAAGTTGAAAAAAAATGAGATTATTTTGATGCCAAGATGGATCATTTGATTCACGAAGTCTTTGATAAAGAAGAGGTAAGTTTGCTTAGGAATAAGCTTCTTAGTAATAGTGAAGATTGGGAAGATGGCAAGAAAACTGCTGGCTATCAGGCATCTAAAGTAAAAAACAACTTACAGTTGAAAAAAGATTCAACCACATATGTTGAATGTAGTACCAACGTAACTAGTCAAATCAAATCAAATAATCTTATCAATGGCTATTGCCTTCCAAAAAAAATACATGGAGTAATGTTCTCAAAATCTGAATTTTCCCAGGGTTATGGAATGCATGTAGACAATGCTTTTATGAAGTCAGGTAGAAGTGATATTTCTTTTACATTGTTTTTGAGTGATAAAAGCTCATATGAAGGAGGAGAACTTTGTATTCAAACTACTCAGGAAGAAAAGGAAATAAAACTTTCTGAAGGAGAAGCAGTTTTTTATCCAAGCACAAGTTTGCATTCAGTCAAGAAAGTAACTAAAGGACAAAGATTAGTTTGTGTAGGATGGATCCAAAGTTATATAGCTAGTAATGAAGACAGAAATACCTTGTTTGGACTAAATGCAGGTGCTATGGGAATGCTTGCAGAATATGGGCAATCCCCACAACTTGATCTTGTTTTTCAGGCTTATAATAATTTGTTGAGAAGGCTAGGTGAATAATTTAAATCATGGATAAATTTTTATTTATTTGAATATTATGTGGCGTTGACTTTTAAAAGGGATAGAAATAAATTGATGGCTACATTTCTTCTCTCCTTTTAAAGCATATGCCGTTAATTAATGTCAAAACATCTATTTCTAATTTAGAAAGGCCTGAGTTACTGCTTCAAAAACTTTCGAATGAATTATCTGTGCTTACAGGTAAACCAGAACAATTTGTAATGACCTTATTGCAAACAAAAGTACCTATGACATTTGCAGGAACTACAGAACCATGTTGTTATGTCGAAATAAAGTCAATTGGTTCAATTGATTCGTCTAAAATGACCGCGGCATTTTGTAAGTTAATTGAAAAAGCTACTGCTATACCTAGCCAAAGAATATATATAGGTTTTGAGGATGTATCTGCAAATTCCTGGGGTTGGAATGGGAGAACTTTTGGTTGATTTAAGCTTAAATACTTATGACAAGTAGAAGAAATGTTGCCAGGTTGTAAAGTAGAAATTTACGAATGAATTGGTACACCCAATAAATCCGATTTTTGTTTTATGCTTTGTCCTTTGGATTGCTCATAATCTAATACTTTTAAACTATAGAATTAAAAAAGAACAAGTTGAGAAAAAGTATAGTCAGCATATCGCAATTTCAAAATTATATCCAAAAGGGTCTTACTTACCTCATTGATTGATTTGCTTTTATAGTGTGTTTAATTCATAACCCCAAAACCAAAGAATTTATTAGCAATAAATAATAAACTAAATCCCCCTAGGAATATCAAACCTATCCACGACAAAGATTTCATAACAATACCATATTGATATCTTTTTTCGACTAAATCACTATTAATAGTATCCATAGCCATCCAAGCAAATATAGGAGCTGTTAAGAAACTTCCTGTCATGGCTCCAAATACGAAATGTTTAACACTTATGCCACCAGATTTTGCAATAAGTAGGGCTGTCAATGATGCAAATATATGTAAAACCATCCATATTCTGAGACGTCTTTTTTCAGCAGCAGAGGATGTGATTCCTCTATCTTTATTTTGTAAAAGACCCTGAACTGCAGATATGCTTCTAGGATATGCATCTAAGCAGGTTAAAGTAGTGCTAAACATTGCAGCAATTGATGCTGGAACAATTATCCATTTAGCCCAACCACCTAATGATTCTGTGTAAAGGCGAATAAGATTTTGTGCAAAGGAGAGTCCGCTGCCGGCCAACATCCCATCACCTTTTTGATACATAGTGAATGCACCTAATGATAAGAAGAGAATCGCAGTTATAACAGTAATGAGATAACCAAGGTTAAAGTCAAACTCGGCTTCCTTTTTGCTTGCAATATACTTTGCCTCTCTAGATCTTGAGAACATCCATAGAGAAGGCCATACACATAATTCAACTGGACCAGGCATCCAACCCATTAAAGGAATGAGGAAAGATAAATTAGATAATGTCCAAGGACTTGGTGAGCTATTAAAGAAATTAATATCTACAGCATTGAGCGATTTGCTACCTAACAGCGATATAAACGCAATGCTTGTTAAAAACGCTAGTATAACTACAAGTGCTTTTGATATTCGGTCCAGCGCTTTATAGTGACCTAGCAATAGAATTAAACCACTTATGACTAAAACTCCAATTGACAAATCCATTGGAGGGAAATTTTTTAGAATAGGTACATTTCTTAAAAGAAGACCAGTAAGATTGCTAACGGCGGCAATAGTGCAGGTACCTGTTATTAAACTTACTATTAAATAAAGAGGTAAATATAATCGGTTGCGAGCTTTAAATCCCTCTAATAATGAAAGGCCTGTAACAGCAGTGAATCTTGTTCCTACGAGAAGGAAGGGATATTTAAATAAATTCGTAAGTAATATTAACCCAACCAATGAAAAGCCAAATTTTGCTCCAGCTGTTGTTGAGGACATTAAATGTGAACCTCCAATACAGGCACCAGCCAATATGATTCCTGGCCCTATGCTTTTTCGTATTCCTTCGCTTGTCAGATTCATTATTAAATAAATACTTCTACTATGGTGGCTGCAGAATTCGTATTTTGTGAAAATTAACAACAAAAATATATCTATATTATTTTTTTCTTCGTAAGATCTTATTTAAAGTTTAAGGAATTATATTTATATATTGGGCTTTATTAATATAAATAGAGACATATAAAAGACATATAAATATTGAAGGATATTATTCCTAACTCCTAGGAATAAAAAAGTATTACTAAACCTTTTTTTGAATAATGGGACTCTCTTTCTTCTCTACTTAGATCAAGACCCACCTCAAGACCTTCCCTAAGGGCATCCTCATATGAGTTTTTGGCAGGATCAGGCATCTCTTTTTTACATAAGGCCGCTATACCAATTGGAGTTGCATGCCAATGGAATTTAGATGTTTGACCTATGGCGGGTTCTTTCAAAGAATCTTCTAGAAGTTCTTGGGTGGACATATTTTATTGCAATAATGAAATTTAATTTCTTATAGAATGACAAGAATAAAAAATAATTGTGTTAAATAATTTGCTTTAAGCACTTAACTCTAATTATTTATTAAGCAGTTTAGGCTTTTATGATTGAAATAAGAGAAAAAACTAATTATCAAATTTTGCCAAGCGTGAAAGATAGGAAGCTTGTTTACCTGCATTGATCCATCCTGTGGCAATGGTTTTAGTCTCAGAATCGCTTATGCGACCTCTATGAATATGTGAAATACCAGCAGGAAAAATTATAAGCTTTCCGTGTTCTGCTTCTTCATGGTGTTTTTGCCAGTGAAACTCTGTTCCGGCGGATTCAACATCGTTGCAATAAAGTATCCATGCAAGCACCCTGTGCATTGGTTCAGTAGCTTCATTGCTAATGCTCCAATCACAATGCCATTGCCTGAATCCTTCTTTAGGAGCATATCTTTGCAAGTTAAAAATTGGATTTACAAATAGATCATTTTCAGGGCAGCATTCTTTCAAAATAGAACGTGTCTTGAGGTAATGATTGAGAGCTGCATTAACACCACGAAGTATTATTTGAGACAGTGCATATGCTTCTGGGGCAGAACGGTCAATAGCTACAAGGCTGATATCGGTAGAAATCTTAGACTGCAATTCAGGTTTAGATAAATTGTCTCCAAAAGTTATGCCTTTCTGATGCAAATCACTACGCTTATCAAAAAAAGCTATTATGCCATCTGCTACAGATTTGAAGCCTGAATTTTTATATCTAGCTATTAACTCCATTTATATATTTAATCAAGATTGTTTAGTCAAGATATAGTTTTGCTAAGAGTCATTCCTCATGATCTCTATTAATAGTCATATCTGGGAAAGCTATAACATCCTCATAGCTTGGTAGATCGACAATCCATTCGGCAAATTCATTTATTAGAGCATATTGATCCTTGCCCTTTAAATGCTTTGATCTATCCAAAACATGAATAACAGCAAGCGATAATGATTCAAGTGCTGAATTAACTTCTTGCATGTTTTTATTAAGCTAATTCAAGCTACCTAATGAATATATAAATTGCTACTAATTTGCTTAAATCAATGACATCCTTCTTAAGCAGTTGCTTTTTTCTTGAGACTTGTTATAAGCACTAGGAATCAACTTAGATTAGGCCGCTTAATCTTATAGAGATTAATAGATATTAAATAAATCCTTGCTCAGTTTAAAATTAGTTGGCCATAACATGAAATTCTCGATTTTCTATATTCAGAATTTTCTTTAATTTATTTAGTCCATAGAGTTATCCAATATGAGGAAAATTTATTATTGTTATAGTTAAATAATCAATTCTACTATCCCTTCGGCCACATAATTGGCTAAATCCTCAATATTTTCTTCTATTTCCTGAATCTTGCCATTCCATTTGTCAGAGACTTTTTTTGCTAACTGATGATCTTTAGCATGTGTGAGCATAGATTGAACCATGTATTGATGTAATCCTTTGTTCATTCTTACTTTTAAGTAAGACCAGACTGAGTTGTCTAAGCTATTTATATAAGAAACATTTTCAACACCGGTATATTCATATAGTTCCATAACACCATGATGACAGAAAATCTGTCCAAGCTCGTCATATGCGCTTGTAGCATCTTTAGCATGTTCATATTCAGCTAACATCCACTCCAATTCTTGGCCTTTTTTTTCATTGCCATCCCTTACTGCTTGGAGAAGTTTATAAAAAGATCCAAACTCAACTGGGTTTGTCATTTAGCAATATCATTTCTCCAACGATAGTGATCTTATCTACTTAGTAAATGTTTTTGAGAATTATTTTGATTAAATTCTTCATTATTCACTTGATAGCAGGCTTCATTGAAATAGAATATTAATATATGCTCCAAATGGCTATCTAAATTTGCTTAAGCCTTAAAGCTTTAGTAATAGAGACTTTCCTTTAGGACCATTTTTTTATTAATTTCTTCTAGGTCCTTTTTGTATGACAATTTTTATTGGAAATCTTTCTTTTGATGCTGAACAGGAGGATATTGTTGGAGTTTTTAGCAGTTATGGAGAGGTTAAAGACTGCAAAATTCCACTTGATCGTGAAACAGGTAGGAAACGTGGATTTGCTTTTGTTGAAATGGCTAATCAAGCTGACGAGCAAAAAGCTATTGATGATCTTCAGGATGTTGAATGGATGGGCAGAAATATCAGAGTAAACAAGGCAGAGCCTCGCAGAGACTCAAGAGATGGAAGACGCCAAGACAATGGTGGAAGAAATCGAAGATAATTTCTTTAAAAATTGAGTTCATTAAGAACTAGCCATCTTTCCTCCGAATCCTGAATCTGCTGAGCTATTTCAGCTAAGTTTATACTTAATTTATTAATATCTTTGCCAGATTTACTAGTTGATAGATTGCTTTCAATATTTTTTTTCTGTATTTCTAATTCTATTATTCTTTCTTCTAAAGCTACTATCTCTCGCTGATCTTTGAAACTTATCTTTCTTGGACTATCTTTTGAGTCTGATTCTGAATATTTGTAGGAGGTTAGAGTTTTATTTTTTTCTAGAGGAATATTTTTTTTATTTCTAAGATCAACTTTCTTTTGTTCCAGATAAGAAGTGTAGTTACCTTCATACCTTATTAATTTATTACAATCAAATTCAAAAATTCTATCTACTGTTCGATCAAGAAAATAACGATCATGTGAAACTACAATTACACAACCTTTAAAATTTTCAATAAAATCTTCAAGAACACTTAATGTACTTATATCTAAATCGTTTGTAGGTTCATCTAATAGCAATATATTTGGAGATTGAATAAGTATTTTGCAAAGAGTTAGTCTTCTTTTTTCACCTCCTGAGAGTTTTGATATTTTACTGTGCTGTTCTGATGGTGTAAAAAGAAAACTTTCAAGTAATTTAGAAGTATTAAATTGCTTTTTATTGGTTTCTTTTTCTCCTCCAGCCTCTTCAATAAAGTCTATAACTTTTTTTTCTAGATACTTAACTTCGCTTAACTCATCTGTGTGCTGATCTAAGTAGCCAATATGAACAGTCTGCCCTAATTCGATTTTCCCACTAAGTGGTTTTTTAATGCCTGCAATAGCATCTAAAAGGCTAGATTTACCACTCCCATTGGGCCCAATAATTCCTACTCTGTCCTGAGGACTGAAACTATATGTGAAGTCACTTAATATTTCCTTGCTATTATTAAGTTCATTGGTTGTTAAGCATAGGTGCTCTATTTCAATTGCTTTTTTCCCAATCCTTCTGGTTAAGGAATTAATCTCTAGTCTGTCTTCTCCTCTAATTACTCCCTTTGATTTCATCTTTTCTATTCTTTGAATTCTAGCCTTTTGTTTACTACTTCTTGCTTTTGGACCTTGCCTCAACCAGCTCAATTCTTTTCTTAAGATACTTCGAAATTTATTGTAAGATGATTCTTCTGAACCTTTTTGGGCTGTCTTTTGATTAAGATATTCACTATAGTTTCCTTTATAAGTAGAAGTTTTCCCACGGTCAATTTCGATCATTTTCGTAGTAACTTTGTCGAGGAAGTATCTATCGTGAGTTATAAGAACTAATGAACCTTTATACTTTTTAAGCCACCCTTGCAACCATTGAACTGCAGAAGCATCTAGATGATTAGTGGGCTCGTCAAGGAGTAAAACATCAGGGATTGACACTAAAGCAGAGGCTAAAGCGACTCTTTTTTGATAACCACCTGATAACTCTTCAACCTTTTTGTTAACGTCTTCTATCCCAAGTTTTCTTAGGACTTCTTCGCATTTTTGCTCAATATTCCATGCACCTTTATTGTCCATTGATTGACTTAAGCGTCCAAGAGCTTCTAGTAGACTTTCGTCTTGGGGATTTTCAGCAACCTTTTTACTAAGGGTCTTAAAACGAATTAAGAGGTCTCTTTTGTCACCACATCCTTTAAGAACCTCTTCTAAAACTGTTTTGTTTTTGTTTAAAGTATTTTCTTGTCCAACTATAGATATACGAATAATTGGAGAGCAAATCCTTATTCCTGTTTCGAGCGGCTCAATACCAGCAATGACTTTTAGTAACGTTGATTTGCCAGAACCATTTGAACCAATTAGGCCAAGTCTCTCGTTTTTATTTATATAGATGTCTAAATTTTTAAATAGAGTCCTGACTCCAAAATCTTTTGAGGCATCTTTGAGACTAATTAGAGCCAAATCTCTCCTAATTTATATTTAATTAGATTAATAGTTAAATATAACCTAAAAAATAAGCTAATAATCTTTGTTGAGCTTGAAAATCAAAAGATTACTATTATTTGCTTTTTTACTCTGCAGATTCAAAAGATCTAAGAAGTTTAAATACTTTGCGGATAACTAATATTATTCCGTATGTACCAAACCCAAGAGGAAAAATTGAAAGAGCTTTAAAACTCATATCAGAGTAGGTTTTTACTCCTTCGTTATAGTCATATCCATTACATGGAGATAGATAAAGAAGACTTCCAAAAATCAATGTCCATCCAAGAATAGAAAGGAAAGTATTCCATCTTTGTTTCTGCCTTCATAGAATCTATCAAGACCTACGCCCCAGCCTACACTTAGTAATGCAAGCCTTGTAATAGCCTTCTTTTCGTCTTTTTTTAGCAATTTTTTAGTTTAAATCTCTTAGACTTTAATGGCTAAGTGTTAAAACTGTGGATATTTTTATAATTAGTACAAATTTAATTTTTTTAAACGATTTTGGCGATTGCAAATATAGCTAGTTATTTCTCAATAAATCAATAAGACATTATAGGTAATTTACGATTTATATTCTGAATCTCGACTTGTTTATCCTACACTTTAAAACTTAAATCAGAATAGGTTGTGAGGATGGATTTCTATGGCTATATCGCTGCGTTCCTAACCACAATTGCTTTTTTACCTCAAGTACTTAGAACATATAGAACAAGGTCAGCTGAAGACGTATCATTTTTAATGTTGCTTCTATTTATATCAGGACTTGTTTTTTGGATTGTTTATGGTTTTCAATTACATTCACTACCAGTATTAGTTGCTAATGTAATTACATTGATTTTCAATATCTCAATTCTATTAATGAAATTATTATATACCGAAAGAAAACAAATATAGATTTCCCACTTCATTCAGTCACTTAGAAAGGGATTGTTTGGCATTCTTTGTGTTACTTCATTGCTAAGTTTATCTAGGGATGCTTTTTCCTTGTCTGATAGTTTCCATCTGCGAGCTGATCCAATATCTCTTGCTTGAAGGGGAGTTCTGATTCCAGGTATTGGATGTGCCCCATGAGATCTGCACCAGTTTAAGGCAACCTGAGCTTGGGATACGCCTCGTTCTCGAGCAATTCTTTCTAATTCTTTCCTTAAAACAATACTTCCAGGAAGAAGTCGATTAAAAAGAATCTTTCTTAATAGAGTTTTAGCTTTAGGTACCTTATCGTCTGAAGGTTTAACAGCTAGAACCCCAAGAGCTAGTGGGCTATATGCAAGAAGTTGAATATTTAACTCTTTACAAATATCCTGAATTTGTTTTTTATTGTTCTGGGGAGATAGAAGAGAAAACTGTATTTGAATACTTTTTAAAGGAATGCCTCGTCTTGTTAGGCGATTATGCATCCATCTCAATCTTCTGGGTCCCATATTGGAGACACCTATCTCGGTAATGTCTCCATTTTCGTAGAGGTCTCCTAGGCCATCAATAAGCTGAGCCTCTTGCCAAGGTGCATACCTATAAGTACTCCAATGCAGTTGGACCCTATCAATTTTTCCTTTAAGTCTTTTCTTGCTTAATTTAAATGGATGTTTAAATCCTTTCCTTCCAACTCTCCAGGGATATGGAGCAAGTTTGGTCGCAATGGTAATGGATCTTTTTTTTGAAAGTGGCAATTCCTCAAGATACTTGCCTAGTAGCGTTTCACTCCTTCCAGTAAGATTACCTGTGCCATATGAATCAGCAGTATCAATAAGTGTCAATCCACTATCAATTGCAGCTTTAAAAGTTTTCTTTAATAATTGGTCATCTTTTTCGGCTTGGTACCCCCATAAAAATTTATTACCCCAAGACCATGTACCAAATCCGATCTCAGTCAATGTTTTATCACAGAGTCTTCATAATGATTGAGTAATGCTTCATTAGTCAATTGTTTTATTCTTTTTCTTAAAGTTATATTTGGTTTGAAAGTTTGCTATATAAAATTATGCATGGTATTTAGAATGTCTTTTTGCTTGACGAGTAGTCATCAAAAACAAACTCAATTAGTTTTAAATGAAAAAAACAATGAAATATGGTCTTTTGACTTGCCAGTTCTAATTCTTGATAGATGTTGGTTAAGGCTAGAAAAAATAACTTTGCTAGAGTTGCCAACTAGACTGCCGCCTGATTTGTCTCATGAAGCCCCTGAAATGCTTAGATATCAGAAATTAATTAAAGAAGGCAAGCCTTTAATATTAGCTGCTCAGCAATGTTGGGACGAATATGGAATGGAGTCTTTTTATTTAGCTTTAAGAAATTGTTGGCTTAAGGATGATATTGGTAACCATGGTTGGACATACAAGAAATATATAAAATTAATCAAGACTTATAAAAATAATATTAGAAAATCTTTAATTACTATACCTTTAATTATTCTTGCTTATCATGATTCAAGAGATAACCATAAAGTTTTTTGGATAGAAAAGTAGTGATTTTGGGAAAATAAACAGATTATAATTACTCGATCGAATATTTGTAATGGTTGACTAATTAATTCTATTTAGCATAAAATATTATTTAATCAATAAATTAATTTTTATGTCTAATTCAAGTCTCTCATCTGAAGAATTAAATCAAATTTGTGAGGATGCTTTTGTTAATGTCAAGGAAGCATGTATGAGACTCCAAGAGAGAACAAAGTGCTCTAATCAAGTCGTAGTAAAAATGCTTAATAATGTTGCAGAATATTATATTTTACAAGGTTAAGAAGATAATCTATATACTCCGTATTCCTAGGATTTCATATAATAGCTTCATTAGATATATAGAAATATTAATATATTTTAAACACCTAATTCTAATTTTCTCCTAATCTCATGCATTTCTTCTATTTCTTTATAGATTTCTTTTAACTTTATGTTTATATGCTCTGTATTAGACAGATATTCTAGAGATTGCATTATTTTAATAAGGTTCTCTTTAGCCTCAACGAGTTTCCTGCATTCGAGACTTCCTGATTCATAAGACATAGTAGTAGCTCTTCTTAGTTAAAAGTGTTTACTAAACAATCCACCTTGGATTAGTTTTAGAAAAAAAGTGAAAGATTTCTAAATCATTTTATATGATTCTTTCACTACATGTATTTATATTATATGAAGCTTAATTTCTTGAAGAATCAATTTATACAAAATTTATATAGAAGTAATAACGATTATATGACCTTAGTTATTATTTTCATGTATGACTATATTAAAGAGGTTCTGTCCTGTGTAATTGTCAGAACTAAATTGAAGGTTTATTCTTGTGAGCTTTTGTGCAACTTATTTTGGTTCAAGCACTTGGTTGATAGAACTTGGTGGATTAAGGCTATTGATCGATCCTTGGTTTACTGAGGATTTATTTTTTAGTCCTCCAGGCCCTTGGTTGATAAATGGTCGATTACATAAAGAATTTGATCCGCCAGAACACATAGATTTTCTATTGTTAACTCAGGGTCTGGCTGATCATTGCCATTTGCCTTCATTGAAACTCTTAGATAGATCTATAACTGCAATTGCTTCTCCTTCTGCGTCTAGGCTCTTAGAACAACTTGATTTTAAGAATATTAATTCGCTTAAGCCAAATGAAAGTATTAAAATAGGTCCTTTATGTGTTGAAGCAACTGCAGGAGCAAATGTCCCTTTCTTAGAAAATGGTTACATAGTATCTGATAAAGAATATTCTTTTTATATGGAGCCTCACGGTTTCTTAGATCTGAAGATTTTACCCCGAAATCTTACGGCAGTAATTTCTCCAGTAGTTAATTTGAAGTTGCCTTTGGCAGGATATTTTATAAAAGGTAAAAACACTCTCCCAAAGCTCATAGATCTTTTCAATCCAAAAGTTGTTTTGGCTAGTACAACTGGAGGCGATGCAGAGTTTACTGGGATTTTGAATCATTTAATAAGTGTAGATGGCTCAATAGATGAGGCTTCTGCATTCCTTAAAGAAAGATCTGGGTTTATAAACCCTATAGTTGAGAAAACGTATGACATAACTAAATATATAAATTAGCTTTTTCCTTTTACTCAAAGAATATTTAGAATGGGGTACTTGGTAGGAAATGTAGAACTAAAAAACCTATCCCTGCAGCAAAAATAACTGATATTCCAATAGCTATAAGGCCTGGAATCATTCCCCCGCTTTCTTCATTGTTCATTTTGGATTATTTGGAAAAGTACGATGAGTCCTAAATAGATAAAAAAGGCTGCTAAAACAACCCTTACATAAATATAATCTATAAAATGTAAATTAACGACTAATTTACTGATTTCAATATACGTAAAATTATCAATTAAAATATATAGTTGACTTATCTAAATAAATTATAAGAAACATTGATCCTATAAATATAAAAATATGTCTTTTCAAAGATGTATTTTTAAGCAGCTATTAATCCAGATTGAAAAAGAACATCAAATATCCTTGCACTTCTGCTCTTAGAACTTTCAATTGGTCTTATTTTATCGAGAATTGCAGCATTACAGCTTATCCAGTAGCTGCCTCTTGCCACACCTGCTTCGTCACATACTACTGCAGGAGCAATACCTGGATATCTATTGTAGTGAAGGCTATTTAAGGATTCAAGCCAGCATCTTTCCAGAAATTCTATCTCTTTTTCTGATATCTTTTTTGAGTAACAGTATTTTTCTAAAAGTGTGCAAAGGTTTAGGGTGTTAAGCATGATATTTGATCTGTAGGTACCAAAAAATAACATTAATAGAAAGCTGAATTTGATTTTACTTCCTTAAGTAATTATTAAGAGATTGTTCCTCTAGCTATAGTGCCAATTCCATCTATAAATATAAGTAATCTTTTAAATCACTTTTATGCATTTTGAAGAGGCTTCTGCCTTTATCCTTGCTTGATTAATAGTGTCTCCTTTTGCAAGAACAACTCCCATCCTTCTCCCTTTGTGAGCATTGGGTTTACCAAAAATCAATAGCTCTGTATCTTTTTCCTTTAAAGCTTCTTCTATGCCAATATAAGATACATTAGTTAGATTATCTTTGGAAAGAATAACTCTACTTGCAGAAGCAGAAAAACATTTGATTTCGGGAATTGGTATACCTAAAATAGCTCGAAGATGAAGATCAAACTCACTGAGGTTTTGGCTGATAAGTGTAACAAGACCTGTATCATGGGGCCTTGGAGAAAGTTCAGAAAAAATAACCTCTTCATTTCTAATAAAAAATTCAACACCAAATAATCCTGTACCTCCAAGCTCATCAGTTACTTTTTTTGCAATTTTGTGCATTTCTTGTAACTGATCATTTCTTAATACTTGCGGCTGCCAGCTTGATTGATAGTCACCATTAATTTGTTCATGTCCAATAGGTGAGCAATATTTTGTAGAGCCATTTTTTTCTCTAATTGTTAAAAGTGTAATTTCTAATTGAAAATCTATGTATTCCTCTATTATAACCTTAGTTGAATTTCCTCTAGCTTCTTTTATTGCATAATCCCAAGCTTTATTTATATCTTTAGACTCTTTTACTAAGCTTTGCCCTTTACCTGATGAACTCATTACAGGCTTGATTATTAATGGATATTTAATCTCTTCAGCAATTTTCTTTAGTTGTTCTTTACTTGAGGAATAAGCATATTTTGCTGTTTTAATCCCCAATTTTTCTGAAGCAAGGCTTCTTATTTTATCTCGGTTCATTGTAATGGCTGTTGCTCTAGCGGTAGGAATCACATTTATACCTTCTGCCTCTATCTCTTTCAAAGCCTCAACTGAAAGTGCTTCTATTTCTGGAATAACTACATCTGGTTTATGTTTTCTTATTGTTGACTGAAGCGTTTTTGTATCGCTCATATTAATTACTATGCCTATATCTGCTACTTGCATTGCAGGAGCACCTTCATACCTATCACATGCAATTACTTTGCAACCTAGCCTTTGGCCTGCAATAGCAATTTCTTTACCTAGCTCGCCACTTCCAAGTATCATTAGTATTTTTGGAAAAGTTTCCATGGATTGTTTTAAAAGCACATTCATCTTCTCATGACATGCTTTAGAAGAAAAAATATATTTCTAACATATGCCCGATATTATTAATAAATAATTCTTTTAAATAGAATATCTATGATTATATAATTTATTAAATTTAATCAATATTGTTAACAAGTATTATGATATGTGTTTTATTCATGTTAAACATGAGGTTAATAAAATAATACTCATATTATATTATTAATTTAATAATTGGAACGAAAGTTTGATGACTATTCAAAACATAAAAGCATTTCTAGTAAAGATGCAAGAAGACCCAACTATCAAAAATAAAGTTTTATCATCTTCTACAGCTGATGACGTTGCGCAAATAGCTTTAAAACTAGGTTTTGAGTTTTCGGGAGATGAATTGCTACGTTTCTCAGGTAAAAAAGTAGGTAAAGTAACAGTAAGAAAAAATGATGTACCAGGTGAATATAGTTGAATATTTGAGTTATTACTTTATTCTAAAGTGAGTAACTTTTGAATTTGATTCCAGATAAAAATAAGGCCTATTACCATTAATATTAGAGTCAGAATTGATTTTATAAAGAAAACTAAGAAAGAAAAAGCTATTATTAATATTGCTAACGGCAACCAATTTGGATAAACGACTTTAGCCGCTTCCCCTGCATTGCTATTTGTTGGAATAACCTCTGGTTCTATAGTCAAGGAATCCTTTTAGACAAAAATTCTACAAATATAATAATCTAAAGCTTACATAAATTGTCATGTCTTTATGAATAATTGTGCAAATTAAGACTACAATATGTTTTTTGCAATATTTAGCCACCAAGAAGATGACATCACCAAAGATTCTAGAGGGTAATGATTGTACTGAATTATTTAGGAATGCTTATTTGAATCGTTATACCTGGGATGAAGATTTTTCTGGTTATAAGGGGACATGCTTTATGGATTATAAAAATAACTCATATCAAGGAAAATTTGCAATTAGTAAGGACCTTAAAGTAATAGTAGAAGGCATTAATGAAGAAGAAATAAAAAAACAAGTCGCTTCCCAATTATGGGAAGTCGCAATCCATAGAGTCAGAAGAAGTTTTGAATCCGTTCATGGTTTGAATAGCTTCACAGCAGGTGATTTTGATAAAGTAGGGCAAGAAGTATTAGTAGGGGGCAAAAGTAAAGGAGATAAATATAAGGTTAAAGATAATATTGTTACTATGGTATATAGGCATATTCATGGGAGTTTAATTAGAATTTACACGACAAATACAATTGATACAGGGATGGGTTATTTAAGTAAAACATATAACAGTCAATATTTTAATCCTTCCAGTAATGAGCCAAATAGTCCTATTTCTTTTTTTGAAGATGAATTTATTCCTGTAAATAAGGATGGTCCATGGGTCTTATCTAAGAGAGTTATTAAATTAGAAGATTCAGAAAATATTTTTTATGACATTAAAAGCTTTGTTTTTAATGATATAACTATACTTTAGTAAAAGAAGTTATCTAAGCAAATGGCTAATGAACCAATTTCTACAGAAGTCAGCAAAAGAATTTGTCTTCATATGAATAGAGATCATAATTCTTCAATATTGAAATATGCAGTTAATTATGGAGGAGCAGATAACCCTAAACACGTTGAGATGGTTGAATTAAATCAGGAATTAATGATATTAAATGTAGATGGTAAAAGAATTTCAATTTATTTTGACCATATCCTAAAAGATAGTTCGGATGCTCATAAAACATTGGTTAATATGGCTAAATGAAATTATGGATAGAATTCGAATTATCACTATGAAATATATTTATAAAATAAAATATATTTCATAACACTAAAATGATTGTGAAGATATATTCAGATAATCAGTATTTTTTTCTTTCTAATATTATTTGATTTAAATATGCTTATCCATTTAGTAACCTTACAAAAAACTAGTTCAAACAAATTAGGATCTTTAATATATATAACTTTCCTTTGTAAGGCTTCAAAACTCTTGCCATTCTTATAGAAGTACTTTATCAGTGCAATGTCGATAGAACCAAGCAAATTATCGGGAAAAGACTTGGCTTCTTACTTAGAGGTTCATAGAGATGAATTTAATGGGAATGGAGATGCTCTTTGTTTGGCTGCAGGCTATGGTATTAAAGGAGAGGACGGAATACAGAAATGTAACTTTTCGGATTTTGTTCAAGCTTTATCGTCAGCTTTAGAAATTTCTAAAGATGATGAACATTCCGAAAATTAAATAAGTTTCTCAGATTATTTTAAGATTTATAATTATTCGTTTTTAAAGTAAAAGACTTTATATCAGTAAAAAATTATCCATTTGAGCTGGCTCCTAATATTTTTTGGAAATTGCTCTTTTGAAGAAATCACATAAGCCTTCATCAGTAAGATCAGGTATCGTCCAAATATCAGCTTCAGGATCGTTTCCTTCTACTATCCATTCTTTGAATTCTGAAATCAAGGCAAGGCGATCTGCACCTTCTAGGTAAGACACTCTCTCTACGAGATATCTATCAATTACTTGCATGCATTTATCTGGAGCGCCAGAGTAATATCTCATAGCTCTTTATATTCTCTTAATATTCTACCTCTAGATTGCCTTGGGACCCTTTCTTTTTTAGTACTGTTAAAAGAATGATTTTTTTGAAGTCTCTCTTAGGACCTGTATCCGTTGTAAACAGGTTGCATTAGACCGCCGCCTTGATCGTCATCGTCTCCACTATCTTGAATAAGAACCACTGCAAGCCATAGAAGTGATATCAATACTGTTATAGAAAAACTTTGGTATTCAATCAATTTTCTATTAAAAATTCATGCGATCCTAATTGAGGATTGACTTAATCTGTAAAAAATAAATTTTATATAAATGAACCTTAATAAATTTGCTAATGCTTGTTTAATTTGAATCCAAAGGAGATGAATTTGACAAAAGATCCCTTTCTTTTCTAACTGACATAGCGGCTTCAAAAGATGATATTGAAGAAATGAGTATCAAACCTATTATGCCTATGCCAGCGATATCTGTTTGAGAATTACCTGGGTCAGATAGATCTATAGACAATTGCCTATTTAGATCGTAATAAACCCATGCAAATGATATAAAAGTTGTAATCCAATAGGCTTTCCATCTTCTTTGATATATATAGCCTGTACCTAGGCCTGGTATGAAGTTAAGTAATGCTGCTGTCCATGCTGATGAGGCAGCTAGTATCTCTCCTTTTTTAGGTAGAAGCAATTTTTTGGAATGTTTAATTATTAATATTCAGTTTAGTCTATTCTGAGATAAAGTTTAAGTAATATTTTTTTAATTATTTATATTGATGTCTGGATTAGATCCTTTTATTGCTTTCTTGTTGTAATTAGAATATGTAAGACCAAAAACGCAAATTAAATTGATCATTATTTATAATAAAATAGTCAGAGAATTCATTGATGTAAAATATTTACAGTTAATTGCTGTTTTTAAACTTAGAAAAAACCAGGTATAATTTGACCAGTTATTAAGTAAGAACCTATTAAAGATATAAATCCAATCATTGCCCAGCGTCCATTTGCTTTTTCTGCATCTTCCATATATCCAGAATAGTTTTCTATTAGTTCAGGTTCAGCTTCTATCGGAAAAATATTTTGACGATTTCCAGATTCGGTGGTTATTTGTGATTCAGAAGAAGAAGAAGTCATTGGGTTTGATTAGAAAATGCCAGGAAGAATTATTTGGCCAGTTGTTGCATAGGCACCAAAGGCTGCAACAAAGCCAATCATTGAGAGCCAGCCATTAAATTTTCAGCTTCTGGCTTCACGGAGGAAAGAAAATGTAAAGCTATGTTACACGACATGTAAAGGTTTGCAAAGTATCTTTTGCAAGGATTTCTATTTTCTTTTCCTGCTGAGCGAATTAATTGCTTCTTTAGATAAAAATATGTTTCCTTTTTTTTCTTTTTTTAATTGCTATTTAATTGTTAATTATAGTAGAACCCTTATGAATACTAAAGAAAGCGACTCTTTCCTGCTTGAGGATTTTGGCAAGGAATTAAAAGAAGCAGCTAATTGCTCAGATTTGGAAGTGGCTAAATTTATAGAATTTTTAGATAAATATGATGAATTTATCCCGGGAAGCAATTCTTAGAAAGCTGCTTTTTACACCTTTCCATATTTTATTTAAATAAAGTCCTTTAACTATTCCGTAAATATGAAGGAGACGCTTGTAATCTGTATGTCAGGTTTTTGTCCTCATCTTTAAAAATTATGCAGACCTACGGAAACCCAGATGTCACCTATGGGTGGTGGGTTGGTAATTCTGTAGTAACCAACAGAGCTGGCCGATTTATCGGTTCACACGTTGGACACACAGGAATTATTTGCTTCGCAACTGGTGCAAGTTGTTTATGGGAGCTTTCTCGATTTGATCCTTCGGTGCCAATGGGGCATCAAAGCTCAATATATCTTTCTCATTTAGCTTCATTAGGCATTGGCTTTGATGAAGCTGGTGTTTGGACTGGTGCAGGTGTTGCAACTATTGCAATCTTTCACCTTATTTTTTCTATGGTTTATGGGGGGGCAGGTCTTGCTCACTCTTTACTTTTTGACCCTGATCTTCAAGGAGGCCCTATTGGCCGAGTTGATAAATTCAAGTTGGAATGGGACAACCCAGATAATTTGACTTTTATTCTCGGTCACCATTTGATTTTTCTTGGAGTGGCAAACATATGGTTTGTTGAATGGGCAAGAGTTCATGGAATTTATGACCCTGCTGTTGAGGCGGTTCGTACTGTATTCCCTGGATATGGAGATTTTGGGATGGTTTGGGGTCATCAATTTGACTTCATTAAGATAGATAGTCTTGAAGATGTAATGAGTGGCCATGCTTTCTTGGCTTTTTTACAGATCAGTGGAGGAGCTTTTCACATAGCAACTCGACAAGTTGGTGAATACACCAAATTCAAAGGGAATGGATTGCTATCTGCTGAAGCAGTTCTTTCTTGGTCTTTAGCTGGTCTTTTCTTAATGGGCGTAGTTGCAGCATTCTGGGCTGCTAATAACACTACTGTTTATCCAACAGAGTGGTATGGAGAGCCATTGCAATTCAAATTTGGTATTTCGCCTTATTGGGCAGACACTGGTGATGTATCAGATTGTAATTACTTCCTTGGACACACTACTCGTGCAGCATTAGTTAATGTCCAATATTATTTTGCTTTCTTCTGTCTCCAAGGTCATTTATGGCATGCTTTAAGAGCACTTGGATTTGATTTCAGACGCATTGCAAAAGCTGTAGGTGGTTTAACCGATTCAACAGCTTCATAACTGCTTAGGTTTACAAAACCAAAAGACAATAAAAAAGCCTCGTCATTTGACGAGGCTTTTTTATTAAAAAAAATTTTTTAAAATTGACTAAATTTAAATTTTTTAGAAATTTCAAAATCTAGTGCTTAGCAATTTTAATTGACTGAAATCAGCTCTTAATAATTTCAGTCTTTTGCATTTGCATAATAAAAGAATTGTGAAGCTCCAAAAAAAGCTCCCAAGCCTGCAAGAGCTGCTCCTAAATTGAAGCCTCCTGATGGCTTGATAATTCCAATGTCAGAAGGGTGGGGTAATTGCGTGGCGAAATCAAGTAAGTGAGTTGGATCAATCATTTCGTTTTAATTGAAATTTGTTTATGAATATTTGGTTGGCTTATCTAAGTCATTGATGATTTGATGACTTTGAATAAGCATTTGATGGAAATTTAGATGATCGAAGAAGTTTAAGTGTTTTTCTTAAATTCTCTTTAAATCTAAAAATCAATCTCTTTTGGCCCAAGGATCAATTCTTTTTGAATCATCAGAATAGTAAAAGAATTGTGAAGCGCCGAAAAATGCACCTAATCCGCATAGTGCTGCCACAAAATTAAACCCGCCAGAGGGCTTAATTATTCCAATGTCAGAAGGGTGAGGTAATTGCGTGGCAAAATCAAGTAAGTGAGTTGGATCAATCATTGATGAGGTTTGCAGGTTGTTTATAGATAACGCAGGTGGCCACATTGCCAAACCCGTGTTCATTGACTTTACATCAGCTTTACAGGAGATTTTAAATTTCTACTTACATTGACAAACAAATAAAGACCTTTAACTAAAAGGACAAATCAATAAAAATGAGCTTAATTGCTCTCTCTAAACATATTTTTTTTCTTCAATCAATTTTTGCGCGCTCCTGAAGCTATCAAAAATGACACTACATTTGTAAAGCCTGGAAATTTCTTCGGAAATTTGGTTATGAGATTTGGACTAGCTTTAATTCTTACACCTCTTAGGGATGAGAAAGAAAAATGCGCTTTTAAAAAATTGTTTTTTAGAAATTCTTTCAAGCAAAAAGACTCACCATGAGGCAAGGCTTTTGTTTGCTTTAAAAAACAAATCTTTTTCTTTTCTTTTAGAAGAAATCAGTCTTTAGATGGATCGTTTGCATCGAAACCATAGTAAATAAATTGGTTAACCTGAATAAAAGTGATTACTCCAAAAGTAGCTGCAAGGGGGTTAAAGCCTCCTACCGTAATAGTTGCCAAAAAAGGATTTGAGTAAAAGAGTTCAAGAAATGAATCTTGGTGTTATTGAAAATTTCCCTATAGATAAAAACAAAGAGCAGTGAAAATCTCATCTCGTTGCATGTTGAAAAATGTTTTTTTATTTCTCTTAGATAAAGACCTTTAACTATTTCGTACATATTAAGTGACCTCCATGTAGTGTTCATGGGGAATAGCGCCTTTTTCGCTTAAAAAGAAATTATGCAGACCTACGGAAACCCAGATGTCACCTACGGGTGGTGGGCTGGTAATTCTGGAGTCACCAACCGCTCAGGCAAATTCATTGCAGCTCATGCAGCTCATACAGGACTAATTGCCTTTGGGTGCGGTGCAGCCACACTTGTTGAACTAGCAGGCTTTGATCCCTCATTACCAATGGGACATCAAAGTTCTCTTTTTCTTGCACATTTAGCATCTGTTGGCATTGGCTTTGACGATGCAGGAGTATGGACAGGTGTTGGTGTTGCCAATATCGCCATACTTCACCTTATTCTCTCTATGGTTTATGGGGGAGGCGGACTTTTGCATTCAGTATATTTCACTGGAGATATGCAAGATTCCGAAGTGCCACAAGCTAGAAAATTCAAATTGGAATGGGATAACCCAGACAATCAGACTTTTATACTTGGGCATCATTTGCTCTTTTTTGGTGTTGCCAATATCTGGTTCGTCGAATGGGCCAGGATTCATGGAATTTACGACCCTGCTGTAGAGGCAATACGTCAAGTTAATTACAATCTTGACTTAACACAGATTTGGAATCACCAGTTTGATTTCTTAGCTATTGATAGCCTTGAAGATGTAATGGGAGGCCATGCGTTTTTAGCTTTCTTCCAGCTAGGAGGTGGTGCGTTCCATATTGCAACTAAGCAAATTGGCACTTACACAAAATTCAAGGGGAAAGATTTGCTTTCTGCTGAAGCAATCCTTTCTTGGTCATTAGCAGGTATTGGCTGGATGGCATGTGTTGCTGCTTTCTGGGCCGCTACAAATACCACTGTTTATCCAGAAGCATGGTACGGGGAAGTTTTGCAATTTAAATTCTCAATTGCCCCTTATTGGATAGATACAGTTCCAGGTGGAACTGCTTTCCTAGGCCATACAACTAGAGCTGCTTTGGTTAATGTCCATTATTATCTTGGCTTCTTCTTTATACAAGGCCACTTATGGCATGCATTAAGAGCAATGGGCTTTGACTTCAAGCGATTGCGTGATAGGACAGGTCCATTTGGAATTCCAAGAACTCTTTGACTTGATAATTATTTGTTTTCCTATTAATTTTTACTTGATAGGTGCAAATTAGTTTAAAAAAGCCCCTTAATTTAAAGGGGCTTTTTTAATTGCTTTTTTAATTTTTAAATTTATTCCATAAAAGAGCGGAGCCATAAGCTCCGCTCTTTTTTATAAATAATAAATCAGGC
The DNA here is from genome assembly GCA_003212695.1 of Prochlorococcus sp. AG-436-C13. Lineage (GTDB taxonomy): Bacteria > Cyanobacteriota > Cyanobacteriia > PCC-6307 > Cyanobiaceae > Prochlorococcus_E. Next base: position 18,518 of record QCPC01000001.1, on the reverse strand, counting down.
TTAACTTAGAAGGTGTTTACTGGATAGTTTTCAACGCGATAACTTCTGTCTTTCAGTTCCTTCAAATTTTTCTGGATCGTTGCAGTCTCTTGCATACCAATGAAATTGAGATACCTGAATTATTGCAAGTATTCCAAATACTACTGGTAGCAGTTGGAACCCACCTGATGGCTTTACTAAACCTATATCTGAAGGGTGAGGTAGTTGCGTTGCGAAATCCAGCAAATGCGAGAAATCAATCATCAAGACAATGCAAAGTAAGTTATTTAAGCCTGGAGCTTAAGATTATTTGCATGAAAAAACTTTTTTTGACACTACTATTAATTTAATAAAGTAAAGCCAACGAAGTTCATAGTTCATTTTCCGAAATCTATTCCCATCCCATAAAAGGTTTTCTTTTTTAGGTGTTTAAATTTGCCTTGAATTGCTTTTCTAATTTACCAAAATTTTAGAATTGGAAAATTTTAAAACCATTTTGCTTAGATTTCAGCTCTGTTTTTCTTTCCAAATCAGCTTTAATTGACTTCGTAATGATTTTTTTATTATTTTTATTTGAATTTATTTCTAATGCATGCGTAGTTCAACTCCAACAGTAGAATTTTTTGAGTTAACTTTATAAAGCCTTGCATCGCAGCTGTTCTCGCTTAATAGTTAAACCATGATTTATTTAAATATTGTTTAAAAATGGCCTTTTGGGACCCTTTTTTTTTACTGATAAAAAGATATTTCTTACTAACTAAATAAAGACCTTTAACTATTCTGCGCATATCTATAGAGCACAGTGTAATCTGCATTGGATATTCGCCTGTATTGCTTAAAAAATTATGCAGACCTATGGAAATCCAGACGTTACCTATGGATGGTGGGCTGGTAATTCTGTGGTTACCAACCGTTCTGGCCGATTTATTGCCTCACATGTAGGCCATACAGGACTGATCTGTTTTGCGGCTGGTGGTAGCACTCTTTGGGAGTTGGCTCGCTACAACCCAGAAATACCTATGGGCCATCAAAGCTCATTATTTTTGGCTCACCTTGCTTCTATTGGCATTGGCTTTGATGAAGCTGGAGTCTGGACTGGAGCTGGTGTAGCAACTATTGCAATTTTTCACCTTATATTTTCTATGGTCTATGGAGGAGGAGGTCTTCTTCATGGAGTTCTTTTTGATGAGAATGTAGAAGATAGTGAGGTTTTACAAGCTAAGAAATTTAAGCTTGAGTGGAATAACCCAGACAACCAGACTTTTATTCTTGGCCACCATTTAATATTTATGGGTGTTGCCTGCGCCTGGTTCGTTGAATGGGCGAGAATTCATGGAATTTATGATCCAGCTTTAGGAGCAGTTCGTCAGGTTAATTACAACCTAGACCTGTCCATGATTTGGCAAAGACAATTTGATTTCATTACTATTGACAGCCTAGAGGATGTCATGGGTGGTCATGCTTTCTTGGCATTTGCTGAAATCACTGGAGGAGCATTTCACATTGTTGCAGGTTCTACTCCTTGGGAAGACAAAAGACTTGGAGAATGGAGCAAATTCAAAGGTGCTGAATTGCTTTCAGCTGAAGCTGTACTTTCCTGGTCTTTAGCCGGTATAGGTTGGATGGCTATTGTTGCCGCTTTCTGGGCTGCATCAAATACAACTGTTTATCCTGAAGCTTGGTATGGTGAGACCTTGCAACTTAAATTTGCTATCTCTCCATATTGGGTAGATACAGGTGACCTATCTGATGCAACTGCTTTTTGGGGACATTCCACCCGTGCTGCATTATGTAATGTTCACTATTATCTTGGTTTCTTCTTCTTGCAAGGACATTTCTGGCATGCTTTGAGGGCTTTAGGTTTTAACTTTAAGAACGTAACAGCTTCAATTGGTAATGAACAGCAATCTACTTTCAGAATAAATTCCTAATCCAGGATTTAACTTCTTATAGATTAAATTCTATTAAAAAAGCTCCTCTAAAAAGAGGGGCTTTTTTTGTAAGTAAAAATAAGCCATACTTATCTTCACTCTTTTTTATGATTAAATAGGATATAAAGGTAAAACTGATTCGTATAAAGGTAAAAAAAAATGCCTTCATTAATATTTTTTAATACATCAAGCAAATTGAAATGGTCGTAAATTTAATTACTTTTTAAAACACTCTGATGTCTAGCCAAGAGATTCAGACAGTAAGTAATTTAATTTCTTTTCATCCGCCAATTATTATTGGAACGCTTTGCATATTTATGTATATAAGAGGTAGGTTTTTGGAAGATATGAGAAATACAACTAAAAAAACATCGCTATAAAAATATTCTTTACTAACTTAACTATTATATTAAGAGGTTTTATGGAATTCTTTAAGTTTTTTCTTTTTGGAATAGCCGGACTTAGTACGATTTTTTGGGTAGCAGTTATAGCTTTATGGCATACATATATGTTCCCAAGATTTTTTAAAGAAGATCAAGAAACAAATTTAGATGCAGCTTTAGGATTCCAAAAGGAAAATTATGAATTAAATCCATCAGGATTTTTTAATCGTTCGAAATACTCAAGAAAGTCTTTTGTTGTAGCTGACTTTAATCCAGTTGAATCGAATTATGGAGTTAATCGTTTATATACATCGATGCTTTTAAGTCTTGGAGTCATGTCTTTCATACTTATAACCTATGGACTTCATAGTGGTCTCTCTCAATTCTCTTCCCTATAAAACAACTATCGTTACATTGGAAGGTATAAGATTGAACTTAAGAAAGTGACTTCTTTTCTTCATTTATATCCAATATCGCCTAGGACATTATTGATTTACAAATTAAAATGACAGTAGGCATTTATTTCGCAACAACTACAGGTAAGACTGAGGACATTGCAGAGAGAATTGCTGGATTATTAGGTGGAGTAGAAACACCTAAAGATATGTCTGATGTTGATGATCTATCAGAGCTATGCGCTCATGATGCAATCATTTGTGGAATACCAACCTGGAATACAGGAGCCGATTCAGAGAGGTCTGGAACAGCATGGGATACTATTCTTGATGAAATAGGAGAACTAAATCTTTCAGGTAAGAAAGTAGCGATATTTGGATTAGGTGATTCGTCTACATATACAGAAAACTATTGTGATGCTATGGAAGAATTACATAGGTATTTCCAACAAGCCGGGGCAACAATGGTTGGCTATGTAAGTCCAAGCGAATACACTTTTGATGAATCAAAAAGTATAATTGGTAATTCTTTTTGTGGCCTACCTTTAGATGAAGATAGTGAGTCTGATATGACAGATGACCGCATATCTCAGTGGGCAAATCAATTAAAGTCAGAAATATCTGGCTTGTAATAGAAATTTTATTATTTATCTAGTCTATTTCTAATTGCTCTTTATTTGAAAGAGTATTAATCATCAAATTCTGGCTTGGGTTTTTTCTTAACTTTACCTGTAATGAGTTGATATAAAGCATCTAAAGAGTTGTATACCTCTTTCAGCTCAGTAATTTCTGGCAATAAACCATCTTGTGTAAGAATTTGATCTAAGTCCCTTAGCTCTTGTCTGATATAGCGCAAGTGAGAGCTAATCTCTTCTCTTTTACTTGTGGACATTTGGTAGCTACTGGGTTGAAACTCTAATACTCGATGAGTACCTTCAGACATATTAATTTAACTAAATATTCAGCTGCTAGCAACTATTTCTTTTAAGCGTTTTGGGGTATTCATCATATAAGACGGAAAAGATAAGAAGCTAATTACCAGAAATACTATAAAGAATTTTTTTAATGTATTAGTTATGAAGCTTTTATGATTAATGCATGTCGCAATTTTAAATCCTGCTTACGAGGTGATTTGACCTGAATTTTTTAATCTCCTAGTAATAAGAGATCGAAGGTCAAGACTCAGTTAAACCATGATTATCGGAAAAAGTTGAAGAAAATCTATAAATCTCATGAAAAAGCTTTTATGAGCCACGAAGAGGCACAGAGCCTTATTTAATTGGTTATATTCAATGAAATAAATTACTTTTAATGAAGAAAGAATTTGAGGCTATAGTATTAAACGAAGGAGAAGGCTTTAAAGAAGATTTTCACCAGAGATCACTTTTTATGGGCAGTGCGCTTGTGGTTTTGAATTTATTCCTTATGTCTTGCGTGGGAGTTTATTGGACTAATCCAGTGGTGCATCAATATTTTTCTGGAAAACCCCTTTAAACGATTTTAAATTGATTTTATTATAGAGATTTTTTTATTAATGGTTAATGGATATATCTATTGTGTTATTGCTTCATGCATTAAGCGAGATAATAAAAAAACAATTTGATTACTTATAAAAAATGGTTTTATATCATTCGTTCCTAAGATTGCTGGGATTACTTGCAATTCTCTTTGCTTTAATATTCTTTCAGCCTATAAAGGTCACAGCTGTTCTAAATGTTGGGGACGAAGTTCCTAATTATGTACGCTCTCAGATCACTGGTATAGACCTTCATGGACAGGATTTGTCTAAGTCTTCAATTGCCGGCGCTACAGCAAGGGATGCAAACCTTAGCGATGTTGATCTGCATGGAACTGTTGTAACTTTGGCTGATTTAAAAGGTTCTAATCTTAACGGCATTGATCTGACAGATACTCTTTCAGATAGAGTTAATTTTCAAAAGACTGACTTAAGAAATGCTGTGTTAGTTAATATGATTGCTTCTGGAAGTAGTTTTGCAGGCGCACAGATAGAAGGTGCAGATTTTAGCTTTTCTGTACTTGACAGTGATGATCAGCGCAATCTTTGTGAGATAGCTCAGGGGACTAATCCTGTTACTGGAGTAGATACGAGAGAAAGCCTCGAATGTTCCGATAGGGGTGTTGGCTATAAGCCTCCAATGCCTGGCACTTAACTTTAAGAATTATTTTATTAGTGTTGACTATATATTGATTGGAAAACATTAGTGGTAATTAACCTTCTTTAGGAGTGATAGTGAAACTGACATCCTAAAAAAATAAGGAGTCAATGAATCATTTGAAACCTTACACAGTCCGCTATCGTTCATTCGATAATGGCAGACAAGAAAATTGCTTTTATGCAAGTGATTCTTTTGAAGCACGAATGCTTGCTATGGAGTTTAATAAATACATACATGATCATCCCAACTGCATAGATTTAATTCGCTGCGAGGAGAAACTTTTATCAACAATGAATAAATAAGCTTTAAAACCTTTTTAGATTTTGCCTAGGAAAATAGTTAAACTTTAATTTAGCCATTGCTTAATTATATATTTGTGCTTAGCTTGTAAAAAAATAAAGAAGATTCTATGAAAAATTTCTGGCCAAAACGTCCTTCACCAAATGGTTTTTCAATAGAAAATATTGCAAGAAATTATAAAGAAAGACTAAAAGAAAAGATTCAAGAAGATAATCAAGATCATGGAAAAGGACAATTTGCTAAGAATGTTGTTGGTTTTGAAAATTCAGAAAGATTGGATAAATTTGTTAATGTCAGTAAAATCAAAGATATAGGAAAATATCATTGGGCCAATAGGGACTTTAACGAATACCTTGATATTGCTTAAATATCATATATTTAGGCTTTATCAGTTCTATATATTTGTTTTTTCTCCATCTTTGGAGAAAATAAATACATTACCTTCTTTTTCTTCGTAATAAACCTGATTATTCATTTTGGATTTTCCGAATTTTTTTAGCCTAGCTCTATGAATTCTCATCTTTTCAAATAATTCATACTCTTGATCCCATTCATTTATTTGCAGGTTGGCTTTTGGGTCGTTTAAAAGTTGGATATTGTGATGTTCCCTTATTCTCTGATTGTGTTTATTGCTACTCTTGTATTCTTTCTTAAACCTTTCTAATAGACTTGATGAAGCAGTCTTTTTGCTTTTTTTATATAACTTGTAAGAAGAAAAAATAAATATTGCAGTTAATATGGCTGCTAAAATATAAAGTATAGGCATGTTTTATTCCATATTTATTTCTAATTTGTAATTCATCTAAGACTTCATTTTTATATAAAGATCGAAGCCTAAGTTGCTGTCTTCTGAAAGAATCTCTTTCTTTATAATACCTTTACTTAATCCTCTAATTAATATATAAATAGATTCAAAGAAAATAAGGATAACTGTTATAGCTGTAAATATAGATATTGATATCAAGTCAGAATTAGCAGCTTTTTCTTTCGTCGAGTGATCTTTTAACTTTATAATATTTGATTTTTTTAATTCCTTCATCGCTTAATTACTCTAGTTATCCTTTACATATTATATGGACCAAATTTAGTTGCGCACTCAGCACCAAGATCCGCCCCTAATTGCAGCGACTTTTGAATGCTCCATTTAGCCGCTAAGCCCGCAGTGAATCCAGCTGCGAAACTATCTCCACAACCATAGGTATCTTTTGGCTTTCTTTTCAATTCAATTGCCTGATACCTTCCTCCAGGATATGCTTCCCCTCCTTTAGATCCTTCTGTTTCAACAATTATTTTGGGCTTTGTTGATAGGCTTTGCCAGTCAAATTGTTCGTCGGGATCTAATTTGCTTCCTATTAGAGCATCTAGCTCTACATTTGATTTGTTTAACTGGCTTATCCCTAACCTTGGAGTAGCACAGAGGACCTTTGCATTCCTACATTTCCTAATTGCCTCTGAATCTGTAGCAGTTATAAATACACCATCAAACCCATTTAGTAAATCCCATGGCAATGGATCTTTTGCTATTGGTTGCAGTCTTTCCCCAATTACTGTTATTGCCCTATCTCCATTTTTATCAACAAAACTAAAGCCTCTTCTTGTCGGCTTGTCTCTCCAAGCAACATGTAGTTTTAGGCCCATAGAAGTCAGCTGTTTAAAGCATTCTTTACCTATATTGTCTTTGCCTAGAGATGTGAAAAAATGCACTTGATGATGAGATAGTTGACCCATCTTTAAAGCAGAAACAGCACCTCCTCCAGCAGGTTTTTCTTCTAACTGGTTGCCATGACTAATATTTCCTTGATATGGCATTTTTTCTACTTCTACAAAAGATACCCATTCAACATGACCAACAACTGCCAGATGTAGAGATTTAAACCTTTTCATGGTTGTGCTTGCTTGTTCTTATTTATCTTGAGATTTATTTTTAAGCTTAATACCAATTCGTTTTGATTTTAATAGTTCTAATAGTCCACATAATGATAACTTTATAAGGTAATTTTATCTATTAGATTATTAAAAATGAATAATTATAAGTATTGGATAAGCTATTTGTATCTCTTGATTTCTATGGCAGGAGCTATTTTGACTACAATTTCAAATATTAAATTTATCAATGAATATGGACCTGGGTTTGATCTGAAAAGCTTTTTAGCGCTTGCTTTTAACAACCCAGCATCTCAATCACTTTCATTTGACTTGCTTGTGTTGTCTTCAGCTATTTTTATTTGGATGTTTATTGAATCAAGAAGGCTTAGTATGAAATATTTTTGGTTTATTGTATTAGCTACTTTTTCTATTGCTATAGCATTTGCGGCACCATTTTTCTTATTCCTAAGAGAGAGAAGAATAATTGAACTAGAAGAAAATACTTTATAGTTTGCTTATACTTAATCTGTTTGTTAGTGGATATACAAAAACACAACATATTGATATTAAGATCCAAATTAACATTCCATTGCCTTGGGTGTCTATTATTTTGCCTGCCAAAATAGGAAATACTAAGAAGCTTATTCCAAAGCATTGTGAATAAATAGATAATGCGATTCCCCTTGAACCCTTTGGTGAAATCTCTACTATAGCCTGCGTTGCTGTAGGTAAAAACATTGCAATACCTGCTGACAAAGGTATTAATCCTATTATTATAATATATAAGCCATTATAACTCATACTAGATAAGCCCAATAATAGGCATCCTGCTAATAAGGATATGTTACTTAATTTCAATCCATAATTAACAGATTTTTCTGACAACCATTTCCCTATAGGCCACTGCATTATAAGAAGTAATATAAGCTTGTATGAAACTATCCAACCTATAATGCTCTCATTAAATCTAGGCCTATATATACCACCTTTTACAAGATCTAGTTGTAGGCCAATTTGCATTAATGAAAGTATTCCAGTGCTAAGTATACTTATTAAGAATATTGGATAAAGATTCTTAATTAAGTTAAGTATTTTATATAGGCTAAAATTGTTTATAGTGCTTATATTGTCAGCCTGATATTCTCCTTCGTATAAACTCTGACTTTTGAAATTATCTTTCAGTATAATTAAAAGTATAAGCATACATATTATCTCAACCATATATATTAATCTTATATGGTTTAACTCTACAAGCAATAATCCTAAAAGTGCTCCAATACTTATACCTAGTGCATCTGCTGATCTTGCCAAGGCAAATCCCTTTGCTGATGAACCGTATTTTGAACATTTTGCAATAGCAAGCTCAATAGATGGCCAATAAAAGCCTGCGGCACCTCCTAAGAAGAGCTCGCCTAATAAGTAATCGTTATGTGTTTCTGCGGAAAAAAGTAATAGATCAGCTGTAATTGCTAATAGTGCGGCAGTTTTAAGTGGAGAAGAAAAGCTTTTACTTTTATCTAGCCAGAATCCTGCCGTAAGCCTTGCTAATGTTCCAGATGTAGCAGCAAAACAAAAACCGACTCCTATTTCCGTTGCAGAAAAAGATAAATTATTGAATACTAGAGATGTGAAGTAGATGACACCTCCAGCTCCTATTGATGCAAAAAAACGACAAATTGTGATTTTGCGCAATTCTGCTGGGAACTGTAACCACCATTGACTTAGAGCTTTTGTTGTCTTCAAAATGGCCTTTGCGAAGAACAATTGCTAGCTTTCTGGTTGCAACTTTGACTGCAAGCAATTTTATTTTTGGTAAGTTTCACGCGGCTGAAAGGATTGAGTTCCATTTTGAAGATATGACTATACCTATTGAAATAGATCAATTGATTTTTTGGAATCAGAAGTTAAATCAAGATATGCAGAATTACCAGATAGATCAGATAGAAGATAAGGAGGTTATAGAATTAGGATTCTGGTTAAATATACTTGGTTTTGAGAGTAGATCAGCTTTGTCTGGTTTTCTATCTAACCCTCTTTTCAAAGATAGAAGTATGGAACGCCAGCTTTTAAGAAGTTGGTCAGGTAGGAAGTTGTTAGATGAGATAAGTGATCTTGTGGTAATCGATCAAGATAAAAAAGGGATAATGATTTTCAATACTTTAGAGAAACTTCTAGATGATCAGAAACAGGTTTCATTATTGGACCTTATGCAAGCATTACCAGCTGATGTGATACAAATTAATTTAGATGAGTTGGTTAAAGTTTTAACTAATTGGCGTAAAGAATTAGAAAAACAAGAAAAACTTATAACAGATTTAAGAAAACTTCCTTCTAGAGAAATACTTTTAGAAACCAACGCAATATTTAATAAAGAATTAAATGATCCTTCAATTAAAAAAATAAAAATTAAGTCTTTATATAGAGCTGATGATATAGAAATTGAAATCTGGAGTCCTCCATCACAATCCAAGAAAGCTATCAGAAACGAGTGGATTCTTTTTATGCCTGGTTTGGGAAGTGATCCAAAACATTTTCACTGGCTATCTAAAAGTCTTAGTCAAAATGGATGGGAAATAGTTCTTATTAATCATCAAGGAAGTAATACTAAGGCAATGAATCTATTGGTACAAGGAAAAGATCCTTTCCCAAGTGGAATAGAGCTTTTCCCTTATCGACTGGAAGACTTAAAAGCAGTTTTAGAAGAAAAAGAAAGAGGTTTGCTCAATATTAAGGCTAAGAATGTTGTATTGATGGGACATTCTTTAGGTGCTTTAAATGCCTTCTTAGCTTCAGGAGCAATCGTTGAAAAAGGTTTAATGGAAAGATGTAATAAAGCCTTAAATGATTTTTCTATTACTAATATTTCCAGGCTTTTACAATGTCAGTTAAATGATGTTCCTGTCACTAGTGAAAAAGAAATACCTTCTCTTTCTGCAATTGTAGGAATTAATAGTTTTGGGAAGTTGCTTTGGCCTCAATCGATGGGAGATAAAATTAATGTTCCTATTTTGTTAACAGGTGGGACTTTTGACTTGATAACACCTCCTCTTTCAGAGCAATTAGGCCTTTTAATATCAACTAATGAAAACATGTTAAGCAGAACTTTAATTATCGAAGGTGCAAGTCATTTCTCTCCAATAAGTATAGAAATAGAAGAAGGTGAAGCCAAAGGAAGTGATGTATATCAAATTAGTGATTCTTTGGTTGGGGCTAACCCGGCTTCGGTTCAAGTATTATTGGCGCAAAATATAATGGAGTTTCTTGAAAGCTTAGGAACCAAAAGAGCAATGCCTGTTTTCAGTAATCAGAATAGCAATGTTAATCTAAAGTTTCATATACTTGATCATTCTAAAATTTATAAACTTTTTAAAAATTAATATTTAATACGTGGATCTACGAATGCAATTAATAAATCAACAAAAAGACTTATAAAAACAACCAAACTAGAAACCACTACTATTGTTCCTTGTACCATTGGATAATCTCTTTGATTTATTGCTTCTTGAAGACTTAAGGCTAACCCTGGCCAAGAAAAAGTAACTTCAATTAGTAGAGCTCCACCTATTAAAGAAGCAACTGTAAGACCAGCAATGGTTAGGAAAGGCAGCAATGCATTAGGCAAAGCATGATAAACAATTATTTTATTTTCCTTAATACCTCTGATTCTCGCGGCTTCTATGTAATTTGTTTTTAGTATTTTTTCAAAATTAATTCTTAATGATCTGCTAAATACTCCGCTTAGAAGTAAACCCAAAGTACTTGCTGGCAATACAAGATGCCTTAAGGAATTTGTTAAAACAATTAAATTTCCACTTCTAATGCTATCGAATATAAGAAAACCGGTTCCACTAGGCGCAATTAAACTAGGAGATAATCTTCCACCTATGGGAAGCCAGCCAAGAATTACAGAAAATAGAATTTGTATAAGCATTGCTGCCCAGAAGGGTGGTAATGCGTATGTTCCAATCCCAAATAAGCGCCCTGCCAAGTCTGTTTTCCCTTCTGGTTTGGCAATACCTGTGAAGCCAACAGCAATGCCAATGAATAAAGCGAAAACTATTGCTGATAGTCCTAATTCAATACTTGCTGGTAATGTTCTTGCAATTATTTGGCTTACTGATTCTTGGTTGTTAAGAGATTGGCCTAAATCTCCATGTATAAGATTACTTATATAGGTTAAATATTGATTTAACAAAGGTTCATTTAGCCCGAGTTTTAACCTTAATGCTTCTCTCGCAGAAGAATCTGCTCTGTTCCCAAGGATTGCATCTACGGGGTCACCTGGTGCAACTCTTAGCAACAAGAAAACCAAGGTTGATATTAGCCATAGCATTATTGGAACCAAAGCTAATCTTGATAATGTATATTTTAAAAGTGATCTAGTTCTATTCATTATTTAGTGAGATTTTTTCGATACGTAATCTTCCACTTCCATCAAATTCAGGTTTAGTCAAATTGGTTTGTACCCAAGCCCTAGGATTTAGAATCCAAACTGGTATTACAGGCAAACCATTTGCTGCAATAGCTTCAGCTTTACGTAATTCTTTTAGCCTCTCTTCTCCTACTAAAAGTTCACTTTTATTAAGAGACTCTTGAAGATCTATATTTCCCCAGAAGGTTCCTCCTATTAAAGCCTCACCTTGTTCACAAGATTCATTTTTGATTTTTTTGCAATCTAGTAATGGTGATAAATATGCATATGGATCTGGATAGTCTCCTGTCCACTCAAGGATTACTGCTTCATGAATACCTTGAGATAGTTGTTTATATACTGTTGTAGATTCAACTCCATTTAATGAAATTTCAAAGCAATCTGCCAGATCTCGTTTGATTTGTTCTTGCCATGTAAGTGCTAAAAGTTTGTCTGAAGGTACGTTTGATCTGAAAGTTAATGGAATAGATAGTATTTTATTTTTACAGTATCCAGCTTCTTTAAATAATTCTTTAGCAATCTCTGGGCTATATTTAGGCCATTGAGGAGTGCTATTTATTTGTAATATAGGAGGTATAATTGATCTTAAGGGATCTCTTAATCCATAACTTACTTGTTTAGAAATCAGCTTTCTATCAAGACTATATGAAATTGCTTTTCTTACTTCCTTTTTATTAAGCAACTTAGAATTTGTTCGAAAAGCAATGTATCCAATTTGCATGGCTGGCCCTTTGCCTTCAATTAAGAGCCCTTTTTTGGAGGATTTATTTAAAGCAAGTCTATGACCATCTTCAATAGAATTTGAAAGAAGAACATCTACTTGGCCTGTTTTAATAGCGCTATAAAGAGATGTAGATGTATTGAAACTTATGTAATTTATTCCAGAATTATTAGGCTTTTCATCCCAATACTTTTCGAAGGGCTGTATGCTTATTCTTTCAGGAGAATACTTAATTAGCTTGTAAGGTCCTGTTCCGATTAAGTTTTTATTTAGAAATTTATCTTGATATTGTGAATAAGAGACAGGTGAAACAGGAGTTAGATTTATTGAAGTAAGCAGACCCTTTATTGAACTTGAAGGTCTTGAAAGTTTGATGACAAGTAGATATTTTTCTGGTGTTTCAACATCTATGATTCTATCATTTATTATATAATTAAGAGTACCGATATCTTTAAAACGTTTAATACTAAAAGCCATTGAATTTGAGTCAAAAGGTGTACCATCATGAAAAAATATATTTTCTCTTAGGGTTATAGAAATTTCTAGACCATCTTTGCTTACTTTAGGTGCTTCTTTTGCAAGTCTAGGCTCAAGAGATCCATTGGAATCTACCCTATAAAGAGTATCTCCTAAAGCACTTATTAACTGAATAGCAAGTAATTTGTTTGCCTGAGCTGGGTCAAGTGAATCTATTTTTCCATTACTTGCAATTGTTATTAAATTATTGTTTTTTTGAGGAGTGCAAGAAATTTGAATAAATACTAATACTAAAGCTGTAAATTTTAATGATATTCTAAAAGCTAATTTAATCAATTTCATGTTATTATTATTTCAATTATTTGATAATGAATATATTTTAAGTAGCACAAATTTGCTTAATAGCTATCTCAAATACTGGTGAGCCAGAGTCTGATAGTGGCCATTGCCTTACCCAACATTTCTGATGTTCACAATCAATCCCTATTACTTGAAATAGCTTCTCTTCATTTAAAAGCTGTACGCAGTCACCTTGACTAATGTCCTCTGAGGTCATTGATTTGCCTAGATAATAATGCTTCTCAAATTTAAGAGACATTAGGGGTCTTCAAAGTTGATAAGGATGAAAAAAATTCTCATCATTTATATATTTAACAATTTCTAATTTTATTTGCCATGTTTACCTGAGTTTAAAGACAACCTAGCTGAGCCGCTAATTTAAGTACTTCTTTCATATTTTCAATTTCTTGTAAAGAGTCATTGATTTGGCCTTTACTTACTTTATGGGTTATTACGATGATTTCGGCTTTTGCATTGTTTGAATCTAATTGAACTATTGATTCAATTGAAACTTGATGCTTCCCTAAGATATTACCTATTTTGCCTATTACTCCTGGAGTGTCTTCTGTAATAAGTCGAAGATAATTTTTTTGGGAAATTTCTCTTGTATTTGCGAGAATACAGTTTCTCCAACTAAAGCCTGATAACAGAGGATCTAAAGAATTTTCTCCTTCTTTTTGCATTAGTTTGATTCCAACAATATTTAGTATGTCCGCAACAACGGCAGACGCCGTTGGTCCTGCGCCAGCCCCAGGGCCATAAAACATAACTTCCCCTATAGGATCACCTTCAATAAGGATTGCATTGTTTACCCCATTTACTGATGATAAAGGATGATCTTTTGGTAGAAGGGTTGGTTCGACTCGTAGAGCTAATGAATGTAGATGATTTTCTCTTTTTTTATTTTCTATATATTCTGCAACCGCAAGTAATTTCACTTCGTATCCCAATTCTCTAGCGCAATTAATATCTTTACTTTCAAGTTTGCTTATACCTTTTGTAGGAATGCACTCTCTATCTATGGAACCTCCATAGGCAAGTCCACTAAGTATTGCAATTTTATCTGCTGCATCATCACCATCTACATCAGCACTAGGATCTGCTTCGGCGTAACCAAGCTTCTGAGCATCATTCAGAACATCTTGGTATTTAGCTCCTCCCTTTGCCATTTCACTAAGTATGTAATTAGTTGTTCCATTAATTATTCCCGTTATTTTTTTTATTCGATTACCTCCAAGAGATTGTTTTATAGGCTCAATTATGGGAATTCCTCCGCCTACAGCTGCTTCAATTAATACGTAAACTCCTGCTTTATTTGCGGCATCGGAAATCTCTTTTCCATACCTAGCAACAACTGCCTTATTTGCTGTTACAACTGATTTACCAGATTTAATGGCAAGCATTATTAAGCTTTTTGCAGGTTCAATCCCTCCGATTGCTTCAACTACTATTTCAACATTGGGGTCGTTTACAACTTCAAAAGGATCACTTGTCACAATTGATGGATCCACTTTTATTGATCTGATTTTTTTGGCATCCCTAACTGCTATTCGAGCAATTTTGATTCTTGCAACTAAAGGGTTCCTTCCTTCTGGTGAATTAATAATATTTGCCACTCCAGTTCCAACTGTCCCAAGTCCCAAAAGTCCTATACCAATTTTTTGATTCATAACCTTAGCTAATAAGCATTGTTTTCTTGTTGACTTTATCTATATAAATGAATTTGCTTGAGCTTGCATGTTCAGAAAAATATTCATAAACCCATTAACTCGTGAAGGGGTAAGACTATTATTTAGACCTGTAGCAGGAATGAAGCCTGGATCTATAGCAAGTACTTCTGAAGGGGAGAGATTATCTAGACCAATAATAAGTAGTGCGAGCATGCCTTTGGTTATAAGAGCATCTGAAAAACCCCTCCAGAATAATTTTCCATCTTTAAGTTCGCCTAAGACATATACCTGAGAAATACAGCCTTTAACTTTAATTGCAGCATTTAAAGATTGAGATGGAAGAGATGGGAGCCTTTTGGCCAGAAAAAGTAAATACTCGTATCTTTTTCTAGGTTCTGAACATGTATTCAGCTTAGTAACAATTTTGTTTAGCTCACAACTCCCAAAATTAAGTTTAATTGGAAACTCTGCTTGTTCAGCCATGAAAATTTTGGCTATGTATTTTTAAATAACCATAATATCTATTGGTTATCTAAGTCATGAAATTGGAAGATTTCTTTTTCATTTATCCATCCATCAAATGGTATATCCCATTTATCCTTAGGTAATAAAGAGTTTGAAATACATTTACTCGGGACAATCGCTAATGATTTGATTGCTTTCCATCTTCTTTTACTTCTTAGACGATCAAAGCATCCTCTCCCATATCCTAATCTTGTACCCATTTGATCTATTGCTATTGCAGGGGCAATTATCAAACTAATTTCGTTTGCTTCTAGGGGAGGTTGAGAAAGAGGAGCAGGAATACCAAAAAAATCTTTTTCTAAAGTATCATCTGTCCATTTGTGGTAACTTATCTCTCCGCTTACATTGCATGCTGGTAAGGCTAACTTTGACCTTAAAGTTTTCTTCAGATTTCTCAGATCAACTTCACCATCTAATGGCCAATAAATACCAATTATTTTTTCTAAAACTTCTTTTTTTTCTAAACTTATAATATATTCTTTGACTCGTTCAAATATAAGATTCTCTGTTTCTAAAAGACTTGCTTTACGTATTTCTTTAAAATAAATTCTTGCCAACTCCTTTTCTTTAGATTGATTTATTTTAGAGTTTGAATTGTTTTTATTTTTCATCTTTGTATGAAACTTATTGCTGAAGGAAGCCAGTTATAGCTATTGCTAGTGCATCTGCAGCATCATCAGGTCGAGGTGGAGATTCTAATTTTAACTCTCTCATTACTGCTTCTATTACTTCTTGCTTGCTTGCTTTTCCATAACCAGTAACTGCAAGCTTTATTTGCATTGGTGGAAGCTCTACTATAGGAACTTTGAATCTTGCAAGGGTCATTATTAAAACACCTCTGGCTTGAACAACAGAAATTGTTGTACTTGACTTGTAAAAGAAAAATTTTTCAACTGCTGCAAGATCAGGATTCCATTTGCGTATTAAAGTTCGAAGATCCTTTGCAATCTCAACCATTCTTTCGGCTTCTTTTCTATTTTTATTTGTTTCTATAATTCCACAGTCAAGCATTTTTATTTGATTATTATTATTGCTTACATCTATAACTCCAAAGCCTACTCTTGCTAGACCAGGATCTATTCCAAGAATTATCAATTAATTACTCCACGGCAGCCAATTCAAAATCAGAAAGATTAGCTTCTTCATTTCGTTCGAATATTTTGCAAAATGCTTTTACTACTCGGTCGCCTGAATCTATTTGCTCCAAAGGATCTTTTCTAAGTCTATGTCTTAGAGAACACGAGATTACACGTGCAACATCATCTTCTGTGACCTCAGAGCGAGATTCAAAAGCCGCTAAAGCTTTTGCTGCTCTATTAGTAACAATGTCCCCCCTTAGTCCGTCGACATCAAGTTCTCCGCATATTGCAGATATTTTTAGCCTAAGATCCTCATCGATTTTTACTCGACTTAGAAGGTCTTGAGCTGCAACAACTTTTGCTTGGAGAGCATCTTGAGATGCTTGTATTGAAGAAACAAAGGAATCAGGGTCATTATCAAAAGAAGTCCTTTGATCCACTACTTGTACTCTTAGTTCTGGTTCTCTAACAGTTCTTACTTCAACACTCATTCCAAATCTATCAAGCAGCTGTGGACGTAATTCTCCTTCCTCTGGATTACCTGAACCTATAAGAACAAATCTTGCAGGGTGTCTTATTGACACCCCTTCCCTTTCAACTGTATTCCAACCAGATGCAGCTGAATCCAATAAGACATCAACAAGATGATCATCAAGAAGATTTACTTCATCTACATAAAGAAGCCCTCTGTTTGCTTTGGCCAAAAGACCTGGCTCAAAAGCTCTTACTCCTTCACTTAATGCCTTCTCAATGTCTATTGTTCCGCATAAACGGTCTTCAGTCGCACCCAATGGGAGGTCTACCATTGGAACTTGCTTCTTTTCCATAGTAGGTGTAAGACCGTCTTGTATTTGCTGCTGAATATCTGCACTTTGGAGATCAGGATCATCCGGTGAACTGTTGTAGGGATCTCCTTGAACAACTGTAATTGCTGGTAATAGATCTGCTAGAGCCCTAATGGTTGTTGATTTACCAGTCCCCCTGTCTCCCATTATCATGACCCCACCAATACGCGGATCTATCACATTTAAAAGAAGCGCTAGCTTCATTTCTGCTTGACCAATTACTGCTGCAAAGGGAAATACTCTGCGCTTCCTGGATGAACTCACTTTTTAATTTTTTGTCTTTAAATTGATTGTTTCATAAGGCGGATACATAGATCTTGTTTTTTTACTAAAAAGCTTGATATAGCAATGTTTAGGGTTTGGAACTAATTTGATCAATTCTTTAGCAATGAAATCATTGAGGCTGTCATTTTTCTAATTATTTCTGGAGAGCGTGGATCATTAAAGGGACCTTTAATAACAAATCCTGCAAAAGCATTGGAATTATTCGGCATTTGTATAATTGCTGCATCAGAATATGAAATACCTATATCTCCTGTTTTATTAAAGACTCTGAAACCTTCTATAAGTAAATTGTAATCAATATCTCCTGATGTGTCTATTTTTAGTCCTTTTAAAATACCACTTGGTATTAGATTGTTTGATTTAGATGAACTCATAACATCTCTAAAAAGGTCTCTGCTTTTAATGCTCAGAAACTTTGTATCATTAACAAATTTAAGAATTAAAGCAAGTTCTTTAGCTGTAGTTATATTTGTACCTTCTAAATCAGGCAACAAGTTTTTTAATGTTGTATCTGTTATACCAATATTGTTTAATTTCTGATTTACAATGTCTATACCACCTATTGCATTAATAAGCAAATTTGTTGCCGTATTATCGCTTACTCTAATCATTTCAGTCGCAACTTCATAAATAGGAAATTTTCTGCCTAGTTGTTGATATCTCATCCAGCCAGATCCCCCTCCTATTGCATCTTTAGTCAAAATAAGATCTTGATCCCATTTTAGGGTGCCATTATCTATCATTTCTAAGCAAAGTATTAAAATAAATATTTTGATACTGCTTGCAGCTGCTAATTTATTGCTTGGATTTATTTGCGCATAACTCCCATCTTCAAGTATTACAAAACCACTTACATTTAGGTCTTTATAATTTCCTTCTATTCTTTCCCATGCCAGGCTGATTTTATTTATCTCTTTGTTAATTTTAATTAAATCTAATGGAATCAAATAGAGATCCTTGTCTCTATAATTGATTAAATTAGAGTTTTCTTTTTTAGGTAATGATTTAAAAAATGAACCAGACAAAACACCAATACCAATTCCTACTATTAAAAGGTTCATTATTGTTTTAAGCAATTGATTGCTTTTAATCCTTTTGATTTGTTCCTTTTCTG